>CALXTP010000025.1 GCA_944391435.1 uncultured Alphaproteobacteria bacterium | reverse complement strand
TTATTTATGAGTTCTCATCCTGTCTATTCTCAAAGTTTGCTCTAGGTTCCTTTGATATGTAGACATTTATTACATATACTGCCTACATATCCTCTCTTCTTATCTACTATCTCTTATAACAGCTTCTTCAGCTCACCCCTCAGCTCTCACCTCAGGCTCTCTCTTGACCGCAACAACTTCTCAAGCTTTCTTGCTTGCCTCGTCCCTGCCGGTGAGTGGGTTTATATGATACTCTTTTCCGATTGTCAACACCTTTTTTTAAAAATTTTCCCTTTTTTCCTCTTTTTTTATCCATATACTTGCTAAATTGCTGTTTTTACTTATACATTATTCACGCTTAGTATTGTCTTATTCTTTCCTTTTATGGTTTATAATATATAAAGAGCTTTATTTTAAATCTATTTCTGTTTTAATCTTTGCAAAAACCTGCATAATGCGCATCCTTTTATTGACTTCTTTTTGCTATCGGCAAAGCATTCTAATATTGCAACTTGATTGAGGTTACTGTAATGAAAAAAGTTTTATTTATTGAATACCCTAAATGTACAACCTGCCAAAAAGCGAAAAAATGGCTAGAAGACAACAATATACCTTTTCTGGACAGGCACATAGTAGAAAATACTCCCACAGCAGACGAACTGACAGCCTGGATTGAGCGCTCCGGTATGCCTATTCATAAATTTTTCAATACAAGCGGTTTACTGTATAAGTCTATGCAGCTAAAGACTCGCCTTCCTGCGATGGACTGTCATGAAAAGCTGCAACTATTAAGCAGTAACGGCATGTTGATTAAGCGCCCCCTGCTTATTGCCAGCAATATCATTTTGGTGGGATTTAAGGAAAAAGAATGGAATGTGCTATTATCCATAAAACAATAAGAGCTTTTGCATTTACAAAGCTCTTATTGTCAATTTAGCTTGGAAACCTTATATAATTTTCTCGCTATCCCTAGTATAGCTCAAAAAGAGGAACGCCTTTTTCTAATTTTGTTCTTTGAGACTCCATGATAGTTGCAAGATTAAGCTTGCCCGTGCGCATCATTGCCCTTACCTGACACCCTGCATTGATATCCGGATTCGCAAACAACGATTCTACTTGGAGTTTTTTAGGCGAGCCAACTAAATTTTGATGTATACACGCTAAAAAGCCATTGGCCATCATTTCAAAAGCCATTTCTTCACTGATTCCCCCTGATGCCGCGTACTTTGCCACCGCAGTAACCGCATCGCCAACATTATTTGCGTGAATTGTTGACAATACAAGGTGTCCAGACGTTGCTGCCCTCAGCAATTCCACCGCGGCTTCTGCCGAACGAATTTCCCCAAGATATATGTATCGCGGTTTTGAACGCAGGGCTGATTTAATTCCTTCTTCCCACACTCCATCCGGCGGCGTTGTTTGTTTACAAAGCCCCAAATCACCATTTACTGTTTGATAGACTCCGTCCAATGGCATTTCTATCGGATCTTCAATTGTAAAAGCATACCCTCCTTCTGTTTGCAGATATTTTTTTAACAGCGAGGCAATTGACGTACTTTTACCGGTTCCCGTTGCCCCTGCAAATAAAATCAATCCGCTTTTGGGAGCTAATGAAACAAGCTGACGATAGATTCCTACCGGGAATCCGAGTTTTTCAATATCCGGGATTTCCGTCGGCATCTTTCGGGCGCAAAATTGTTCTCCTTCAAGAGCAATAGTGCGTTCAATACGATAATTTCTGCCTTTGTATATCAGAGAATAACTGCTCGTTTTCCCATCATATTTTTCTTCTATGGCATTTATAAATTCTTGAATATCAATAAATTTGCCAACTTTTAACCCGCTATTGCTTTTTCCACTCCATATATAACTCTTTTTATCCGGAGTCACATAGAGATCTGAAAAATTTGTATCGTTCACCATTTTCGGTAAATCATCCATATATGCCGGTTTGACCGCTTTAGCCTCATTATGCAACAAGGCTGCGCTACTCATAGCGTTGCTGTTTCTGATTGTTCTCCCTTGTACATCCACAGATGACTGTGCCTGCCCCGCGCTTGGCTGAGCCGGTTTATTTTCAGGTTTTTCTTTTCCAAATATTCCCATCTTTTCCTCTATTTTTGTTAAATAATTTATAATGGCTTATTTAATGAGATTATCTTGAAAATTCGTTAACATTATAACATTTGATAAGTTAATTGTTATGCATAACCTTTAGTTTGAGGCCAGCCTTAGTTTCACCCCCCAAAAAAATAAATCTTTCCGGGGAAATCCGGATTTTTCATAAAGCGTATAATAAAAAAAAGAGAATAGTTTTTCTATTCTCTTTCTTAATTGGAGCGGGCAATGGGATTCGGACCCACGACATCAACCTTGGCAAGGTTGCGCTCTACCCCTGAGCTATACCCGCATCATTCGTTACGTCTTTTGTTTATATCATACATTTTTATTATTGCAAGCAAAAAATTTCTTTTTTTTGCCTTTATATCCATCCATTTGTTTTTACTATTATTTTTTATCTTTACCTCCTTAATAATTTATATATAATTATGTTTTATCATTAAAATATTAATTTTATGGGAGTGATGATGAAAAAAAATACAACGCAATCTATTTCCAGTTCAAAAACAAAGCGGTTTGAGAAAGAATCCAAGGCTTTAAAGAAGAATCTGGAAAAAAGAAAAAAACAAGAAGCCGAACTGGCTTTTTTAAAAAAGAAAAAACTTTGATGTACAGGACTAAACAAATGGATAAAATAAAAATTATTGGCGGAAATCAATTAAACGGGAAAATTTATATCAGCGGAGCCAAAAATGCAGCCTTACCGCTGGTCTGTTCTTCTCTTTTAACATCAGATGAAGTCACTCTTAAAAATGTTCCGCAGCTTTCCGACATAACATTTTTAAATAGCTTGTTGAAGAATCTTGGCGTTAAAATCAACGAAAGCACAAAATTGCACGATTCGCAAATTATTAAAGCTTTTTCGTACCGAGCCGATGATATTAAAGAACTTATCGCTCCTTATGATTTCGTTAGAAAAATGAGAGCCTCCTATTATGTTTTAGGCCCTCTGCTTTCCCGATTTAAACATGCAGAGCTTTCCTTGCCCGGCGGCTGCGCCATCGGCGCCCGCCCGATAGACATCCACCTCTCATCTTTGGAACAGATGGGGGCGAATATTGAAATTAAAAACGGCTATGTAGTAGCCGATGCGCCGTCCGGTCTGCATGGTTCGCACATTATTTTCAGCAAAGCCTCCGTTGGAGCTACTTGCAATATTTTGATGGCGGCAGCATTAGCAGAAGGAATTACAAAAATAGAAAATGCCGCAAAAGAACCCGAAATTGCCAATTTGATAGATTTATTGAATGGCATGGGTGCCCGAATTGAGGGTAAAGATACATCTATTTTAACCATAGAAGGCGTGAAAAAACTACATGGAACCGAAATTTCCGTTGTTCCGGACAGAATTGAGGCCGGCTCGTATGCCGTAGCGGCTGCTATCACCCATGGTAAAATTGAACTCATCAACGCCCGAGCCGAACATTTGCAACAACCATTGCGTATATTGGAAAAAATGGGAATCGGCGTTGAAGAAAAAAACTCATCCATTATTATTGACGGAGTGGGCAAACATATTATCGGCGAAGATATTTATACCGATTATTACCCCGGATTTCCAACAGATTTACAAGCCCAGTTTATGGCTTTGATGACGATTGCCGACGGAGCTTCTCTTGTTACGGAAAGTATTTGGGAGAATCGTTTTATGCATGTTCCCGAATTGTGCCGTATGGGAGCTAACATCAATATTCACGGCCATGCGTCTGCCATTGTGCGCGGCGTAAAAAAACTTTCCGGCGCACCAGTTATGGCGACGGATTTACGCGCTTCTTTTGCTTTGGTTTTGGCCGGCCTGGTTGCTGAAGGGGAAACTATTGTCAACAGAGTTTACCACCTGGACAGAGGATATGAGCGACTTGAAGAAAAATTGAAAGGCGTCGGAGCCAACATTGAACGCATACGCGAATCCGACTAACTCATAAATTTATTATTCCTTTAGATAACAGACGATGCAGCTTTTCCAGATTGCGGCATGATTTTTGTTCTTCCGCATTATATACGGAAAAGGTTTTGTAGGCCTTATATGCTTCATCAAACCCGCTTCCCCATGGTTCGCCGTGGCGCATTAAATTGCTAATTCCTAAAATTGTCCAAGACAACCATGTATCGTTTATCAGCATTTGCGTTCTGCGGCCGGCTTGTTGATATTCAGGCGTTTGCTGCAAAACAGCCAGCGTTTTGCGATTTTCCATAATGACATTTTTTGCCTTTGCCAAACTGTCTACCCGGTTGCGGTAATTATATATAGGCGTTACCATTACGGAAATTAACGGATTATGCAGAAACGCCCGGTATACAAAAACATCATCTTCGCCACATGTGGCATTAAGCGGAAAAGACAAAGAATTTTCTTTAATAAACTTTTTCAAAAAAAATTGTCCGCGAACGCCTGTTCCTGCATAAAACAAATCACTAAAAGCATCTTTTCCGCGAAACGGAGAAAAAATAGCCAATTTATCCAGATTACGGGTCGGGAATTTGCTTTCTTCCGGAACCTCTGCCATTGCTGCTTCTCCTTTGGTTTGCCTTACCCACTCATGATCATAAACATCATAGAATCCGGTCAGCAATATGTCCGGCTTATCTTTTTTTAAGACTTTTACAGCGGACGATATAGCTTGAGGTTCTAACCAGTCGTCGCTGTCCACAAAAGTTATGTATTCGTTTTTGGCGGCGTTTATCCCCGCATTACGCGCTGCCGAAACGCCTTGGTTGCTTTGATTTATCAATTTTATATTTTTATGTTGCTCTGCATATGTTTGTAATATTTTTTCCGAATTGTCGGTTGAGCCGTCGTTAACCAATATAATTTCATAATTACCGTCCTGCGACAAAATACTGTCCAGACAACGCGGCAAATAAGCTTCTGCATTATAAACAGGGACAATCACGCTTATTGTTATTTGTTTTTGCAGCCACCCCCATATCAGAGCTAAAAAAATAATAGCAATAAGTATGATTACCGTTATCTTTTTTTTCATGACCAGTCCTCTTAAATTATTTTCAGCTGCCGGTATAACGGACGATCAGTCCTAATATCCAGATAATGGCTGCCCCATCGTTTACAAAAAGTTTCCATATTTTTTCTCTTTTCTGCAAAATAGCCTGCATATGTTTTTTTATATTTATCGGAAAAAGTATTAAATATTATCTTTTTCCCATCATAAGCAGCAGCATATTCTCCATCTTCCGGAGCTTCATCTTCCAAAATATCAAAGATATTTACGCAATATACACGACACCGACGGCTTAATGTTGCCAATATTTTTTTTGTGGAATCGCTGACATCTCCGAAACTGCTGATTATGAATATCTGCGCTTTGCTTTTCAGATTGTACTGCAAAAACTGTAACGGTGCAGATAAATCTTTCATCTCATCCGATTGCTTATCTAAATACAAAACATCGTGGCTGGCGTGTGCGATTGCTTTAAAAACCGCCATTAAATTCCGTTGATTGTTTTGCGGCTTAAAAAAACGGGTTTCGTAGCCGTTAAATAACAGCAGGCCAAATCTATCTTTGTTCACAACGCTCTGCCACCCCAGCAACGCTGCTAATTTTGCCGCAGATACGGATTTTAATTCTTTTTTAGTACCAAACAACATATATGGCGATAAATCTAAAACGGCATAAACCTCGCGATCTTTTTCTTCTGCGAATATTTTTGTGTATACATCACCTTTGCGTGCCGTTACACGCCAATCTATATCTCGCACGTCATCTCCGTATCCGTAGGCTCTTACTTCCTCCAGTTCCATTCCCCTTCCCTTAAAAGCGGAACGTATATCTCCGGCCTGATATGAAGTTATGTTATTGTGCCGTTGACGAATATACGGCAAATATTTTTTAAGAGATACCAAGTCTTCAACCGTTACGCACAGTCCTTTTAGCTTATTCTCTTCTTCTTTTTTCTTTTTAAAAAACATCCCCTTATATCCCCACCTCATTTAAATACGCTGTTTTACGGCAACGGCACAAGCTTTAGCAATAGCGTTATAACATCGTCCGTTGTCATCCCGTCGGCCTGAGCCTCAAAGCTTAGTATGATACGATGACGCAGGATATCATATACAACCGCATGAATATCTTCCGGCGTTACAAAATCCCGCCCTTCAAGCCATGCGTTAATTTTAGCGCATTTATCCAGTGCTATCGTCGCCCTGGGGCTGGCACCATAAAGGATTCTGTCTTTTAATGACGAATCATATTTTTCCGGGTGCCTCGTTGCAACAATCAATTGCACGAGATATTCTTCCATACTTTCACTGACATGCATGGATAAAACCTCTCTTCGTGCAGCAAGAACATCTTCAATGGAAATTTTCCCGACTTTGTTGACAAACTCAAGCCAGGCCGAATCTTTTTCTTTTCCGCCGATTTGTTCCGCCCGTACTAATTTTAATATTTTTCTTTCCGTTTCTACATCAGGCTGGTCAATTTTAATATACATCAAGAATCTGTCAAGCTGCGCTTCAGGCAGATTATACGTTCCCTCCTGTTCTATCGGATTTTGGGTTGCCAACACCATAAAAAGCTCCGGCAACCGATATTGCCGGCCGCCCACGCTGACTTGGCGCTCGGCCATAGCCTCAAGCAGAGCAGACTGGACTTTTGCCGGCGCACGGTTTATTTCATCAGCTAAAACAAGATTGGCAAATACCGGACCTTTGCGAAATTCAAATTCTCCTTTCTCCGCAATATATATATCGCTGCCGGTTATATCCGACGGCAGCAAATCCGGCGTGAACTGAATACGGTTATAATTGGCCTGGATACATTCCGAAAGTGTTTTAATTGCTTTTGTTTTTGCGAGGCCCGGCGCTCCCTCCAACAAGACGTGCCCGTCGGCTAACAATGTAATCATCAGCTTTTTTATTAACTCTTTCTGTCCGATAATCCGGCTATCCATATATTTTTGCAACGCGCAGATTTTTTCTCTAATATCGCTCATCATTCCCCCCAATGTTTTATTTCTGTTCTAAAAAGGCATAAAACGCTTTTATTTAAGAAATTTACCCTGTATAAAGCAGTATATATGGTGTTGGAAAACAAAAAACAAGAAATTTTATGCGATGAATAACATTTTTGACTTTGATAATGACGACGAGCGTCTTGCTGCCCCCGTTTATGATAATATCAGTGCCTTAAAACCGGTGCCGTCTTTTTTGAACGGTTTGAATCCCGAACAAAAAGAAGCCGTACTGAAAACCGAGGGGGCGTTGCTGGTTTTGGCCGGAGCCGGAACCGGAAAGACAAAAGTTTTAACCACCAGGCTAGCCTATATTTTGCAGAATAACAATGTCCGCCCTTGGAATTGCCTGGTCGTTACTTTTACGAATCGTGCAGCAAACGAAATGAAAGAACGTGTACGTCAATTTATCGGCGATACAGTCAGTTCCGTCTGGCTCGGAACATTTCATAGCATTTGTGTTAAAATTCTCAGAAAATATCCGGAATTGGCAGGTTTGCAGCCTAATTTTACCATCCTCGGCGAAGATGACCAAAAACGGGTTATTAAAAAAATTTTACAAGACAGCAATATTGATGAAAAACAATATTCGCCGCAAGCCGTTTTGGAAAAAATTTCCAGACTTAAAGATAAAGGACTTACCATTGACAAAGTTACGACTGACTATAAGTCTAATCTGACGGCTTTTATATATAAGGAATATCAAAAAAGGCTTTTAGAATTAAATTGCGTTGATTTCGGCGACATCTTGCTTTATACGCTTGATATTTTAATGAAGAATGCCAATGTGTTGGATGAATATCAAGAACGGTTTCATTATATCATGGTTGACGAGTACCAAGATACTAATGTAACACAGTATCTCCTGCTTCGCCTTTTATCTCAAAAGTATCGCAATATTTGTTGCGTCGGCGATGATGACCAATCAATCTACTCCTGGCGTGGCGCCGAAATTGAAAATATTTTAAAATTTACAGAAGATTTCCCGGAAGCCGTTACTATCCGACTGGAAAGAAATTACCGCTCCGTTGCTAATATATTGGCAGCTGCTTCTGCCGTTATCAGCCATAACACCAAACGTCTGGGCAAAATATTAAAAGTGGCAGAACACAGCCCTGTTTCCGATTGTGAAAACGAAAAAATCAAGGTGGTCAGCACCTATAGCGGTGATGATGAAGCCAAATATATTTCCCAGCAAATACAGCGCTTGAAATATAATGATTACACCTACAACCAAATGGCCGTTTTGGTGCGCACGGCATCGCAGACACGCGCTTTTGAAGAGAGCTTTATCAAGGAAGGCATCCCCTATAAAGTTGTCGGCGGGTTGAAATTTTATGAACGCGCGGAAATCCGGGACATGCTTGCGTATTTTCGCTTAATCTTGCAACCAAATGACGATTTGGCTTTTGAGCGAATCATCAACAAACCAGCCAGAGGAATCGGAGAAAAGACAATTGAAAAATTTAGAGACAAATCACAAAAAGACCGGATTCCTTTGTACCAAGCCATGGTTAACATGGTTGAAGAAAATTGCTTTACAGGCAAGACAAAACAGGCTCTGGAACATTTTATCCAACTGACAGAAGAGTGGCGACGCTTACTGGCGGCTGTTTCTCTTGGCGAATTTGCAGAACAAGTGGCTGACGAAAGCGGCTACATGGCCATGCTGGAACAGGACAAATCGGTTGAAGCGCCTGGACGTATTGAGAATATAAAAGAACTGATAAGCGTTATGAGCGACAAAGACAATTATCCGACTCTCTCTGAATTTCTGGAACACGTCAGCCTGGTTATTGATAACGAATACAATGATAATACCAACAAAGTTATCATATCCACTCTGCATGCTGCCAAAGGCTTAGAATTTGACGCCGTTTTTCTTCCGGGATGGGAGGAAGGATTATTTCCGCATCAAAAGTGTTTGGACGGTGACGGAAACATTGAAGAAGAGCGCCGCCTGGCCTACGTTGCAATTACACGCGCCCGCAAGTTGTTATATATTACAATGGCATTTAACCGCAAATTATACGGGCAATGGCAGAGCAATATGCCCTCCCGCTTTTTAAATGAGCTGCCGCCTCAATGCATTGAGCTGGTAAACAATACCGGATATGCTTCTGTTTCGACACAGGAAGAATCCCGCTATAATAGATACGATAACACTTATTCAAACAAAAGCCCTTCACGGAATTATTCTTCCGTTTCTGCGTACTCAGACGGATACTCAAAAGGTTATAATACCGCCAAGAGAAAAAAGAGAGAGGGTTATTTTGACAGCTATGAAAACGCCGCGTATGACATGTATGAAGACGAAAACGCCTCATCTTATCCGAGAAACGATTATTTTTACCAAACACCCAAAGTTTCGCCCTTGGTTGGCAGACGCGTGCGGCATACTGCTTTCGGTTACGGGCGCATTACCCAAGTTGACGGCGATAAATGCGAGGTGCTTTTTGACAGCTGCGGCAAAAAGAAAATCATGAAGAGCTTTTTGGAAATATGCTAGGATTTTTATTTATTCCCGGCTATTTGCGAAAAGAAAAATATTTATGCGTAAAAAAGGTTAACACCGTTACAATAATAACACAGCACAACTGCGCGGCAGCCTTGTCCAAATTAGGCACATCAAGAAGAAAACAGCCTGCAGGCAATTTATCTTTTATATGTACAATGGCGACAAAAAAAGCTAAAAGCCCCATGTTTACGAAATACAGCACGATATATGAAGAAAACGCTTTGGCATATTCACGCCAAAAATTACCCGTACCCTGAAAAACATAATAGCGCATCGTTACGATTGAAACATTGATATTTATCATATTCATCAAAAGCAGAGACAGTTGTTCTCGCCCGCCCGTCCAATACAAAAAAGCATAGTAAATAAAAAAAGACAAGACGGTATTAAAGCCGCCGACAAGAACAAAACGAATCTTTTGGTTTATGGCAAACCAGATTTTTTCAATATATTTGTATGCTTTTATAATCATAATCCCTCTTTATTTTATGCTAACACGAAATATTTTGTTTTCCAGAAAATTTTACTTTATTAACCTTAATTTGGGTTCCGCCCTTTATTCCGGCGCTCAGCCTTTAAATACACCGTTTAAATACATTGTTCCGCACATATCTTACTCTCGGCGGTTTCATATTTTGTTTTTTAAACTTGAAAAAGATATAAAATATGGTAGAAAAGTACGGTATTTTGCAAGGAGAAAATCTATGGCAATTGATAATGAAACAGTAAGGAAAGTTGCTTTTTTATCACGGTTATGCGTTGAACAGGATAAGCTTGAAGACACCCAAAAAGAATTTAATAAAATTTTAGCTTGGGTTGAAGAATTAAACGAAGTAAATACAGACAATGTTAAACCTCTTGTTTCCGTTAATGATGAGGCTTTATCATTGCGCCAAGATAATGTTATATCAGGGCAAATGAGCGACGCCATACTGAAAAATGCGCCGGCAAAAGAATTCGGATATTTTGTTGTTCCCAAGGTTGTGGAGTAAAATTATGCATGATTTAACGGATTTAACAATAGATACAGCTTTAATCAAACTAAAAAACAAAGAGATTTCTCCTGTTGAACTGGTCAGGGCTTATATTGAGAAAGCCAAAGCCGGGCAGCATTACAATGCTTATGTATATTTTGACGAAGAACAGGCTATAAAAAAGGCGGAAGAAGCCGAAAACCATTACGCTAACGGTACCAACCGGCAATTGGAGGGCATTCCTTTAGGTATTAAAGATTTATTTTGCACCAAAGACATGCAAACGACGGCCTGTTCCCGTATCTTAGGAAAATTTGTCCCGCCGTACGAATCAACAGTCACACAAAAGCTGTTGGATGAGGGTGCTATATTTTTAGGCAAATTAAATATGGATGAATTCGCCATGGGCGGTAGCAACGAGACGAGTTGTTTCGGTCCGGTTATCAATCCGTGGAGCAAAAATATACCTTTAGTTGCGGGGGGGTCTTCCGGTGGTTCGGCAGCTGCCGTAGCGGCAAAGATGTGTGCAGCGGCAACCGGAACAGATACAGGGGGGTCAATTCGCGAACCTTCGGCTTTTTGCGGCGTTACCGGTATAAAGCCGACATACGGACGCTGTTCACGCTATGGCATTATTGCTTTTGCATCATCGCTGGATCAGGCAGGCCCGATTTGCAAAGATGTTACCGATTGTGCTATTCTGTTAAACAATATGGCCGGATATGATTTAAAGGACTCCACATCTTCACAGAAAGATGTACCGGATTTTCGCTCTTTTATCGGACAAGATATTAAGGGGCTTAAAGTGGGCATTCCTGCCGAATACAGGCCTGACGGTTTGAATTCCGAAGTTGCATTGTATTGGGACAAAGCCGCGGAAATGCTTAAAAGCGCCGGAGCTGAGATTGTTCCGATTCATCTGCCACATACAAAATATGCCCTTCCGACCTATTATGTTATTGCGCCGGCCGAAGCTTCTTCAAATTTAGCCAGATATGATGGCGTGCGCTATGGTGTGCGTGTTGATGGCAACGGACTCGATGAGCTTTATATCAATACCAGAACTGCCGGTTTTGGCGCTGAGGTAAAACGGCGCATCCTTATAGGAACGTATGTATTGTCTGCCGGTTACTATGATGCTTATTACCTTAAAGCGCAAAAAGTCCGTAGACTAATAAAGAATGATTTTGACTCGGCTTTTTCAAAATGCGATATTATTTTAACCCCAACAAGCCCGATTGAGCCTTTTGCCATCGGTGATAAAAAGATGTTGGAAAATCCCATTAACATGTATTTAAACGATGTGTTTACGGTTTCCGTCAATTTAGCAGGCCTACCAGCAATGAGCTTACCTATCGGTTTGTCTTCCAACGGTTTACCGCTCGGTATGCAGCTTATCGGCAGAGCTTTTGATGAAGGAACCATATTTAAGGTAGCCTACCAGCTGGAACAGTGTGCTAATTTTGTCAGGATGTAAGAAAATGGCTGAGTATATTATTGAAACGCCCAAAGGAAAATGGGAAGTTATTTGCGGACTGGAGATTCATTGTCAAATTATCTCAAAATCTAAGATTTTTAGCGATGCCTCAACGGAGTTTGGCGATGATGCCAATGAAAATGTATCTTTTGTAGATGCCGGCATGCCGGGGATGTTGCCTACGCTTAATGCCGAATGTGTTCACCAGGCTATTAAAACAGGTTTCGGGCTTAATGCAACGATAAACAAATATTCCGAGTTTTCCCGTAAAAATTATTTTTATGCTGATTTGCCTCAAGGGTACCAAATTACTCAGTTTCAATACCCCATTGTCGGCGAGGGTTTTATTGATATAGATTTGGAGGATGGCAGCAGCAAAAGAATCCGTATTGAACGGATGCATATTGAGCAAGATGCAGGAAAATCCATTCATGATTTAGACCCGCATAAAAGTTTTATCGACTTGAACAGAGCCGGTGTCGGTTTAATGGAAATCGTTACCAAGCCGGACTTCAGAAATCCTGCAGAGGCCGGAGCTTTTTTAAGAAAATTGCGGTCAATTGTGAGATATTTGGGAACCTGTGATGGCAATATGGACGAAGGAGCCATGCGATGCGACGTCAATGTTTCTGTTCGCCCCTACGGCTCAAATGAATTAAGAACGCGTTGCGAGATGAAAAACGTCAATAGCGTCAAGTTTGTGATGCAAGCCATAGAATCCGAAGCCCGCCGCCATATCGAGGTGTATGAAAACGGCGGAGAAATCTTACAAGAGACTCGTCAGTTTGATCCCCAAACCGGTTCCACCAAGCCATTGCGCAAAAAAGAATTTGCCCAAGACTATCGTTATTTTCCCGAGCCGGATTTGCCACCGCTTATTTTAAGCGATGAATTTATCAATAAAATAAAAGAAGAAATGATTGAACTGCCCGATGAAAAGAAAGCGCGATTTATTAACGTGCTCGGGCTGACACCTTATGATGCTGCTGTCATCTGTGAAAACAAAGAAGTTGCCGACTTTTTTGAAAAAGCAGCCGAAGGGCATGATGCAAAGAAAGTTGCCAACTGGCTGATGGGTGATTTTTTTGCTATGCTTAACAGGAAAAATCTTTCTATTGCCAATTCTCCCGTTACGCCGGAGAACCTTGGAAAATTGGTAGAGCTTATTTCCAAAGAAGTTATTTCGGGAAAAATTGCAAAAGAAGTTTTTGAAATTATGGCAGACACCGCGGAAGACCCGGAGGATATTGTTGAAAAAAAAGGCCTAAAGCAAGTTACAGATACGTCTGCCATTGAAGCCGTCATTGATACGGTGCTTACGGCAAATCCCGATAACGTAGCCAGTTACAAAGCAGGAAAGACAGCGCTTATCGGTTGGTTTGTCGGACAGGTTATGAAGCAATCACAAGGCAAAGCGAATCCAGAAAAGGTCAATAAACTTTTGAAAGAAAAGCTTGATAACAATCTTTCCTAACAAATTATCGGATAAACTTTTGTTTTAGATTCAGGCTGTCCAGAGCTATAATCATCTTGTGAACATAGACATTAGTTCTATAAGTCTTTATTTTGCCATGATGAATCTTTATATTTACATCAACTAAATATAAGGAGTGATGTCATGCATAAAATAAATGTTGCAAATTATGTAATCTTTGACCTCGCGAATCGACTTAATTTTGCCGATGACCCTGATATGGACAGCCAATTGGTTCAACTAGTGGCCGATGATTGGCATAAAAGACACTTTGTTCCCGTTATAAAAAAAGTACAAACTCAAAAATCATCCTTTTCAAATCAGCGCGTGATTATCTAGACTCGCTAACCATTATTTATTTTTTATGTCAATATAGCTTTTTTTAGAGCTTTAAATTTGTTTATATGCTTATACGTTGCTGTTGTTGTTTTTATATTTTGAAGAGGTGAACAATGGTAAAACAAAGCAAGGACCGGCTTAAAGAAAATCTGATGTTTGTCGGAACAATTTATGATAGTTTTGAAGCTCTGGAAGAAACGCTCGGAAAATTAAAACTGGAACGCCCTTTATTTATTACACATGTTGCAAAAATGGCCTTTGCAGAAGAAGTTTTTAAACGCGTTGAAGGAACACCGGAATTTTGTAAATTTGTTTCATCGCCTCAATCTAATCAAAAGTTAAAAAATAACCGTTTTTTATATCATTAGGTTTTCTTTTATTATATTTAAACTTTACGGAGCCCCGCATCAAATGCGGGGTTTTCCAGACACAAAAAAGCTCCCTGTACGGGGAGCTTTTTTTATAATTCTGGCCACACTAGCCTATTGAGCCAAAATAATTTTCTTCATCTTTGTGGTTTACAGCTCTCAAATCAAATACATTTAATATTGAGGCCGAAACATAAATTGAAGAATAAGTTCCGATAATCAGCCCGGACAATATTGTAAAGGAAAAGCTCTCCAGAGCATCTCCACCCCATAAATACAACGGAATAACAGCCATCAAGGTAGTTACACCCGTTAATAATGTACGGGAAAAGATATCGTTGATACTTTTGTTAATCAACTCTTCCTGAGGCATTTTCCGGTATTTTTTCAGATTTTCGCGAATCCGGTCATAGGTAACCACTTTGTCATTTACCGAATATCCGACAAGGGTTAATATTGCCGCAACCGTTGTCAGGCTGAAGTCAAAACCGAATATTGACAATAATCCTACCGTTATAACCGTATCATGAAACAGGCCCAGCAGGGCTCCCAATGCAAATTGCCATTCAAACCTTACCCATATATAAATGGCGATGGCTGCAATTGCCAGCACGGAAGCGATAATTCCAGCCATTTTTAGTTCATCGCCTACTTGGGGCCCGACGGTTTCTACGCGACGATATTCATATTCACTGCCTAAAATATTTCTTATTTCGGCAACAGCTTCACGTTGTGCCACTTCATCTTTATCTTCGGCCAGAGCACGAATCATCAATTCATTGCCTTCAATACCGATAGTTTGCAGATTTAATTCGCCAAGTTTAACCGGACGCAATTTTTCACGTATTTCCTCAACGTTTATAGGCTTTTCAGATTTTATTTCTATTAAAACGCCACCGGAAAAATCAATACCGAAATTAAACCCTTTCACATACATACTGGCGAAAGATATTATAACCAACAGGGAAGACAAAATATAAGTAAAATACCGTGCCTTCATAAAATTTATGTTGGTATCTTTGGTTATCCATTTTAACATAGTCATTTTTTTATCCTCATCTCTCAAATTGGCAATGTTTTCGGCTTGTAACGATTAAACCAGGCCGTAATAATCAATCTGGTAACCGTTACCGAAGTAAAGAGCGATGTTGCAATACCAATTGCCAAGGTTACAGCGAATCCTCTTACCGGCCCGCTGCCAAAATAAAACAGAACAGCGGCGGCGATTAATGTTGTTAAGTTAGAATCAATGATTGTACCCCAGGCAATAGAAAAGCCGCTATCCATTGAATCTTTTATTGATCTGCCGTTTTTGACTTCTTCTCGCATACGCTCAAAAATCAAAACGTTTGCATCAACAGCCATGCCAATCGTCAAGATAATACCAGCAATACCAGGCAACGTCAGCGTTGCATTGATTAAGCTCAAGGCTCCGAGTATCAAGAATAAATTCAAAAATACCGTGATTGTCGTAAATAAACCAAACAAGCCGTAAGCCAAAACCAAAAAGACAACAACACCGATAAAGCCAATAATAGATGCAAAAACACCCGCTTCAATAGAATCTGCACCCAAACCGGCACCAACCGTCCGTTCTTCCAAAATATTCAACGGGGCCGGCAACGCGCCAGAACGCAGTAACAGCGCTAATTCCTGAGCACTTTCGGAAGTGTAATTACCGGTAATTACCCCCGAACCGCCGGTAATGGCTGATTGGATTGTCGGAGCTGAGATGACCTCATTATCCAAAACGATTGCCAGCTGTTCGCCAATATTATTCTTGGTTACTTCGCCAAATTTTTTAGCTCCCAAATTATTAAACTTGAAGCTAACGGCAGGAGCCCCATCCTGGAAAGAAACGCCAGCATCTGTTAAAGTTTCACCTCCGACGGCCGGCTTACGCACAATTACATACTGCTCGCCCTCTATGCCGCGAATTATTCTGGATGAGCTCTTTAACTTTCCGCGTTTGGCTTCGGCAACCGTTGTTGAACTGTCTACCAAATGAAATGTCATTTTTGCTGTTTTACCAAGCAAAACTTTTACATCTTCAGGATTTTGTATTCCGGGAAGCTGAACCAAAATACGGCCATATCCCTGGCTCTGGATTATCGGTTCGTTTGTACCGTATTCATCAATACGCTTACGCACGATTTCAATAGACTGGTCAACCAACTTTCTTTTGATTTCATTTAAAGCAGGCTCATCATACATAACAGTCAATGTATCTTTTCCATCATCCGTCACTTTTAAGCCATCATCCATTTTTCTTAACGGAATTATTGCTTTTGAACGAGAATTGGCATTTTCTATTTTGATTTTCAGTCCTTCTTCACTGGATGTTATTTTTTGATAACGAATTCTGGCGTCTTTTAATGCCGCACGTGCAGAATCTTCCAATGACTGCATACGATCTTTTAATGCCGTATTGATGTCCACTTCCAATAACAAGCTGGAGCCCCCTTGCAGGTCAAGCCCCAAATTTACCGGCTGCCACCACGAAGGCAGAGTTGTTTTTGCATCTTTGACAAAGTTTGGCACGGCATAGAATATGCCTATCAAACATATTGCCAAAATCATGATTACTCTTTGTAATGATAGTTTATACATTCGTCTTCTCTCTTATATCCATTATTTATTTTCAGAAACTACGTCTCTCACGCTGGAGCGGGATATTTTAACCTCCACCCCTTCCGCAATTTTAACCGTTAAGACATCGCCATCTGCTTTAACGACTTTTGCATACATTCCGCCACCGGTTATTATTTCATCTTTTGGCTTAATCGCATTTAACGTATCTTCGTGTTCTTTCATCTTTTTTTGCTGGGGACGAATAAGTAAAAAATAAAAGATAGCAAAGACAAGTATCAATTGAAGAAGAAAGCCTATCATCGGGCTTGGTTCCGCTGCTGCGGCGGCCGTTCCCGTTGCAGCAAAAGCTTCTGCTATGAACATTATTTTCTCCGTAAAAAATTATTTTCTCGGAGAAGATATTAAACTTAAAAATTCAGTCGTACAACCCAAAACGCAAAGATTCACAACGAAAATTTAATTATTTTCGGCACAAAATGTTTGTTTTGACTTTTTACGGCAGATATTGGCGCGGATTGACAGCCTTTTTGCCGGCCCGAACCTCAAAATGAAGTTGAGGCGAATTGACGCTGCCGGTACTTCCTACCGTTGCTATTTTTTCACCCCGCAAAACTTTTTGACCTTTTTTTACAAATAACTGTTGATTATGTGCATATGCCGTTATATAGCCGTCACTGTGCTTGATTAAAACTAAATTGCCAAACCCTTTCAATTCATTTCCCGCATAAGCCACTACCCCTTTGTCTGCCGCTTTTACGTTGGTTCCGATGGCTGCCTTTATATTTATTCCATCATTGCGCCGCCCTTTGCCGACAATGCCGAAATTAGAAACGACAGTTCCTTTTACCGGCCAGATAAACTTGCTTTTGCGGTATGTTGAAACTTGTTTGCGCGGAGATTTTTTAGCAATTGTTTTTGATTTAGCCTTTGACGATGAGTTTTTAGCCGCCGTTACTTTTTTTGCAGCCGACGCTGTTTTTTTCGTTGCAACTTTTTCTGAAGCTTTTTTTGTTGCTTTTGTATAGCTATAGCTTGATGTTCCACCATGGTCCGAAGAAGAAATCTGATATGAAGCCGTTTCCTTTACGGCCAGGCTCCCAGGGAGCGCCAACGCCTGCCCAACACTTATGGTATAAGGCTCCTCCAGGTCATTTAAGCGGCTTAAAGACGTCATATCCACATTGTATTTTTTAGAGATACTGTACAATGTATCCCCTTTGGCAACAATATGCGTTTGACGTTTGGGAAGGCGCAAAGTCTGGCCTATGCTTAAAGCATAAGGGGCTGACAGATTATTTTCTTCAATCATTCCCCGAAGCGGAACCTGATATTTGCGAGAGAGGCTGTAAAGGGTATCTCCTTTTTGAACGATAACATTGCCCGGCGTGTAATTGTAGCCATAACTGTTAAACAAGGGTATACCGCTGCTGCGGGCATAACATCCCGCCAACAGAGGCAATAACAACAATGTCATCCATGTTTTTTTCATTATTTTTCCCTTGATGATATTCATAATTTACATTTAAAATACCTAAATAATCGTTAAATTTGGCTTTAAACATCACTTGATTTTTGCTTGTGCTTAATTTATACCATAAACAAATGTGAAAGTTGTTATCCAATTTCATACGCTATGGTAAGGAAGGTTTATAATGAACACTCGTCCAAACATTATTGACGAAAGCGGCGATAAATATAAATTCGGCTTTATAACCGATATAGAAAACGACATAGCGCCCAAGGGCCTAAACGAAGATATCATCAGGCTTATTTCTCAAAAAAAAGAAGAGCCTGCCTGGCTTTTAGATTTTCGGCTTAAGGCTTACCGGCAATGGTTGACAATGTCTGAACCGACCTGGGCCAAACTTTCTTATGATCCTATTGATTATCAAGATTTATACTACTATTCGGCTCCAAAACAGCATACCAAACCCAAGAGCCTTGATGATGTTGATCCTAAACTTTTAGATACATATAACAGGCTCGGTATTCCCCTTGAGGAACAAAAGGTCTTGGCCGGAGTTGTCGCCGTTGATGCGGTTTTTGACAGCGTATCAGTTGCTACCACATACAAAGCGCAACTAAAAAAACAAGGCATCATTTTTTGTTCTATTTCGGAAGCTGTTAAAGAATATCCGGAATTAGTGAAAAAATATCTCGGTTCCGTCGTTCCTTATACGGATAATTTTTTTGCCGCCCTAAATTCTGCCGTTTTTACGGATGGGTCGTTTGTTTATATTCCCAAAGGCACCAGATGCCCGATGGAACTTTCTACTTATTTTCGTATCAATGCCCGGAATACGGGACAATTTGAAAGGACGCTCATTGTAGCGGATGAAGGTAGTTATGTTTCTTATCTGGAAGGCTGCACGGCGCCTCAGCGCGATGAAAACCAATTACATGCCGCCATTGTTGAAATTATTGTCCATAAAGATGCAGAAGTTAAATACTCTACCGTGCAAAACTGGTATCCTGGCGATAAAGACGGCAAAGGCGGCGTCTATAATTTCGTAACAAAACGCGCTTTGTGTGACGGAGACAATGCAAAAGTTTCTTGGACACAGGTTGAAACAGGCTCGGCCATTACCTGGAAATACCCCTCCTGCGTGCTAAAGGGAGATAATTCAAAAGGCGAATTTTATTCCGTTGCCATTACCAATAACCGCCAACAGGCCGATACGGGAACCAAAATGATCCATTTAGGAAAAAATACAAGTTCCAAAATTATTTCAAAAGGCATTTCTGCCGGTTATTCAAACCAAACATACCGCGGTTTGGTCAAAGTCGGGCGCAATGCCGACAATGCACGCAACTATTCCCAATGCGATAGCCTGCTTATCGGCAAGACTTGCGGTTCGCATACGGTTCCTTATATTGAAAACAGCAACAAATCTGCCATTTTGGAACACGAAGCAACAACATCCAAAATAAGCGAGGAACAACTGTTTTATTGCAAGCAGCGAGGCCTGTCCGAGGAAGACGCCGTCAGCCTGATTGTAAACGGCTTTTGCAAAGAAGTTATGCAAAAACTGCCGATGGAATTTGCTATTGAAGCAGCAAAATTGATTGATATATCCCTTGAAGGCAGCGTAGGGTGAAAACGATGCTATATCACGCACTGCTACTAACGACAGTGTTTTCTAAGACTCCGAGCCATCTCTGACTCTGGCACGACTAAATTTTTAATCGTGTTACTTTTAAGGTAGCAAAAATATCCGGTTAGTCAAGAGGATTATTCGTGTATGATTATTCGGGTTGCAAAAAGGACGCCAGACGGCGCCCTTTTTTAACTTAACGAAAATAAGTTATAAGCTTTACTGCTTTTAGAGATTTACTTTGCGCTCGCGCCATCAATGATTTTCTGCGCATCTTCAAAGGTAAGTTCTTTTCCTTTAAGCTCATTGGGAATCCGATAATTGTTTTTGCCGCATTTGATATATGGCCCATAACGCCCGGCAGCCAGCAAAATATCTGCCTTTAACTTTGGATGCTGCCCAAGCACCTTGGCCTCCGGCTTGGCAACGGCTCCCTGCAAAAGTTCTTCTGCACGTTCTTTGGTAATATTGAAAATATTGTCATTTCCCGTTAGAGATTTGGATTTTAGCCCTTGTTTAATATATTGCCCGAACTTACCAATATTAACCGTTATTCCGTTACCCAAATCCTTAGGCAGACTAACCAGCGTGTCGGCCTGTTCAAACGTTACATTTTCCGGATTTAAAAACTTTGGCAAGGCTATCCGTTTCGGTTTTTCTGTTGTTGCCGTCGCATCTTCGCCAAGCTGGACATAGAATCCGTAAGGCCCTTTTTTCAGATATACATTCAGACCGCCATGCGTACCCAACAGCCTGTCTTCCGGATTTGGCTTTTTTTCCGTACCCTGTTCCTCTTCTTCTTTTGTATCGGTCAAAGGCATTGTGTATTTGCACTCCGGATAATTGGAACATCCCAAAAAAGCGCCAAACTTGCCGAGTTTTATGCTCAAGTGTCCTTTGTGGCACTCCGGGCACAAACGAGGGTCGGATCCGTCTTCCCGCGGCGGAAACAGATGATAGGACAGCACTTCGTCAATTTTATTGATGACTTCGCTTACCTGTAAAGGCTGTACGGCCTGAATATTTTTATAAAACTTATTCCAGAATCCGGTTAACAATTTTTTCCAATCCATAGACCCCGCAGATACATCATCTAAAAATTCTTCCATTTGTGCCGTAAAATCATATTCAACATATTTTCTGAAGAAATTTTCCAAAAAGATGGTTACAATGCGGCCCCGATCTTCCGGAATAAAACGCATTTTTTCAACTTTTACATATTTGCGTTCTTGTAAAACAGCAATAATTGATGCATAGGTTGACGGACGCCCGATACCCAGCTCTTCCAGCTTCTTTACCAGACTCGCCTCCGTAAAACGTGGCGGCGGCGTTGTATAATGCTGTTCCGGCTTGATTTCTTTTTTTTCAACGGCATCATCTACATCTACGTTCGGGAGCAGCCGGTTTTCATCATCTTCTGCATCATCATCACGGCTTTCTTGATATAATTTCAAAAAGCCGTCAAAAGCTATTACCTGTCCATTGGCCCGAAGTAAAATCTGGCTGTCATCAGACAGCGAATCTATGACAACCTTATCCAAGACCGCCGGCTCCATTTGGCAGGCAATTGTCCTCTTCCATATAAGTTCGTACAATTTATATTCGTCGGCGCCTAATTTTCCTTCCATTTTTTTCGGTGTATTCATTACATCGGCCGGACGAATCGCTTCATGCGCTTCCTGGGCATTTTTAGATTTGGTTTTATATTCTTTTGGTGCTTTCGGCAAATACTTTTCACCGAAATATTTGACAATGGCTTCACGACATGCCGTAATTGCTTCTATGGATAAATTGACGGCATCTGTTCTCATATAAGTAATGTAGCCGTTTTCATACAATTTTTGAGCAATTAGCATAGTCTGCTTGGCAGGAAAACGCAACTTTCTGGCGGCTTCCTGCTGGAGAGTTGATGTTGTAAAAGGCGGCGCCGGATATCTATTGGCCTTTTTCCTTTCTATTTTAGATATTTTGAAATTTCTTGCTTCTATCTTTGCTTTGGCCTCTTCGGCTTTTTCTTTGGTGTTAATGTCAAATTTTTCAAGCTTTTTGCCATCCAAATTGATTAAATGCGAAGGAATAAGCGCCTTTTCTTCCGTTTGTAAATCTACATCTATTGTCCAATATTCTTCCGGCTTAAATTTTTCAATTTCCATTTCTCTGTCGCAGATTAAGCGCAAAGCAACGGATTGGACCCGCCCTGCCGATTTTGACCCCGGAAGCTTGCGCCACAATACCGGGGAAAGCGTAAAGCCCACCAGATAATCCAATGCACGGCGCGCCATATAGGCGGACACAAGATTATCATCAATCTGCCGCGGATTATTTATGGCTTCAGTTACCGCGCGCTTGGTAATTTCATGAAACACGACCCGCTCAATTTTTTTGCCTTTTAATTTCTTTTTATCACTCAATTCTTCTAAAATGTGCCATGCTATGGCCTCTCCTTCTCTATCCGGGTCGGAGGCCAGAATCAATGTGTCGCAATTTTTCAATGCTTGAATAATTTCATCCAGACGTTTTTTTCCACCACTGCTCAACTCCCAGACCATGCTAAAATCTTTTTCCGGATCAACTGAACCATCTTTACTCGGCAAATCACGAATATGTCCGTAACTTGCAAGCACTTTATAATCCTGCCCCAGATATTTGTTAATTGTCTTTGCCTTTGCCGGTGATTCAACTACAACTAATTTCATTTGAAAAATCCTCTAAATTTTTCCGACTCTGTTACCCGGAAGACGTATGATCTTATCTTCCAATTCCAACTCTACAATCATTGTCAACACTTTTTCCGTCGGCAGGTTCATTGCCCTTATCAGTTCATCAATGTCTTCCCCGCTTGACGATATCAATGACAGCAATTTGGCGTATTCATCGTTTTGCCCCGGACTATCGGAATTATTTTTTTGATTGTCAAGCGAATATTCAAACAAATCATCCGTTTCCGTTATTTTTTCCACCGTACGGGGCGTAAAAACAACTTCCGAAAAATTAAAATTTTCTATGATGTCATCTGCACTATCTACAAGCACAGCGCCTTCTTTTAACAACTTATTGCAGCCATCAGACCGCCCATCATAAGGCGCTCCCGGAACGGCATAGACATCCCTTCCCTGTTCCAGAGCTTGATGGGCCGTTATCAAAGAACCAGAGCGAAGCCCCGCTTCTACAACCAGCACACCTTTGCTTAAACCTGATACAATACGGTTACGACGAGGAAAATTAGATGCCTGAGGCTTGGTATGAAAAGGGTATTCTGTCAGAATGAGCCCTTTTGCTGCCAATGCATTATAAATATCTTCATTTTCACTCGGATAGATAACATCTATCCCCGTACCTAATACGGCTATCGTATTTCCGTTTGCCTTTAGTGCGCCGCAGTGAGCTGCAGCGTCTATCCCCCTTGCCATGCCTGAAACAATGGTAATTCCCATTCTGGCAACATCCCCGGCTATATTTTCCGCTATTTTTTGCGCGCTGAGAGATGCACTTCTTGCTCCAACTACAGCAAGCATATTGCTGTTTTGCAATAATTCCGTTTGCCCCTTGGCATAAAGAATCGGCGGAGCATCTTCTATTTGTTTTAAATTATAGGGATACAGTTCATCTTCCAAAGTTATGATATTTACTCGCTTTATTTCCGCCGTCATAATCTCTTCTTCCGCTTTTTTACGCGAAAAAAGTTCCTTTTTCTGCGAAACGGCTTCCAGAGCTTTGTCTACGTTTCCGAAGCGCTTCAATAATTTTTTAAATCCAACAGGGCCTATCCCTACGGTATTTATAAGCTGGATATATGATGTCAGTCTTTTCCTGTCCACGGTTAATCTTCTTACTTTTCAGACTATTGTTTTTTCAGACGTATTTTGCTTTCTTCCCCTTTTATCAGCCTTTTTATATTTGTGTGATGCCGAACAACGACTAATATGACAATCAGCAAATATACTATTGTGTATTCCGCACTTGGCGCCAGGAAGAATGAGGCTATCGGCACGGTTACGGCCGCTGTCAGAGCTGCCAGAGAAGAATATTTAAATGCAAAGGCCATTATCAGCCAAACAACCAGGGCTACCACGGCCACAGGCCAGCAGGTTACCAAAAAGAATCCAAAACTGGAAGCAACTCCTTTGCCTCCTTTAAATTTGAGCCATATCGGAAAATTATGCCCTAAAACGCCACAAGCCCCGGCTATCAATGAGGCGTTGACACTAGCGGCTTCGGAGCCGGTCACCAGCATTCCCGCTATGGCGGCAGCGACACCTGCCTTAAAAGCATCGCAAAGAACCGTTACCAGAGCCAACATCTTGTTTCCGGTTCGCAAAACATTTGTTGCGCCGATATTGCCAGAACCGATTTTCCTAATATCACCATATCCGGCCATTTTGGTTAAAATAAGCCCAAAAGGGATTGAACCGATAAAATATCCAAACAATGCACTTAAAACATAGTTCACTTCCGCTGACATATTTTTCTCCTAAAATCCGTTTGACCTTATGTTAGAGAACCGAACTTAAATTTCAACTTATTTTTCTATCAGGATGTGTATTTATCTTTTTGTATATTAGGCTTAAAAAAATAATGACAAAGCAATTTAATCGTTTAATATGAAAGAAATTGTTTTGAAGTGCGAGAAAAGTATGAAAAAGAATTTTAAGAGGATTTTATTAAAACTTTCAGGCGAAGGCCTGCTCGGCAATAAATCATTCGGGATAGATGAAACGGTGCTGGATACAGTTGCCGAAAGCATAAAGCAAGCCCAATCTGCCGGAATTGAATTGTGTGTCGTCATCGGCGGAGGGAACTTTTATCGCGGCGTCAGCAATACGAATGCCGCCGTTCAACGCCCTGTTGCCGACCAAGCCGGAATGTTGGCCACCGTAATAAATGCTTTGTTTTTGAAGAGCACTCTCAACAGCAAGGGTGTTAAGGCAGAAATTTTAACCGGATTGTCCGTTCCGCAAGTAGCCGAAACATATTCATACAGAGCAGCGCAGGATTTATTACAAAAGGGGGTTACCGTCATATTTTCCGGCGGTACGGGCAACCCTTATTTTACCACCGATACGGGAGCCACACTCAGAGCTCTGGAATCGGAATGTGACGCGCTCCTTAAAGCAACACAGGTTGACGGAGTTTACGACAGCGACCCGAAGAAAAACCCTAATGCCAAACGTTATACAACCGTTTCGTACGATGAAGTTATTGCCAAAGAACTGAAAGTAATGGATATGACGGCAATATCCATGGCGCGCGAAAACAAGCTGCCTATTATCATTTTTAAACAAGAAAACAAAAATTCCCTTATTGACGTTTTGAAACGTAAAGGGAATTATACCCTTATTGCGTAAATTTTAAAGAGAGGAAACATGACTGATTTTAACAACATTAAAGCCGATGCGACCGAACGCATGGATAAAACAATAGAAATGCTGCGCGGCGATTTTGGCGGATTGCGTGCAGGGCGTGCACATGCCAGTTTATTAGACAATATTATGGTAGAAGCATATGGCAGCCCAACCCCGATTGCCCAAGTCGGAACAATCAGCGTTCCCGATGCACGCACATTATCTGTCAGCGTATGGGACAGAGGGCTGGCCAAAGCTGTTGAAAAAGCCTTAAGAGAATCTGATTTGGGGCTTAATCCCGTTTCTGACGGACAGCTTATCCGTATTCCTATTCCGCCCCTTTCAGAGGAAAGGCGAAAAGAGCTGGTAAAAGTGGCCGGAAAATATGCGGAACAAACCAAAATTGCTATCCGCAACATAAGAAGAGACGCATTGGATGAAATAAAAAAACTGAAAAAAGACAATCTTATTTCCGAAGATGATGAAAAGAGATATGGCAATGACGTTCAGAAACTCACAGATGACGCAATAAAGAAAATTGACGATATGCTCAATCAAAAAGAAAAAGATATTTTGCAAGTATAAAGACAATGACGACCGAAAACTCTTGTACACATGTAGCCATTATTATGGACGGAAACGGACGTTGGGCAAGAAAAAGAGGAATGCCGCGCACTTACGGGCATAGAAAAGGCGCCGAGAATGTTGTTAAAATTACGCGTTCCATGAAAGAATCCGGAATCCGCTATTTGACACTGTATGCTTTTTCTACCGAAAACTGGCAACGCTCCAAAGACGAAGTTGATGCTTTGATGCAACTCTTAAACGAATATCTGGATAAAGAATTAAAGGAGATTATGGACAACAATGTCCGGATTCTTTTTATAGGCGAAAGAAATATGCTGTCTCCGGGTATCCGAGAGAAAATGGCTTTTTTGGAGAGGGAATCGGCACAAAACACGGAATTAACCCTGTGTATTGCCCTTTCTTACGGAAGCCGGCAGGAAATTGTTGCCGCCGTTAAAAGGATTGCAAAAAAAGTTGCAGACGGAGAATTGGAAATATCTCAAATTACAACGGACACCGTATCTGATGCGCTTTATACCAAAGACATTCCGGATCCGGATATTTTAATACGCACAAGCGGAGAAAAACGTATCAGCAATTATTTGTTGTGGCAGGCGGCATATACGGAGTTTTTCTTTACGGATACATTATGGCCGGATTTCAGTAAAGAAGAGCTGTGCGAAATTATTCAGGCTTTTAAAAACAGGGAGAGAAGATATGGAAAAAATTGAATTATCAACATTACAAAAAAGAATATTATCGTCGCTTATTATGGTTCCCGTTGCCATCGGGGCTTTATGGGCAGGACATCCGTATGTTGATATCATGGTTTTTGTTGTGGGAGCACTGCTTGCATGGGAATGGTCATCTATGGTCCCTAATCAAAAGCCCAGCGTATTTGCCGTTTGCTATACATTTGCTTTAGGGTGCGCCCTTTTGATATTCAATTGGACGGTTTTATTTCTTACTCTTCTGGGGACAGCCTTCCTGGCCTATATCAAAGCTAAAAACGAAAAACACCGCCGGTTGTTGACCTTAGGCACCTTATACATCTCTTTGGGCGTCGGTTCGCTGTATTGGCTATATTATCTGTTTGACGCCTTTGGGGCCATTCCGGAAGAAAAAGGCAGCTTTGTCATGATGTTATGGTTTATGCTTGTGGTGTGGAGTGTGGACATCGGAGCCTATTTTGTCGGGTCAACGGTAAAAGGCCCTAAACTGGCTCCTAAAATAAGCCCCAACAAAACTTGGTCCGGATTATGCGGCGGTGTTATTTCATCCGCTTTAATCAGCCTTTTTTATATGTATCTTGTAAGCCATTTTTTCAATTTGCAGGTCCATAGCGAATATCTGCTCCGCTACACTTGCCTAAGTGCCATTATTGCCGTTGTGGCCCAAATCGGCGATTTGGCGGAATCGGCGATAAAAAGGCACCTGCAAATTAAGGATAGCAGCTCGCTTATCCCCGGGCACGGCGGCGTTTTTGACAGAATAGACGGTTTAATTTTTGCAGCGCCGTTCGTATATTTTTATTTTACGATAATTTCACTATAATTGAAAATATAATTCAGAGGAAAAAATTATGGAGTGGTTGGTAAATATTGTTCATTATGTTGTGCCTTTTCTTATTCTGCTCGGCGTTTTGGTTTTTGTACACGAATTCGGACATTTTATCGTAGCCAGGATGACCGGGGTTAGCGTCAGCGCCTTTTCTATCGGCTTCGGCAAAGAGTTATGGAGCGTAAAAGACAAAAAAGGAACCGTATGGAAAATTTCAGCAATTCCGCTTGGCGGATATTGCCAGTTTTTGGGAGACGCCGACGAATCGTCTTCCACTTCAGAAACTGATTTAAGCAAATATTCTGAGGAAGAAAAAAAGCATTTGTTTGTTACACAAAAGCCTATCACGAAACTGGCCATTTCCGTTGCCGGACCGCTTTTTAATTACCTGTTCGCATTTATTACCATTTTCGGCTTATTTTATTTTGTCGGAAGTTACGATATACCGCCCGTTGTTTCCGAAGTGATACAAGACAGCCCTGCGCAAAAAGCCGGCATTATTAAAAACGATAAAATTTTGGAAATCAACGGCAATAAAATCAACGACTGGTCCGACATCAACAAAGAAGTCAGCATTGCCATAGACAATGTCAATATGAAAATTGAACGTGACGGAAAAATGTTAACGCTTATCGTTCCTCTGGCCGATATGGAATATGCCTATGATGAGACGGAAAAGCCTATTAAACGCCGCATGATTGGCATTAAAGGAGAAGCTAAACAATTCAAAGTTGTCAAAGACAATTTTAATTTTACCGAATCTTTAAAAAAAGCCGCCGAAGAAGTTTATAATATTACGGATATGACATTACGCGGGGTTGCCCAGATGATTGTCGGCGAACGTTCCGGCGAAGATGTCGGCGGCATTATCCGTATTGCCGAAATGTCCGGTGATATTTCTCGCACAAGAGGTATTTTGGATTTTCTTTATTTTATGGCATTGCTTTCTATTAATTTGGGACTTATCAACTTATTCCCAATTCCTTTATTAGATGGTGGACATGTTGTAATTTATTTGTTAGAAATAGTATCGGGGCGTGAGCTTAATACAAAAATAAGAGATGGTTTGTTTAAGATCGGTCTTGGTTTTATTTTATTTTTAATGGTGTTTGCGACGTGGAATGACATAAGACACCTTATTACGAGATGGTTTGAATAATTTTAAGGATTAAAAGATGAAATTAAAATTAGCGGGAATTTCGTTGTTAGCTTTGGCTCTTTGTTCCGAAGCCATGGCACAGGGAGTTATCAAAAATATTGATATCAAAGGCCTTCAGCGCGTAGAGAAGGAAACTGCGCTATCTTATGCCGGAATAGCCACAGACAAACCCGTTTCATCGCAAGATCTTAACGATGCACTTAAACGGCTTTATGATACGGGGCTGTTCAGCGACATCAGTTTTGATACAAAAGGTTCTACTTTGGTTATCAGTGTTAAGGAAAATCCGGTTATCGGCATCTTGGCTTTTGACGGCAATAACAAAATAGATGATAAGATTTTGGAATCGGAAATACAGTCATCTTCCCGCTCCGTATTCAGCAAAGCCAAAGTCCAACAAGACGTGCAACGTATTCTTGATGTTTACAAAAGAGCCGGCAGATACGGCGTATCCGTAGAACCGAAAATTATTCAAAAATCAGAAAACCGTGTTGATTTGATATTTGAAATTGAAGAAGGACCGGAAGCTAAAATTGAAACCATAAATTTTATCGGCAATAAACACTACACCGGCAAAGATTTACAAGGCGAAATCATGAGCAAAGAAAGCCGGTGGTATCGCCTGTTTTCAAGTGCGGAAAATTTTGACCGGGAAAAGATGAATTATGACCAGGAACTTTTGCGCCGTTTTTATAATCGCCACGGCTATGCCGACTTTGCCGTCATTTCGGCCATTGCAGAATTGTCACGCGATAAAACATCTTTTATTCTGACTTTTACGATTGACGAAGGAACACGCTATAAAGTTAACGATATCCAGATTAAATCTTCCGTTTCGGATATAGATGCCAACCAGTGGTATAAATATGTTACGTTTAAAACCGGCTCTTGGTATAATTCTGATGAAATAGAAAAAACCGTCAATGCCCTGACCGATGAACTTTCAAGAAAAGGTTTTGTTTTCGTAGAAGTCGTTCCACACATCTATAAAGACAGAGAATCCGGAAAACTCAGTGTTGTATTTGACATTAAAGAAAACGCAAAGATTTTTGTGAACAGAATTAACATTTCGGGCAACAGCCGTACGCTTGATGAGGTTATTCGCCGGGAATTCCGCCTTTCCGAAGGCAATGTCTTTAACGCTTCTAAAATCCGCGAATCCAGAAGAAACATTGAGCGGCTAAACTATTTCAGCAAAGTTGATATTGAAACGGAACAGGTTGCTTATGACAAGGCAGACATCAATGTCAATGTAGAAGAAAAATCTACGGGATACTTTAATGTCGGCGTCGGATATTCAACGGTTAACGGGGCGTTGGTTCGTGCCGGAATTACGGAAAACAACTTCTTGGGCAAAGGGCAACAAGTCAGCCTGAATGCCGGTGTTTCACAACGTTCAACAGATTATAGTTTCAGCTTTACGGAACCTTATTTCCTTGACCGCAGACTGAGCGCGGGAACAGATTTGTTCTATCAAACTGAAGATTATCAGGATGAGAGTAACTATGATATGGATACGATGGGAGCCCGTTTACGCTTCGGTTGGAATTATACGGATGATTTAAGCCAATACATCCGCTACACGTTGAAACAAGACAAAATTAAGAATGTCAGCACTGCTTCTAAGTATATTCAGGAAGAGGAAGGCGATGCCATAGACTCAGTTATCGGGCAAACGCTTGTTTATGACAAACGCGATAATGTCTTAAAACCGCGCGAAGGATATTATTTGTCCTTCGGCAACGACATATCCGGACTCGGCGGCGATGATAAATATTTGAAGTTTGATGTGCGGGCTTATAAATTTTATACCCTTTCAGATTACTACACATTTAAGTTCTTTATCAACGGTGGTTATGTTGTCGGATACGGCGGAGAAGATGTCCGTTTGGCTCAACGTTATTTCTTGGGCGGCAACAGCATGCGCGGCTTTGAAACCGGCGGTATCAGCGCCAGAGATAAAGTTACAAAAGACGCTCTGGGCGGCAACTGGATGTTGTACGGTGGTGCCGAGTTAATGTTCCCGATGGGGCTTGATGAACTTGGCATTCGCGGACGAACATTCGTTGATATCGGTACAACAGGAAAGCCTGACAATATCAATACTTCAGATGTTGACTATTCGTCAAGCCCGCGTGTCGCTGTCGGTTTTGGTTTTGAATGGACATCGCCGATGGGCAAGATTGATATTGACTTCGGTATCCCGATTGTTAAAGAAGATTATGATGAAACGGAAGTATTCCGTCTGAACTTTGGTACGAGCTTATAATCAGGAGTTAACAACTATGGCTGATACCGTATTTTACACATATCAAGGCCCCAAAAGCCTCTCTGATATTGCAGAAATTGCTGATGCTAAATTAGTTACAGAAGGCAAAGAAAATGAGCAGATAGAAAATATCTGCTCCATTGAAACAGCCGGGAGCAAAGATTTATGTTTCTTTTATGATAAGAAAAATAAGGGCAAGGCAAGCAATATCCGGGCAAAAGCCTGTATAACAACGGAAGAGCTGTCGCATTTGATACCTAAGGAAGTTATTGTGCTTATCTGTAACAACCCCAAGCTATCTTTTATTAAATTAGTCAGCGCTTTTTATTCGGAATATAGACCAGCAGCAAAGATAGATTCTTCGGCTGTTATTGCTTCAACGGCTATTCTTGGTAAAAATTGTTCAGTCGGGCCTAACGTTGTTATTGAAGACAATGTTGTTATCGGGGATAATTGTATAATTGAGGCCAATGCCGTTATCAGACAAGGCTGCAAGATAGGAAATAATTGCCGTATAGGCAATAATGCCAGTATTGCTTATTGTTTGATGGGTAACGACTGCTACATTTATACGGGTGCACGAATCGGCCAGGACGGATTTGGTTTTTCCGTTGTTGACGGCAGACATGTGCGCATCCCGCAAATCGGACGCGTCATTATCGGCAATGATGTTGAGATAGGGGCTAACACCTGTGTTGACCGTGGAGCACTTGACGATACGATTATCGGCAACGGGTGCCGTGTAGATAATTTGGTGCAAATTGCCCATAATGACAGAATTGGAAATTATTGTATTCTGGTTTCACAAACGGGAATCGCCGGCAGCTGTACTTTTGGCGATTATGTCGTTTGCGGCGGGCAGACCGGTTTTGCCGATCATGTCAATGTCGGCAGCGGTGCACAGATTGGTGCCCAATCCGGCGTTATGCGAGATATTGAACCCGGAGCAATCGTCATGGGCTCACCAACGGTTCCTTTCAAAGATTTTATGAGGCAGGTTGCCTTTTTACAAAAAAACAGCAAAAAATAATCAGGGAGACTAAAAATGTCAGAGGACGTGAACACATCTGAAGTAAAAGTTTATCATATTGAAGAAATTATGAAAATGTTACCGCACCGGTATCCTTTTTTGTTGGTTGACCGTTTAGAGGTTATTGAACCGGGCGAAAAGGGCGTCGGCATAAAGAACGTAACGATGAATGAAGAATTTTTCCAAGGGCATTTTCCGGGAAACCCTGTTATGCCGGGTGTTTTACAAATTGAAGCCATGGCGCAGACAGCCGGTGCCGTTGTTATTTCCCAAGATGAACATTATGCCGATACGAAACGCAATGTCTTGTTTATGGCCGTTGACGGTGTCAAATTCAGAAAACAGGTAAAACCCGGCGACCAGCTTAGAATGCATGTTGAAAAAATCAAAGCAAGGCGGAATATCTTTGTATTCAAAGGTACGGCTATGGTAGATGGGCAAGTTGCCTCCGAAGCCGAATTGACTGCTATGATTATTGAATAAAATTTTCGTTTTGTATCAATTTGATATTGAAAAAAACAGAGATAGGTTTTATCTTATCTCTGTTTTTTGAGGTGAAAATGTTTAATGTCTATGATATAAGAAAAGATTTCCCTATTCTCAACCAGACCGTTGAGGGAAAACGCAATATCTATCTTGATACGGCGGCATCTGCGCAGAAACCTGCCGTTATGGCAGAACGGATAAGCCGTTTTTATCTTACGGAATATGCTAATGTTCACAGAGGCAATTATTTCCTGTCCGAACATTCAACAGAAAGTTATGAACGGGCACGAAAAACTGTACAACTGTTCATAAACGCCGAACGTCCGGAAGAGGTGATTTTTACCCGCAACGCTACTGAAGGCATTAACCTTGTGGCTGCAACTTACGGCGCTTCAAACCTACATCCAGGAGATGAGATTTTATTGTCCAGGGCAGAGCATCATGCCAATCTTGTTACCTGGCAGCAATGGGCTCAAAAAATTGGTGCTGTTTTAAAATATTTTGACTTAAACGAAGACGGAAGTTTTTCCAAAGAGAAGTTTCTGTCAGCATTGTCTTCACAAACAAAAATTGTTTCAGTTACGGCCATGTCAAACGTTCTTGGCACTGTTTTTCCGGTGAAAAATATTTGTGCCGCAGCGCATTCTGCCGGAGCAAAAGTTTTGATTGATGCTTGCCAGTTTGCCGTACACAAAAAAATAGACGTTCATGATTTTGATTGCGATTTTTTAGTTTTTTCCGGTCATAAAGTATATGGCCCTACCGGCATCGGTATTTTGTACGGAAAATATGATTTATTGTGTAATATGCCGCCCTATCAATACGGCGGGGATATGATTGACCATGTTTCTTATGAAAGTACTCAGTTTACCACGCCGCCGGCACGATTTGAAGCCGGGACACAGGCTATTGCCCAAGTTGTCGGTTTAGACGCATCTTTGCAATATCTCATGCAGTTTAATTTTTCCGAAATTGAAGCGTATGAATCTTCTTTAACCGATTATATGACGGAACAGCTACTTCAAATTAAAGGTTTGAAAATTGTCGGACAAATTCCGGATAAAGGCGGCGTATGCTCCTTTGCCATAGATAAAATACACCCGCAAGATTTGGCCTTTGTGCTGGGAAAAGAAGGGATTGCCGTTCGTACCGGGCATTTTTGCGCTGAACCGCTCGTTAACCTCTTGGGATACACTTCGCTGACAAGGGCTTCCCTAGGCATTTACACGACAAAAGAAGACATTGACGAACTGATTAGGGCTTTATATAAAGCCAAAAGCTTTTTTGAATAGGACTTACCAAAGAGATGGAAAAAGCCAATGAAATTGATGATATGGAAGCTGAGCTGCTCCAGGCAATGAGTATTGATGATGAATTGCCCGTGTACAAAGCGTTTTCCGGGCAAGAGCTTTCTTCCGGGCAGGCTAAAGCCAAGATGATTGATATTGTAGAGGCACTTAAAACCGTTCATGACCCGGAGATTCCTATTAATGTTTATGACTTGGGACTAATTTATAATATCAACCAAAAAGATAATGGCGATTTGCATATTGATATGACCCTGACCGCGCCCGGCTGCCCGGTGGCGGGTATATTGCCCCAGCAAGTTGCAGATGCGGCGGCCGGTGTTTTGGGTGTCGGCCGGGTTGAAGTTGAAGTTGTCTGGGAACCGGCTTGGTCTTTTGAACGCTTGAGCGATGACGCCAAAATGATGTTGGAGATGTTTTAGCATAGGACACAAACAATGAGCATTGATACTTTAATTGAGGATTTTTCCTTTTTAGACGGGTGGGAAGACCGTTACAGATACTTGATTGAACTCGGAAATAAACTTCCACATATGGAAGAAGCCAAAAAAAGGGAAGAATGGAAAATTCCCGGTTGCCAATCTCAAGTTTGGCTAATTCCGCATTATGACGGGCAAAATATTTCTTTTGAAAGTGACAGCGATGCTATTATCGTTCGCGGCATTATCGCTGTTGTCTTAGATATCTTCAAAGATAAATCTGCACAAGAAATTTTAGATATTGATGTTGAGGAAATTTTTGATAAAATCGGTTTGCGGGAACATATTACGCCTAATCGCCGGAGCGGCATGCTTTCTTTGGTTGATAAGATTAAGTATTACGCTACGCAAGTGTTAAAGGGTCATAATGAATATTCACGAGTATCAAGCGAAAAAAATCTTTAGGAAATTTAAAATTACCGTTCCTTGCGGACGGATAGCCTATACGCCAGATGAAGCGCGCGAAGCAGCGCAACTCGTTTCACCTTCCGGACCATGGGTTGTCAAAGCACAAATCCAGGCAGGCTCCCGCGGTATCGGAAAATTCTCGGATAAACGCGCCGGCAAGAAAGGCGGCATCAGAATATCAAAAACCCTAGATGATGTTTATGAAAACGCCGATGAAATGTTGGAAAACCAGCTTATCACGAATCAGACAGGTGCTAAAGGACGCTTGGTCAGCAGAGTCTACATTGAAGAGTTTATCAAAACGGAACGCAAATTTTATTTAGGTTTAGTTGTTGACTGGGTGGCGGCTTCAACGGTTCTTTTGGTGGCACCCGTCACGGAAAAAGATGATGCTATCGTTAAACTGGCTCTGGAGCACCCTGACAAGATTTTAAAAATTGATTTGGGATTGCAAAAAAGCATCCAACAAAAGCAGTTTCAGCTCGTTTTGGATTTTATGAATTCGGATTTTAACGCTGATGAGCTAAGGGCTTTTTTAAATAACATGCTGAAAGTATTTTATGCCTACGATGCCACGTTATTGGAAATTAACCCGATAGGAATTTCCAAAGATGGCAGCATCTGGGCTCTTGATGCAAAAATCGTATTTGATAATAACGCTTTATACAGACATCCCGAGATTGATAAATTATCTGACAATTCTGAAATTGAAGAACGTGAGCTTATTGCATCAAAATATGGTTTCCAGTATAAAGAACTTGACAACGGCATAGGTATCATCGTCAATGGCGATGGCTTGGCTCTCAGCACTATCAGCCAGGCGGAAGAACAGGAAATAGATACCGCGTGTTTTCTTAACCTTAAAGGCGGTGTTGACAGAGAAAAAATTGCGGCCAGCATTAAGCTTATTATGACGAATCCACGTGTTGACGGTATTTTTATCAATATTTTAGGCGGCTTTTTACGGTGCAATCTTATTGCTGACGGCATTATTGCCGTAGCAAACGATTTAGGGCTAAATATTCCGCTGGTTGTCCGTTTTGAAGGAACAAACAAAGATGAAGCAACGGATATTCTTCAAAAATCCGGGCTACCTCTTTCTATCGTTTCGGACACAAGGGAAGGTTTATCCATTTTAAAAAGTGCAATTGCGGAGGACTTATAATGGCTGTACTGGTTGATAAAAATACTAAAATTCTTGTCCAGGGAATTACCGGTACGCAGGCATCTTTCCACATTCCCCGCGCCATGAAATACGGCACAAAAGTTGTTGCCGGCGTTGTCCCGAATAAAGCAGAAAAAAACTACCTCGGCGTTCCTGTTTTTGAAACGGTAGAAGAAGCTAAAGAGGCAACCGGAGCTGAGGCGTCCCTTATATTTGTACCAGCGAAATTTGCAAAATCAGCAATATTGGAATCCATTCGGGCAAATTTGCGCCTGGTTGTTGTTATTACGTCAGGCATACCTGTTAATGATATGATGGCGATAAAGCATGAGTTGCGCCATTCATCTACTATACTTATCGGCCCGAATACACCGGGTGTCATTACGCCACAAGAAGCTTATATGGGCATTTTCCCCGATAATATCCACAAAAGCGGCAATATCGGCATTGTGTCCCGTTCTTCTACCTTGACTTATGAAGTTATCTTGGAAATTAATAAGGCCGGCTTTGGCGAATCGACTATCGTCGGTTTGGGCGATGATGTTATTTTGGGGACGGATTTTGCTGATATTCTAAGGCAGTTCAATGACGATCCTGAAACAAAAACGATTATTCTAATCGGCGGAATCGGCGGAAATTATGAAGTAAAGGCTGCAGAATACTATAAGTCCCTTAAAAATAAAAAACCGGTTATAGCCCTAATACCGGATGATTCCCCTTTACTTTCCGACAACGAGGGGCTGGCTCCGGAAATTATTTGCCGCGGCATTATGACTGCTGCCGATAAGCGGAAAATTTTATCCGATGCCGGAATGATTGCCGTTGATGGCATAAATGCCTTAAAAAACGAGTTATTGCATTTATGATAAAATGGTTGCAAAAAATATTTGATATTATTTTGCCTCCCCGGTGCCTATCTTGCGGCAAAGTGATACAAACGGATAACAGCCTGTGCCCGGAATGTTTTTCTCATATCAGATTCATAAGCCGCCCTTTTTGCGAAAAATGCGGCACCCCTTTTCCGGAAGAAACCGGAGACGGGTTGTTATGCGTTAACTGTTTACGAAAAAAGACACCATTCCGTTTCTGCCGTTCGGCCGTAGCGTACGATGATTTTTCCAAAAAACTTATTCTTGATTTTAAATTTTTTGACCATATTGAAAATAAAATCCTGCTGGCTCGCTGGCTTTATTTGGCAGGCCGTGATATTTTTGATGCGGGTGTTGATTTGATTATTCCGGTACCGTTGCATTTTACCCGTATGATTAAGAGAAAGTACAACCAATCCGCCATGTTGTGTTCCATATTATCCGAAATGAGCCACGTTCCTGCCGATTACAAATCCCTGAAAAAAATTCGCCACACGCGCCCGCAGGTCCACTGCGACGGCAAACAGCGTTTAAAAAACGTTAAAAATGCCTTCTGTGTACCTCATCAAGAAAACATTAAGGGCAAAAGAATCGTCTTAATTGATGATGTTTATACGACCGGAGCTACATTGCGTGAATGTGCCAAAGCGTTAAAACGAGCAGGAGCAAAATCCGTAGATACTTTAACCGTTGCCAGAGTGTGCGATCAATTTTGACAATAAAAAAGGCAGGAAATTCCTGCCTTTTTTATATGATAATAAGGTTATTTGGCGATTGACAGCAGCTTAGCATATTTATGCAAAATACACTCCGCAATTCCTGCCATTTCCGTTTTTTCTTCTTTATTAAAACCATAGTTATTGACTAGCATTTCCGGTGTCAGTTCATATACTTCCCCACTGAAATCCCGCAAACAATATTTTTGGCCTCTGGTTTCTATTACGCTTTGCCGCAAATTGGCCGTAATCTCATCAATATTTTCTTGTTCCGACATTATCTTTCCTTATTTTTCAATACTGGTGGACAGCCATTTTCCCGCTGTTTCTTTATATTTAGCATCTGCATCATATAAATCAACCTTTAATTCCAAATCTTTGGCGGTCAATTTGCCCATCGCGGACAACAGCTGTAGCCCGGAGATATAATAGTCATAACGCGTGGTTACTTCTTCAACTTCGGAATCCAGCAAATATTGATATTGATTTAATACGTCCAAAACAGTCCGATTGCCCAAGGCCTCTTCTTCACGAACACCATCCAAAGCAATTTGATACGCTTTTATCTGCGCTTTAACTGACGTAATTTTTGCTTTGTTAGCGCATAAATATTCCCAATAGCTGGTAATATTGGAATAAAGGGCATCTTGCGTATTCAGCAAATCTTCCTGTGCTTGCCAACGGTAGTATTTACTTTGGCGAATCTGGGCACGGCTGGAACCTGCGTTGTAAATCGGCATTGAAAAATTGATTCCCATTTCAACAGAATTATCCGTCGGGTTTTTCTCTACCGTCCAATCCTGGCTCTTTAACCGGCCGGCACTTGCATACGCACTGACGGACGGCAACAGGCTGCCTTTTTGGGTTTTTACGTCATATTTTTTTGCTTTTAGGTTGTGTCTGGCCGCATTCAGGTCATAGTTATGATTTTTAGCATAGTCCAGTGCTTCTTTTATGCTTTTTGGAAACATTTTTGCGATTTCCCGCGGATCTTCCGTTCCGTTCGGCTCTTCGCCGATGACTTGCTTATAGACAGCCTTGGATGCTTCCAAATCCCCTTCTGCCGAAATGCGCTGCGATTGGGCCGATGCATAACTCGCTTCTGCCTGCGACACATCGGTTGTTGTTACCTCACCAACCTTAAAACGCTCACGCGTTTCATCTAATTCTTTTTTTAGAAGTTTTTCGTTATTTTTTTGCAATTTAACAATTGCCTCATCGCGCAGCACCGTCAAATATGCCGTTGCCGCATTCATCAAAACGTCTTGCTCCGTTGCAGATAAATTTGCCTGGGCGGCTTTTGCCGAGCTTTTGGCGGAGCTGACGGAGTTAACTGTTGTAAAGCCGCTGAAAATCGGCTGGGTTATGGTTGCAGACAATGTCCTGTCATATCCGTCTACCGGCTTTGTTCCTCCAAATTTTGACCTGTTGGAATTAACCTTGCTGTCCGTGTAAGCGCCTTCTATTTTCAATGTCGGGCGATAACCGGATTTGGCAATAGCCACATTTTCATCAACGGCACTTGTCGCCGCGCGAGCCGCTTTGAGTGACGGATTGTACTCATAAGCTTTGGCCAATGCTGTTTCAAGAGTATCCGCATGAGCAGAAAGCGCGGTTGAAGCAGTAAGAACCAGCGCGAGAAGACTAAGCTTTTTCATCGTTCACATTCCCTTTGTATCTGTATTTAAAAAGAATTATTCATTGCTCCTTTTAACATGTATTTGTTAAAAAACAATCAATCTCTGTTTTTATTTTATAAAATAATCCTATATTATTAACGAAAATTCAAACTATTTTGCGTTAGACGTGTGAATAGTCCAGTATGTTTAAGTTTAGGAGATTATATCTTGAAAAAAGGGAAATTAGAACTTAGCGATGAAATGAAAAAAGCCAGACTAAAGCTGTCTATTGAGCATTACATCAAATACTTCATCGGCAAAAGAGCCTGCGAAATTACAAAAGAAGAAGCTTTGTATGCCATTTCTCTGGCCGTACGGGAATTTGCCATGGATAATATGTACCGTTCAATGGCTCGATACAATGAAAAATCGGCCAAACGCGTTTATTATCTTTCTATTGAATATTTAATCGGCCGTTCTCTAGAAAACAATTTGCACAATCTTGGCCTTTATGATTTGTTGAAAGACATCAAAATTGACGGTTTTCCGGATTTCTCTTTAGATGAAATCTTCAATACCGAATATGACCCGGCACTCGGCAACGGCGGCTTGGGAAGATTGGCCGCTTGCTATCTTGACTCGCTTGCGTCACTGGGCATGCCCGGTTTTGGCTATGGCATCAACTATCAGTTTGGCTTGTTTAAGCAAAAATTTGACAACGGTTGGCAGATTGAACAGGCAGACGACTGGTTTTCCGATTATTCTCCATGGGAGCTGGCCAGACCGGACCGGCAAGTTACCGTTCCGATGTTCGGAAATGTTGAAACCTACAAAGACGCTAACGGAAAAGATACTTATGTTTGGGCCAACACGCAGACCCTTTATGGCGTTCCATATGATTTTCCGATTGTCGGCTATAACGGAAAATCCGTTAATTATCTACGGTTGTTTTCGGCCAAAACAGACGACGAGTTTGATATAGATATTTTCAACAACGGCGGATACATTGAAGCTGTTGAAGATAAAATCAAAACCGAAGCCATCTCTAAGGTTTTATATCCGTCAGATGCCATAGAATCCGGAAAAGCATTACGACTGTCGCAACAATATTTCTTTGTATCCTGCGCTATCCAGGATATTTTCAGAAGATTTTTGGAAAGAAGCAATGATTTTGACAAGCTGCCGGAATCTATTTGCATTCAACTTAACGACACGCATCCGGCGCTGGCCATTGTGGAAATGATGCGCCTGTTGGTTGATATTTACGGACAAGACTGGGAAACGGCTTGGAATATCGTAACAAAAATATTTGCCTATACTAACCACACCTTGTTGCCGGAAGCGCTTGAAACATGGCCTGTTAAATATTTTCAAAAAATGTTGCCGCGCCATCTGCAGATTATCTATGAAATTAACCGCCGGTTTATTGAATTTGCCAAAACGAAATTCGGCGAAACAAGCGAAAAACTGGCAAAGGTTTCTATTGTTTCCGGTGACGGCGATGCGCAAATTATCCGTATGGCGAATCTGTCCATTGTCGGTTCTTTCTCTGTCAACGGTGTGGCAAAAATCCACTCCGAGCTGATTATTAAATCTTTGGTGCCGGAATTTTATGAACTCTGGCCGGAAAAATTTACCAACATTACAAACGGCATAACACCGCGGCGGTGGCTGTTGCACGCCAATACGGAACTTGCCAGTTTAATTTCCGATAAAATCGGCAAAGGCTGGGTAACGCAATTAACACAGCTCACAAAGCTGGAGGAATTTGCCAATGATGCGGATTTTGTTAAAAAGTTCAGCAAAATCAAGCAAAACAATAAAGAACTTTTGCGGCACGAGATTTTCAAGCGCACCAATGTTGCCGTGACAACGAAAAGCATGTTTGTCGTTATTGCCAAACGAATCCATGAATATAAACGGCAACTGATGGCTATTTTGCAGGTTATCGGCGAATATTTGGCCATTGTACGCGATAATGTGCGCCCGGTTTGCCCCAAAACGTATATTTTCGCCGGAAAAGCCGCGCCTTCATACACTTTTGCCAAACTTATCATCAAACTGATAAACAATGTGGCGCAAGTGGTCAACAACGACCCGAAGGTCGGCGACTCGCTAAAAGTGGTATTTATTCCGGATTATAAAGTGTCTTTGGCGGAAATTTTGATTCCGGCGGCAGATTTGAGCTTGCAGATTTCCACCGCCGGCTTTGAGGCTTCCGGTACGGGAAATATGAAGTTTGCCCTCAACGGCGCTCTGACTCTCGGAACATATGACGGTGCAAATATTGAAATCCGCGAGGCTGTCGGAGAAGATAATTTCTTCCTATTCGGCTTGAAAGTGGAAGAAATTGAAAAACTGCGCCCGACATATAATCCGCATAAACTGTATGACGAATCAGAATATATCAAACGAATCTTAAACGCCATAAACTCTAATATGTTTTGCGAAAAAGATTCTCCGTCGTTGTTTAAGCCGATTTTTGATGAGCTGCTCAACCGCGATTATTATTTGATTTTGGCAGATTTGAAAGCGTACAACAACGCTATGAAAGACGCGGAGCATGCCTATCTGAAACGCGAATGCTGGGCAAGAAAAGCCATTTACAATGTTGCCCGAGTCGGCAATTTCTCCAGCGACCGTGCCGTTGAAGAATATGCCGAAAAAATCTGGCACATCCACAGCATTGACGATGATGATTTTTCCGAATCGGAAGATGAAGCAAAATCGGCATAGTCCGAAAATAAAAAGTCTAACGCCCGCAGGTATTCCTACGGGCTTTTTTTATTGTCAAATGCATTTCCGGGCGGTTAAAGAGCATTTATGTTTTTTATTTACTGCGAGCGATAATCCCCGACTCGTAAATTTAGATATTTTTTATTTATTTACAAATTGTTACCTTGATGTCTTTTTGGCCTTTGCGATTCTGCTTGCATTAAATGTAATCTATGAACGAATTTTATAACAATTTTTCTTATTTTTTGCTATTTTTGTTATTTTTAAGTTTTAGAATCGGCAACTGCTTGACGGAGGGCAAAAAATGTGGTATAGTTAAGGTGTTAAGCGAATTATTCTGTTTTCTAAGTTTTTTCTCTATTATTATAAAAACTTGATGCGGTTTAACTCGCTCTTTAACATGATTACAAAACAACGCAGCTGAAAGTACAGGATTTTGCAGTTAAACGAGAATTTTGATTGAAGTGCCCATTTAGACGACAGAGAGGCCACCGTGAGCGAATAACAGTAACTCAGGTTAACCGATTAAATTTTCTTTTTTTAACAGCCCCTAATAGTCAGTTGCTATTTTAATTAACGCCTTAGTAGATATCCGGAAACGGGTTGAGGATGGCGTAAATATATGAGAAAGAATATGTTCTTTTTCGCAGTCGTATCGTTCTTCATCCTTACAACTCTTCTTTTGGGGAGTTGCACTGATTTTGACGCTGATGTAATGGCAGCCTCAGCTCCGGAAAAACCAGAAATTCCGGAGGAAGATGAAGAATTTATTGAATGGACATATGCCTTCTCAGAGGGCATAAGCGCCGAGACGGTGCTGGATTCCATTCAGGGCGAGGACGGTCTTAATTATTTCGTTGATTATGTTATAACAATCAATGATAAATACGAAGCTACCTATATGGGGCAAACTTCGTATAAGGATTCAGTCCGCACAATCAAATTATCTGAGGTGGCAGACGCTGCTTTCAGAAATTTGGATATCATGGTCACAAAGGGGTATACTTATTATCAAAAAAATGATGAGAAGTATGTCAGCTTCACTTTCTCAAACGAGAAGGTTGAAACTGAACAAGGGTTTGAAGCTTCCGGATGGTATGTCCAGAAGAATGAAAAATCTTTGACTCTGAATTACAACAACAGTTACTCCGTTGAGGATACACTGAAGGTCAACACAACCTCTGCCGGTTTTTCCGGTATGTTTACAGACCCGCAGAGCGGTCTGAGCGTTGATCTCCAGCCAGTGACTGTTGGGGTAACCCAGGATTACTGGTTGTTCCACAGCAAAGACGACTCTTTCGTTTATGACGAAGAGAGCGCCCGCTGGGAAGACCGCTCCTGGAGCGATGACCGCACTCTGGACAAGCAACACAACACTGTGATGAGAAACGGCACGGAATACCTCCGTTACCCGTTCTTCTCATGGGTTAACTTCATCATCCGCGTGGACGGTGAAGAAGTTGCACGTCCGAACCGGTCAGCAGAATTTGACTACTACATTCCGTACAATGCTGCGGAAGATGTAGCCAACGGTGATGCTGACTGGCGTGCCTAACCGTATCAGAAGAGGATCCCAAGCTTAGGCTTGGAATCCTCTTTTTTTATGTCCGGATTATGCTTATCTGCAGATGATATGTGTTAAACACTGTTATTTATACAGCCATTCTTCGCGGGCACGCCGGTTGCGGGCGGCTATGGACATTTGACGCGGACGATTGTCCGTTCCGGCAAATTTCAGGCTTTTTTCTATGGCTTTTTGATAACGGTTTTGCTCATAGCCGGCCTTTGCCGCCTTTTCTTTGTATTGTGCAGCCAATTTTGCATCCGGTGCTGTGCCACATAAAGATTCGGCCATTGTTTTAATGGCACCGTTGATTTCCTGCTTGAGCCTGAATTTTGCCACACGGTTATATTTATATTTCGGCAAACAGTCTACAATACGCAGGCAGGAATCGTATAAAACCAGCTTTTCCGGCGTTTCCGGCATATCTTTCAGCCTTTCATCATGCAAAACGGAATTAAAAAAATACAAGGCATATTTTTCATAGTCCTTTACCGGCTGTTGCCCTTTGCGGCGCTGGCGTTCATAATTCAATTTCATATCATGAATGCGGCAAGCCTCGCCGGTATATTCAGATAATAATATTTGATGCTGATACTCCGGCAGCCGGCGCCGAAAATTTGTTTCCAAGGCTCTTAACATCGGCATATTTTCCGAAACAATATGCGGACGATAGTAATTTATTCCCTTTAGCAGGAAACGGTATTCCTCTTCTGACAGGACTTTTTCTTCTGCAGCATAAACATCCGTGCATTGCCGATATTTTTCCAGCGTATCGCAAAAGCCTACCGCCTGCCTTACCTCTGCTGAGGCAACAACATCTTCAAATATATTTAACTGGAGATTTTGGCTGCGAAAATATGAATAGCGATTTTGAAACGCGGCAGCCTCTGTGTTTATGGCAATATCCTGATGATTGGCACACATTGATATTGCCCGGTTTATTATCCGATAAAGCTCTTTGTGGCTGATTTTTTCACTCATGCGCGTATGCCCCATCTGTTGCTTTATGGCATTATAACACAAATATTCTCATTATGCAAAAATAAAAAACGCCGGCTATTGGCAGGGGCCGGCGTCAATATGTGTACAAAATAATATTACTCGTTTTCGAGTATTATGTCCCCCGTTCGCAGGAGAACAATCTTGTCTAAAACCCACTTATTGATTTGTTTAATTTTCTCGTTTTCTATATTCAGCCGTTCGGCTATGTCTATAATAAAGTCTATCTCGGCATCATCAAGCCCGCTGTCCGAATTGGCTAAAAAACATAACTCTTTTATCAGCTGAAGCGCTTTTTTGCGCTCCGTAATCCGTGTACCGATGTTTTCTATGATATCCGAGCGGTTCAAATTTTTCATAATGGCAACAATGTCTTTTTCCGGCACTTCATACATTTTACCAATGTTTTTTAAAAACTCTATCTCTTCTTTGGCTACTTGTTTATCAGAACAAATCATACAACAAAAGCAATCCAAAAAAGCTTTTTTTTCTTCCGGACTCAGGGTCGTAATGTATTCATATTCCTGGTTCATTATTTTTCTCCATCATATTTTATAGGTGTACTATACATAGATTTATTTAAAATGCAGTAAATAAATGAAATCAGTGCATACTTTAACAGATGTTTAATTTGAAAAAATATGTTGACGCAAAAAAAAACATAATGTAAATAAATGCAAGTTATGGAGTGTTGGCAGAGAGGTAATGCAGCGGATTGCTAATCCGTCATCCCGAATAAGGATGCACAGGTTCGAGTCCTGTACACTCCGCCAGTTAAGAGCCTGTCGTTATGACAGGCTTTTTTTGTTTGCCGTGAAATATCTTACCCGCTTAGACAAAATATTTAATTATCTTTACTTTAATTTAATCTTTTGCAGTTTATATTTGCTCATGGGGTTATTTTTTGCACATGTTTATAAAATAGTTATTGACAAAAAACATTAACCGTGTCATTTATTGTGTCAATAATAAGAAAGGAAATAAATATGATTAAGACGACAGTTAAAAACGAAACCAAACGAAACGCTTTTGCAAAAGCTGGCGGAAAGAAAATTGCCGGGGGTATTTGTACGAGCGGAAAAATTGTTAATGGTCTTGTTTTGGATAATTATAACTTGCTAGCAACAGGCGTTTGCGCCGACAAAACATTAAATAACGATTTGAGCAATGTTATTTTATTTAATAAGCAAAGAGACGTCGCATAACCCTGTTTTGAACGTTTTATACCCGCATTGCCGCGGGTTTTTTTATGCCTTTTACACATTGTTGTACCGTACAGAATGCGCAAACTATGAAAAATCGCTTGCAAATACGCGGTAAATTTATATATTTGTACTGAAAAATTTAATTTAACAAGGAGAATAAATAATGCCTTTAGTTGCTATGCGTCAAATCTTAGACCATGCTGCCGAAAACAATTATGGTGTTCCGGCATTTAATGTTAACGATATGGAACAAATTATTGCCGTTTTGGAGGCGGCTAAAGAGGTTAATGCGCCCGTTATTATCCAAACTTCCACCGGGGCAAGAAAATTTGCCGGCGACCCGATGCTCCGCCATATGATTGCAGCAGGTATTGAAATGTATCCCGAACTGCCTATCTGCCTGCACCAAGACCACGGGGCTTCGGTTGATATCTGCCAGTCGGCACTGGTTAACGGCTATTCTTCAGTAATGATGGACGGTTCTCTGGAGGCTGACGGCAAGACTCCGTCTTCTTTTGAATATAATGTCCGGGTTACCAAAGAAGTTGTTGCCCGCGCCCATGCCGTCGGCGCTTCGGTAGAAGGCGAACTCGGCGTTATCGGTTCTCTGGAAACCGGAAAAGGCGATAAGGAAGACGGCCACGGCGCAGAAGGCGTTATTGATAAAAAACGCTTGGTAACAGACCCCGATGAAGCGGCTAAATTTGTTGCAGAAACAAATATTGATGCTCTGGCAGTTGCTGTCGGCACTTCTCACGGTGCATATAAATTTACCCGCAAACCGACAGGTGATATATTAGCGATTGACGTGATTGAGAAAATCCATGCCAAACTGCCAAATACACATATGGTTATGCACGGCTCTTCTTCCGTGCCGCAAGAACTGCAGGATTTAATCAACGCTTATGGCGGTGCCATTCCACAGACTTTCGGCGTACCGGTAGAAGAAATCGTCCGCGGCATCAAGTCCGGCGTTCGCAAAGTTAATGTTGATACGGACTGCCGTATGGCCATTACCGGCGCTATCAGACGGCTGTTTGCAGAGAATC
>CALXTP010000024.1 GCA_944391435.1 uncultured Alphaproteobacteria bacterium | reverse complement strand
CCGTTCCGTCATCGTCAATATCAATCTTGGTGTTGGTCTGTTCAATGATTTCACGGATAACTTTGCCGCCGGTGCCGATAACTTCGCGAATCTTATCTACCGGAATTTTGATAGAAATGATGCGCGGAGCACGCGGAGAAATTTCTTCGCGCGGTGCAGGCAATGCTTTAGCCATTTCGCCTAAAATGTGAATACGGCCTTCATGCGCCTGCGACAGGGCGTTTTTCATAATTTCTTTGGTGATGGAGGTGATTTTAATATCCATCTGCAAAGCGGTAACACCGTCTTTTGTTCCGGCTACTTTGAAGTCCATGTCGCCCAAGTGGTCTTCATCGCCGAGAATATCTGTCAAAATGGCGACTCTGTCGTCATCTTCTTTAATCAAGCCCATGGCAATGCCGGCAACCGGCTTTTTGAGCGGAACGCCTGCATCCATCAGGGACAGGCAGGAGCCGCAAACGGTAGCCATAGAAGATGAGCCGTTAGATTCCATAATATCAGAAACGACGCGGACGGTATATGGAAATAGTGTTTTGTCTTTCGGCATCATCGGATGGAGGGCGCGCCATGCCAGTTTGCCATGTCCGATTTCACGACGTCCAGGGGAACCCAGTCTGCCACATTCGCCGACGGAAAACGGCGGGAAGTTGTAGTTTAACATAAATTCCTGACGTTCTTCATCCATCAAGCCATCAATAATCTGCGAATCTTCGGCTGTTCCCAGTGTGGTTACTACCAGAGCCTGCGTTTCACCGCGGGTAAACAGGGCAGAGCCATGTGTTGTCGGCAACAGCCCCACTTCACAGGTAATCGGGCGGACGGTCTTAGTGTCGCGGCCGTCAATGCGCTTGCCGGTGGACAATACCTTTTCACGCATAACCGAATGCATCAATTTTTCAATGGCATCCAGCGCATAACGGACTTCTATCTCATTTTCCGGGTCAATGGTAGCGTTGATTTCTTCGCTTAATTCGCCTAGGCGGGTTGCACGCTTTTGTTTGTCTACTTCATTGAAAGCTTCTTCGTATTTGTTACGGAAATCCTTTTCAATGCGGCTGTAGAGCTCATCAAACTCCGGCGGAAATACCGGTGTTTCCCAGGGTTCTTTGCCTGCTTCGGCTTTTAATTCGTTGATTAGGTCAATAACGCCCTGGAAATTGTCAAAACCAAACATAACCGCGTTTAACATGGTTTCTTCTGAGAGCTCGTCGGCTTCGGATTCAACCATCAATACCCCTTCTTTGGTGCCGGCAACAGTTAATTCCAGTTCCGAATTTTTCAGTTCTTCAACCGTCGGATTCAAAACATATTGTCCATTGATATAACCAACTTTGGCTGCACCGATAGGACCTAAAAACGGAATTCCCGAAACGGCAAGGGCGGCAGATGCCGCAACCATGGCCAAAATATCCGAATCCGTCTTTTTATCATGTGCTATAGTGGTACAAATTATCTGGACTTCGTTTTTAAATGCATCAGGAAACAATGGGCGAATCGGGCGGTCAATCAATCTTGAAACCAAAACTTCGTGTTCTGACGGCTTGCCTTCACGTTTCATGAAACCGCCGGGGATTTTGCCGGTGGCATAATATTTTTCCTGATAGTTAACGGTTAAAGGGAAAAAATCCTGATCAGCTTTTGCTTCTTTGGCGGCAACGACGGTTGCAACAACAATGGTGTCGCCGTATGAAGCCCAAACGGCCCCCGTTGCCTGTTTTGCTACTTTACCTGTTTCTAAAACTAATTTGCGGCCGCCCCATTCCATTTCCTTGCGGCACACGTTCCAATCGACCATATTTTTTACCTTTCCTATCCTATAAAATACCTCACCCGGCCATATGCCGGGATTTTACAAATAGCGGAGCCCCATTGCTCCGCTATTTGTTTTCAAACATTATTTACGCAAATCTAATTTCTTAATTAATGTTTGATATCTTTCTTCGCTTGTCGCCCGCAAGTGATCAAGCAGGTGGCGACGACGGCTAACCATTTTCATCAAGCCAAGACGAGAGTGCAAATCTTTTTTGTGAGTGTTAAAGTGCTCAATCAATGAGTTGATGCGGTGGGTCCAAATCGCAATTTGGACTTCCGGAGATCCGGTATCACCGGGCTTTGTGCCGTATTGGGCGATGATTTCTTTTTTTTGTTCATGTGTAATCGACATCGTTTATTTCCTTAAATATGTTTTAGTTAAAGATTAAAGACCCGAATCGGAGAAATTTTATTTTCTTTGTTTTGGATTAGGGCTATAAGTTTGTTTTCAAAACAGGCAGCCGCTGTTCCGGAAAAGGGCTCAAACCCTTGTAAAGAAAGCGTTAACCCGTTTTTGAGCTTAAGAGCTTCATCTGCCGTTACAGCAATAACCGTGATGTCGCACAGAAATGTTTCAACAGGCAAAAGCTGATAAACTCCAGCATCTTTATACAATGTATTTTTTAAATTTTCCAGTAAAATCGTATGCGAAAGGTCAAAAAAACCGTTTTTAGTACGCCGGAGGGCGGTTAAGTGGCCGCATGTTTCCAATTTTTTGGCAATATCCCGGCCTAATGCGCGAATATAAGTGCCTTTGGAACAGGTTACTTTTAAATCAGCCGTTGCTTCTTCTTGATTATAGTTGTTAAGCGTTAAATCTTTAATAAAAATTTCCCTTTCCGGAAGGGCAAAATCAATGTCTTGACGGGCCAAATCATAGGCGCGACGGCCGTTGACATGCACAGCGGAGTATTTGGGCGGAATTTGCCGGATGTTGCCGCAAAATGAGGGTAGAATATTTTTCAATTCTGTTTGTGTGGGAATGTGTGACGAAACGGCGCTGACTTCTCCTTCTATGTCGTCGGTAGACGTTGCTTCACCGAATTTTAACGTAAATTCATAAGTTTTTTCGTTTTCTTGAATATAAGGTATCAGTTTGGTGGCTTCGCCGAATGCCAAAGGGAGGACACCGGTGGCAAAAGGGTCTAGTGTTCCTATGTGTCCGGCTTTTTTTGCGTGCAGAAGGTATTGTACTTTGCGCAGAGCCTGGTTGGAACTCATTCCTTGCGGTTTGTCCAGGATTATCCAGCCGTTGACGTTTTGATTGTTGTGCGAACTCATATAAATAACTCAAGTTGTTTGTTTTTTGACAGGGTGTTGAAAGCTTCTTTGACGATTGAGATTGTGACGGCCCTTCCGTAAGTCCACGAAATATCGTCAATTTCTGCGACCAGGCGACGGACAAAGTCAAAAGATCTTTCTGTATGGTTTAAAATATAGTCTAATATATCCTGGCTGATGATGATTTGCCGGTCGTTGAAAAGTTTGGCTATCAGCGCCGTCAGCATGATGTCATCTGGCTGCAGGATTTCTATGCCGGGAATCGCTTTTAAACGGGAATGTAAATCCGGCAGTTTTATGGGCAGTTTGGTTAGCGGCAATTCTGAGGTAAACAGGATAAAATGTTCGGGGATATTGAAGAAGTTGTATAAGTGAAAAAAGGCTTCTTCGTTGATTTCAGCCGTCATATTTTCAATGACGAGATATTTGTTTTCATGTGCCAGCTTGTTGACGTTTTTCATATTGATATGCGGCGCTTCAATGAAAGGGATGTCTATCGGGCGGGGCAGGCTTTTTTGAACACGTTCTGCCCATATGTGCGCCAAATGTGTTTTTCCCGAACTTTTCGGGCCGTATATGTTGATGGCAAAGTGGGGCCAGTAAGGCCACATTTTTATTATATTATAGGCCGTGTCATTGCAAGAAGTGACTAAAAAATCATCTTCTCCCAGATAAGTGTTGGGCGAGAATTGCAGTTTGTATTGTTTGGTTTTTTCGTTGTAGGAATTATCCATTATGATTTCATTACCTCGTAAACTTTTTGAGTCAAATCATTCAGACTGAACGGTTTGGGTATAAATGACAGATTGTCAATATCCGTAAATTCGCCTTTTAAAATGTCTTCCGAGTAGCCCGACGCTAAAATAATTTTTATATCCGGTATTTGTTCCTGAACTTGTTTGGCCAGTTCTATGCCGTTTTGCCCCGGCATAATCATATCGGTTATCAATAGTTGGAAGTTCGTATCTTTTTCTAGAGTTTCCAAGGCATTTTCAGCGGAATTGCAGCCTATAACTTCGTATCCCTTTTTTCGCAAAACGCGCAGGGCAAATGTACGGACGGAGTTTTCGTCATCAACCAGCAGTATTCTTGTTTTTTCTATGTCTTCAGGGGTTTGATTTAAATTTTCGGCAGCAGAAAGATTGAGCCCCAGAATGATTTTATCCGTGTTGGGTGCGGCCGGACGGGGAATTGCCGGCGTTAAAACGGCACGCCCGCGTTTATCGCTCAAAATACGCCTGGTTAATGATGTGTCGGCAGCATTGTTTTTTTGTTCTGCCGGATATGCCGGAAGGTAGATTGAAAAAGTTGTGCCGACGTTTACCGTGCTTTTTACTTTGATAAAGCCTTCCATCTGGCGGACTATTCCGTAAACAGTGGCTAATCCCAGACCAGTTCCCGAACCGACGATGTTTTGTTTGGTGGAAAAAAACGGCTCAAAAATGCGTGACATATTCTCTAACGGTATGCCACATCCGGAATCGGTTACATCCATGCGGATAAAGCTGCCGCTTTCAATTGTTTCCGCGCCGAAGTGATAAGGTTCCAGAAGGGTTTCTTTTTGCGTGGAAATGGTTAAAGTCCCTTTTTTGTTCATGGCATCTTTGGCATTAACACATAAATTCAGCACCACTTGAAGAAACTGGACTTTATCTACCCTGATGTTATCCAGGTTTTCTCCATGATGAAATTTTAATTCTACCTGTTCTCCGACGGTCCTTTTCAGTAACGGTGTGTAGTTGATTAAAATATCAGTAATGTTTATTAACTCCGGCTGAAGAGGCTGTTTGCGCGAGAATTGCAGCAGTTGGCGAACCAGCTCGGCCGCGCAGTTGGCATTTTGTTTGATTTGAATAATATCGGCAAAGGATGAATCGCCAATGCTGTGTTTTTGCAGCAACAAGTCGCAAAAACCAATCATTGCCGTCAGCAAATTATTAAAATCGTGGGCTATGCCTCCTGCCAGTTGTCCCATGGCCTGCATTTTTTGCGCTTGGGCAAATTGAGTTTTAAGGTTGTTTTGATCTGTTGTGTCTATGCAAAACAAAACAATGCCTTTTATATTTTCTCTTATTTGGATGGTGGATGAAAACAATGGGCAAATATATAAACGCAGGATTTTTATTTTGTTTTTATTTTTTAAATTCAGATCAAAATAAGCCGGTTGAAGCTTGTCTTTTTCGGAAACGAAAGCAGACAGTTGTTTTTTTATTTTGAAGATGCTGTCTTCATCCAAATAGTTTGACAGGTAATTGTCCAACGGTTGAGAGGTTGACGGAATCCCTAAAATTTCGGTAAAACGCTGGTTGATACGCTTAATAACCAAATCCATATCCAGAAGCATCATGCCGAACGGGGATAAATTGAAAATGCTGCCGGTTTCGGATACCGCTTCATCATAGGCTTGTTGCAAACTTGTGTTGGTCGGAATGTTGCCGATGACAATGCCACGGGTTTGTACTTCGCTCCCCTGTTTAAAACAATCTTCTTTTACAAGATAGCGGTGTGTCTTACCGTCAGAATCTTCCATATAGCCGGTATATTGGCTACACATATTATCAAATTTTTGTTCCTTATCTGCGCTTTTGAACAAAAATTCGGAGATGTCTTTGCCGAGGATGTTCTCCTGAGAGATATTCAGCATCCGGCTTAAAGTTTTGTTTATATATTCCACTTTGCCTTTGGCATTGAGTATATAAAGACCGAGAGGCATAAAATTTAGAAAATTATAAAAAGAGCGCCGTTCTTCCTGGAAAAGCATATCCAATGTTTTTTCTGCGGTAATATTTTCAATGCTCCACAACAGGTAGATGTTGTATTTTAAATCAAAACCGGATGCATTGTCCATGTTTTCGTCGTTATTTTGATTGAGGCTAATCGGCCGGACGCGGACACGATACCATTCCTGGCCGGAAAAAACCGTGGTGCTGTCAAATTTTAAAACAAGTTCCAGCTTTTCTTCCTTTAGATGTTCGGCGGCTGAGCGCAGTTGTTTTAGCTTTTGCCGGTTGATTTCTTCCGTGGCAATATGTGTTTCCAAAAAGTTTAGGATGTCCATACCATTAAGGAAAGTTTTTGCCAGTTCGTTTTGCAAAATTATTTTGCCGTCGGCATTGACTATTACATAGCATATTTTGCGGTTTTTCAGGATTTCGTTGGCCAAACCGCCATATAAGATGGCTGTTTCGCCTGATTGTAAAATAGTAATGGCAATGTAAATGCTGAGGGTTATGAACGCAAATACCGCTAAAATGACCGGGCGCAAATAGCCGGGATATGCAAACAAAAAACCAATGCTGACAATTGTTGCAGTCAACATAAAGACAAGGAGCAACAGGCGTTCTTCTAATATTTTGTCCGGACGTATATCCTGTTTGTTTTGAAACATGTTTTTTTATAAGCCTCTGGTTAATGTTTGCAGAAATCCGATTTCTGTTTTATCAGGTTACAATATCCGGGCGTTCTTTGCCGGTTCTTAAGGTAATTTCTGATATTTGGCGGGAAATCCGACATAGGTCTTTGAGCATATCTTCCGGATTTTCCAGTAAATCCATGGTTACATAACGTTCTATGTAAGAACGCAAAGTGGCGCCGTTTGTCCCCGTGCCGGAAAGGCGATAGACAATGCGGGAACCGTCCCTGAAATGTATGATGAGGCCGTTTTGCGTGGAGCTGTTATCTACGGGGTCATTATAAACAAACGGATAGGCGTCTGATACGGTAAAGCTGCCGAATGTTTGCCCTATCAATGATGGAAGCTTGTTTTGCAGGTCAGTCATCAGTTTGTCAGCCACATCCTGTGGCAGGTTTTCAAAATCGTTGCGCAAATAATAGCTGCGTCCGTATTTTTTCCAGTGTTCCAGGGCAATTTCTTTAACAGATTTGCGGGTTTCGGCGATTATGCTTAACCAGAATAATGTTGCCCAAATGCCGTCTTTTTCACGGATGTGTGAGGCTCCGGTGCCGAAACTTTCTTCTCCGCAGATTGTTATCCTGTTTGAGTCCATTAAGTGGATAAAATATTTCCAACCGGTCGGAACTTCATAATAACCGATGTTCAACGCATCGGCAACGCGTTTGACGGCCATGGATGTCGCTGCAGATTTTGCGACACCGAAGATGCCGTTGCGATAAGCCGGAATGAGTTTGTAGTTATCAGTCAGAATGGCAAGGCTGTCACTCGGGCAGACGAAGAAATTTTGCCCTAAAATCATATTGCGGTCGCCGTCGCCGTCGTTGGCTGCGGCAAAATCCGGCGCGTCGTTTCCGTACATTAAGTCTACCAGGCTTTTGGCATAAGTCAGGTTGGGATCCGGATGTACGCCGCCAAAGTCTTCAAGCGGTGTTGCGCGGATAACCGTTCCAGCCGGCGCGCCCAAGATTTCTTCAAAAAGCTTTTTGGCATAGGGACCGGTTACACCGTTCATGCCATCAAAAACGAAGCGAAAATTTGATGTCAGCAGGCTTTTTAACTTGGGGAAATCAAAAATTTGCTGCATTAGGTTAAGATAGTCCGTAATCGGATCTATAATTTCAATTTGGGTCTCTTCACATTGTGTGCGGCCGATGTGGGATAAATCAATGTCCGGATGGTCGGAAATTTTATATTCGCCGATAGCCAGGGTTTGTTCATAAATGGCCTGACTTTCTGACGGCTGGCATTGGCCGCCCGTCTTGGTGGCATATTTAATGCCAAAATCTTCTTTTTGTCCGCCGGGATTGTGGGAGGCTGTCAATATGAACCCCCCGTCTAATTTGTTTTTGAGGATAATGTGTGAGCCGGCAGGTGTGGAAACCAGACCGTTTTGACCGATGTAAAGCTTTTTGACATGATTGCCGGCGGCAATTTTGATGATTTTTTGAATAGCCGTTTTGTTGAAGTACCGCCCGTCACCCCCGATTAGAAAAGATTTTTCGGCAAGGTTGGGAATCGTATTAAAAATGCTTTGAATGAAATTTTCAAGATAGTGCGGCTGCATGGCGGTTTGCGTTTTTCTTCTGAGGCCGGCAGTTCCCATTTTCTGGTCAGTGTATGGAACAGTCTGAATTGTTTCTATCATGTTTTTTCCCTTAGTGTTAGAAATGCAAAAGATGTGAATCTTTGCCGTTTACGTTAAAGCAAAATGTATGGCTTGTAAAGAATATTTATTAGCTGAAAATAAATTCTGCAAGCCTTGTTATTTCCCGACGAGTGCAAATGTCTTCGTATGTGAGCATTTTTTGAAATTCGGGAGCTGATTTGTCTTGTGCGGATAAGCCGGTGATATTTTTTTTGTAGGCGGCGCGCATATTAAGAGGCGGGGCCACACGGAATCCGTACAGCTTGGACATTTGCAAAAGTTCTTCATCCGGGGTGTCTTTCAAGCGGGAGGTCAGGTTATTTTCGCATATTACCCAGTTCAGGCTTTGTTTGCGGCGAGCGGCGATTTTCTTTTTTAATTCCCAGACAGAAGAAAGGTAGCTTTGATTTTGGCGGAATCGCTTTAAGGCCGGTTTGTTTTGTTTTAAAAGCGTAATATAGGTGGAAGAATATTCTGCATATTTGTTATCCGAATCCGCCTCGGGAATAATTATTGCCTTGTACAGGCTTGCATTTGCAGCGAAATTGGCGTCTGTAATGATCGGGATTTGCGGAAGATTCGGAGTTTGTTCACGGCGCTTTCTGATTGTTTCGGACAGGGGAGACCCTTCTTTTAACAGCAATGCCGTTTGTTGGTGATTGTACAAAAGGGTTATGGCCAGTTCAAAACTCAGCGTTTTGCGGCCGCTGCCCTTTTCGCCGTCTATCACAATTATATGTGCAAAATATTCAGACATTGGCGTTTATCAATTGGTGTGTTTGACGCCTGATTGGTTGTAAGCTGTTTGGGTTTTTCCGCCGTTTAGCGAGCTGTTGATGGAATCTTTCAGATTACTAATGTTTATCAGGGGACTTTTTTGAATGTAGTCTAAAGAAATTTGCATCATTTTTGAGATGTCTTCATCACGTTCTTTGACTTTTTTGTGTCCGAGCGTTACGGCGATAATGCGGTGGTTTCCCTGCTGGGCTGATGTTAAGATGTTGAAGCCAGAGGCGGCGGTGTATCCTGTTTTCATGCCATCGGTTCCCAGAGAATCGTTTAAAAGGTAGTTATGGGTCTTATATGTCATGCCGTTGTATTGAAATTCGGTCATGGAGAAGAGGTGGTAATATTGCGGAAAATGGTGATAAATTGCAGCGCCTAGAATAGCTAAATCCTTGGCGGTGGTTTTTTGGGCAGAATTGGGCAATCCCGAAGCGTTTTTGAAAGTTGTACGGTACATGCCTAATTTGCGTGCCGTTTTAGTCATCAGTTTAGCAAAGTCGGCTTCGGTCGGGCTCAGGGCTTCGGCCAGCACGGTGGCACAATCGTTGGCGGATTTGACGATTAAAGCTTCAATGATGGTTTTAACATCTATATATGAGCCTGCCGGCATTCCCAGTTTTGACGGTGAACGGGAGGCGGCCGTGCGCGATACTTTTAATTTGTCGGTCAGTTTTAATTTTCCTGTTTCCAAGGCGTTAAAAGCAATATAAAGCGTCATTAGCTTGGTTAGAGATGCCGGGTAGCGCAGTTCTTCCGCATTATCTGCATATAAAACGTTTCCGCTTTTGGCGTCAATGACAATTGATGATGTGCCGGAGGCGGCAAAGGCTGCGGAAATACACCACCCTGAAAGCAATATTGTGTAGCAAAGCGTTTTAAATGCAGACATTAACGACAACTCCTTCCAAATTTATAAGTTATCATATAATAGTGGCTAAAAAGAAAATAAATTGTTAATTTTAGTTATAAAAAGAAAAATATTTTTTATGCTTGACTTTAATATTATTTGTATGTAAAAGCTACAAGGCAATGTGATGGCGGACGTAGCTCAGTTGGTAGAGCCCCGGTTTGTGGTACCGGTTGTCGTGAGTTCGAGCCTCATCGTCCGCCCCAGTTAAAAAGGCACTTCAAAGAAGTGCCTTTTTATGTGTGCCGACATTTGCTTTATAGAATATGTGAAACTGACATATACGTTGCAAGCTGTTGAATTTACGTATCAATTTCTTTTTCTATGTTTTTGATAATGTCGGCCAGTTGGATGTTCAAAGTGTCCGCAATCATTTTCAGTGTGTAAAGCGTTGGCCTGCGTTCGTGCCGCTCTATGTAACTCAGCGCTGTTTCGGTGATGCCGCATTCTTTGGCTAACCGATAACGGCTGATGTTTTGCTTTATTCTTTCTTGAACAAGCAAATCAACTACTTCATCACTAAAGTTTTGGGCTTCGCGTATTTTCATGAGAGTTATCATAAATCATCTTGACAAATACCACTACTTAACTATAGTTGTGTAACAAGGAGATGGATGTGCCTTATTAGAACGGGAGATAAAAATATGCGAAAAATTTTTGTGCTGTTTGTCATTTGTGTGGCCGGGTGTGCGTATCAAGAAAATATGAATAAATCTCGTCTGTTAGATGAGCTTAATAAAAATATGAATATTACAGGGATTGTTATTCCAACGTCGTGTGATGGCGTATATGGTGAGTTTTTAAAAGGTTATCGCGTTATGGAGTATGATAAAAAAAATAATACGCGGTCTGATTTTATGTATTTTGGAAAACCTTTTTATGATTGGGGTTTTCCTCCGTTTGAGAATTTTGAATATGTGAAATATCTTTCAACAGTAGGTGATGATGAGTTTGTAAGTTTCCTTCTAAAACCTCATTTTTTGGGTTTTTCCTTATCAAGAGTGCAAAAAAGTTTGGAAATTTGTCAGTTGGATTATTTGTGGGAAAAACAACTAGAAATTTTGGATTGGCAAGAAGAAAATTGGTACCATGATATGCAGAAAATGGAAAGAAAAAAGAAGAAAGAGCAAGAGGAGGAAGAAAGAGCGCGTCAGGCTGCAAAAGAGGCCAAAATATTGAAATTGCACAATGATTTGGCTCAAAAGTTTGGGACAATTACTGTAACAGATACGATTCCGAATCGGGTACGGCAAAGTTTTCGCAAGTTTATTAATGCTGGCGGCGGGTATGATGATAATGTTCTTATGGAGGAGAGGCGATATCTGAAACAATTGAATTCCTTGCCTAAATGTACGGAGGAGAATTTTCTTTCATCGTTTTTATCAAGCATGGCTTGGGAAATGTTGACGGATGACTATGCATCTTTTGGATTAGAAATGATGGGATTTTCAGGGGATAGGGGAAGAGCAGATATGTATAACGCTTTGATTTATTCCGGTGCGATAACAAATAATTGCAAACCAGAATTTTTTTACAAATGATTTGTTTTATATGAAGAGGAAGAAATATGAATATACTTGAGCAGAGTGAAAAATTAGAGCGTGTCAGAGAACTGAATTTAATTTCAGAAGAAGATTATTTGCAACAAAAAGAGTTGTTACAGCATCCTCGCGGGGCTGGGGGAAAGGTTGTTATTGCGGCGTGGGCTGCTTCAATTGGTTTTTGGTGTATTATTCTAGTTATTCAAGATATCTTTCTGAATTTATTTTCTCTACAATACGTAGCATCTATCTCAAATGTCTTTAATTCTCTTGTGGTGGCGCTGCTTTCAGCTCTGATTGCCGTAAAAATGAAAACATCAATGTATGAGAATTGCGGTAGCCCGTTGACGATTTTTATTGTCATATTGCTTACCGGTCCGCTTGGACTTTGGATTACGTTTCAAAATTTTGGAAAAATTAACCAAAAAAGAGCTTTGCTGAAATTCGATAAGCTGTTAAAAGAACATAATTCTGCTGAGGGTGAAAGTTTCGAGTCGATAAAGAGTTTTTGTCAGGAATTTCTTCCGGCTCTGAAAATTGTTATTGGATGGAATGTCGTTGAGGTAAATCGCAGGGAATGGAAAACAGGCGGTGCTGCGGATGGTGACAAAATACAAGAAATGGGCGTTATGGGGCGTATGCAGATTGAAGAGGTTTGGAAATTTTATCACGTTTATAACGGATTGATATTTGTCAGTAATTACGGGTATGTTTCCAAAATTGAAGATGTGCCGGAAAACAGAAAACTTTTTGGAGAGATGATAAATGAAGGGATTGGCGTTTGTTATAAAGATATGTCTTCTGAAAAGAGAAGTTTGTTGCAAAATGGGCAAAAGAATCTGGGGGATATATTGATAAACAATGCTTCCGATATACAGGTTTGTTTGCATATTATAGGGGGTGATGATTTGCATAGGGTGGTTGCAAAATTGTTTTTGAAGCAGCCCGATGACAGCGATAAAGTTTCTTATTGCGTGCACCATATTGATAATAATTCTTATAATAACAGTGTGACAAATTTGATTTATGTGCCGAGTGATGTTCATTTTAAATATCACAGGTGTTTGCATCCGGCGTCATATTGACGGAGGAACAGCTAAAAAGACGGGTAGTCGGTAATGGTTGGCTGCAGGTTGGGCTGGACGGCAGAGCTTATGTCTTTTAACGGAATTGATTGTACATCTATCAAACGGTTGCCGTCCTGGTAGATGGTGTTTTCAATTTTATTTTGATAATCCAGCGGATTCATATCTGTCGGGTTGACACTTGACGATTGGCTGACCAGCGGGCGGGGACCTTTATTATCGGTAATGGTGGTGGGAGATGCGGACGGCGAGGAAGTATTTTGTACCGATGGGGAAACTGTGGGCGGCGGTGTTTGTATGTCCGGCTGCCCAAACGGGTCTTGCATACCAGAGGGCTGTTCTATAAAAATTTCATTGCGTCCACCATCCGGCGTGGCGGCGCTGCCGATGATTTCCGTTGGCGTGTCGGGGGATGATGTTAAAATGATGGTGCCTAAAATAAATGCCAGCATTTTATACTCCTGTTTGAGAATCGATAGAGGAAATATAGTCCTTTTCGGGATAAAATTAAAGAGATTGGAATTGTCTAATTATGGACAATGTTAAATATTTGTCAAAAAATCGGAAGGCGAATCTCCGTGCGGGGTTTAAAAGTTTGGTGAGCCCGATTTTTTTTATTTTTTTGTGCATTTTTTTGTTGCAATTATCAAATTTAAATGTTACAAGTGCTCTGCAACAAATGTTAAGGAAGTGTTAACTTTCTTGCGAAAAAAAGTATAACCCATAATGCAGACAAGCTGTTGCAAACGTCTGCTGAGTTTTTTAAATGGCAAGCCCCATAAAGGAGTTATTTGCCATTTAGTTATAGGAAAAGTGTTAAAATGATGGATACACAAAACATAAGAATTCGCCTTAAGGCTTTTGACCATCGTTTGTTGGATATGTCTACCAAAGAGATTGTCCACACGGCCAAAAGAACCGGGGCAAATGTGAGAGGGCCTATCCCTCTGCCGACGAAAATTGAGAAGTTTACGGTAAACCGTTCTCCTCACGTTGATAAGAAATCCCGTGAGCAGTTTGAAATCCGTACTCACAAGAGGCTTCTTGATATCGTAGATCCTACACCGCAAACCGTTGATGCCTTAATGAAATTGGATTTGGCGGCCGGCGTGAATGTAGAAATTAAGTTATAATTTTAATGTTGGTTTTTGAAAGATAAAATCAACCAATTGAAAAGGAAAAAATAATAATGCGTACTGGTCTGATCGCAAAAAAACTTGGAATGACAAGGATTTTTGAAGCTGACGGCACCCATGTTCCGGTAACGGTTTTGGCGGTTGAAGGTTTGAAAGTCGTTAATGTCAGAACAAATGAGAAAGACGGTTACAGCGCTGTTCAACTTGGAACAGGCGTTGTGAAGGCGAAAAATCTTTCCAAACCGTTGAAAGGCTATTTTGCCAAAGCAAATGTTGAGCCGAAAAAGAAAATGGCTGAGTTCAGAGTATCTGAAGATTGCCTGTTGAATATCGGCGATGAGTTGTCTGCCGAGCATTTTGTTCCGGGACAGTTTGTTGATGTTTGCGCTAAATCTATCGGTAAGGGTTTTGCCGGTGTTATGAAACGTCATAATTTTGCCGGTTTGGAAGCAACGCACGGTGTTTCCTTGTCTCACCGCTCACACGGTTCTACCGGGCAGAGACAGGATCCGGGCAAAGTATTTAAGGGCAAGAAAATGGCCGGGCATTTGGGTGATGAACGTGTTACCGTTCAAAATCTGAAGGTTGTTTCGGTTGACGGCGTCCGCGGTTTAATTATGGTAAAAGGTGCTGTTCCCGGTGCTGAGAATGCTTGGGTTCGCGTTACCGATGCCATTAAAAAAACATCGGATGTCAAACTGCCGTTGCCTGCCGGTTTGAAAAAAGCTGATGAACCTGTTGCAGTTAAAGCTGAAGAAGCAGCTGATAATGCATAAGAGATTAAGGAATTTTGAATATGAAACAGGACATCTTAAATTTGAATAATGAAAATGTCGGAAGTATTGAACTGAACGATGCTATTTTTGGATTGGAAGTTCGCGCCGATGTTTTGTACCGTGTTGTTAATTGGCAGCTTGCCATGCGCCAATGCGGTAACCACCAGACAAAAGGTCGTTCCGATGTTGCTTTGACACCGGCGAAACCTTTTAAACAAAAGGGGTCCGGGAATGCCCGTCAAGGCAGCCGCAAGGGTACCCAGTTCAGAAAAGGTGGTATCGTTTTTGGTCCGGTTGTCAGAGATCATTCTCATGACTTGACCAAAAAGTTTAGAAAACTTGGTTTGAAAACTGCTCTTTCCGCGAAAGCGAAAGAGGGTAACCTTATTGTTATTGACGAGGCAAAGCTTGAAAACGCAAAGACAAAAGATTTGCTTGCCAAATTAAATGCCTGCGGTTTGCAAAACTGCCTGTTTATTGACGGTAAGGAAGTTGATGTTAATTTCGCGCTGGCCAGCCGCAATATTGTCGGTGTTGACATTTTGCCAACAATCGGTGCCAACGTGTACGATATTTTGAGAAAAGAGAAGTTGGTATTAACTAAAGAGGCTGTTGCTTGCTTGGAGGAAAGATTACAATGAAAAAATCTAATAATACAAACAATGTAACTGCAGCTATGTATGATACATTACTTCGTCCGGTAATTACCGAAAAGTCCATGATGTCTTCCGAAAACGGAAAAGTTGTCTTCATGGTTCCGCTTTGTGCAACGAAAGATGAAGTTAAAGCGGCCGTTGAAGCTATCTTTAACGTAAAGGTAAATAAGGTAAATACCGTAAAACAGGCCGGTAAGGTAAAACGCTTCAGAGGATATGTCGGAACTCGTTCCGATTACAAAAAAGCGGTTATTACGCTTGCCGAGGGTCAAAATATTGATGTTACAGCAGGAATTTAGTCATGGCTTTGAAAACATATAAACCTGCCACTCCGGGTCTTCGCCAACTGATTATTGTTGACAGAAGTGAGCTTTATAAAGGCAATCCGGAAAAGAGTCTGACTGTTGGTCTGACCAAAACGGGCGGGCGTGATAATTTCGGACACGTCACAAGTCGTAGAATCGGTGGCGGACATAAACGCAAATACCGTGTTATTGACTTTAAGCGTAATAAATTTGATTGCGAAGCAACCGTGGAACGGATTGAGTATGATCCTAACCGTACGTCCTTTATTGCATTGATTAACTATGAGGATGGCGAAAAGGCTTATATTCTGGCTCCGCAAAGATTGAAAGCCGGCGATAAGGTCATTTCTTCGGAAAAGGCAGATATTAAGCCGGGAAATGCAATGCCGTTGAAGAGCATGCCGGTTGGTACGATTGTACACAATGTTGAATTGAAAGTCGGTAAAGGCGGTCAGCTGGTTCGTTCGGCAGGCTGCTATGCTCAGGTTGTCGGTAAAGACTCCGGCTATGCACAGTTGAAACTTTCTTCCGGTGAATTAAGAATCGTCCGTGAAGAATGCTTGGCAACCGTCGGTGCCGTTTCCAACCCGGATAACCAAAACGTTTCGTTGGGTAAGGCTGGCCGCGCCAGATGGCTGGGTGTTCGTCCGGTATCCCGCGGTGTTGCAATGAACCCTGTTGACCACCCGCATGGTGGTGGTGAAGGACGTACTTCGGGCGGACGTCATCCTGTTACGCCTTGGGGTAAACCGACTAAGGGTGCTAAAACTCGTTCTAACAAAAAGACAGATCGCTTTATTATGAGATCTCGTCATGAAAATAAAAAGAAATAAGGAGGTAAACAGATGACTCGTTCCGTATGGAAAGGACCTTTTGTAGATGGTTATCTTCTTAAGAAAGCTGATGCAGCAAGAGCATCTACTCGTAATGAAGTGATTAAAATTTGGTCTCGCCGTTCCACGATGTTGCCGCAGTTTGTCGGTTTGACATTTGGTGTGCACAACGGTCATAAATTTATCCCGGTACTGGTTACTGAGGAAATGGTTGGCCATAAGTTCGGCGAATTTGCTCCGACACGTACCTTCTATGGTCATGCTGCAGATAAGAAAGTTAAGAGAGGTTAATTATGGGAAAAACTAAAGATACAAGAAGACTTGCCGACAACCAGGCGATGGCTGTATGCAATTCTATCCGTTCCAGTGCTCGTAAATTAAACCTCGTCGCTCAGACAATCAGAGGCTTGAGCGCTGAGAAGGCTGTGGCAGAACTTAGCTTTTCTAAGAAGAGAATTGCAAAAGTTGCATTAGAAGTGTTGAAATCAGCTATTGCCAATGCCGAAAATAACCACAAGCTCAATATTGATAAGCTTGTGGTTGCGGAAGCTTATACCGGCAATGGTATTGTAATGAAACGTATGCATGCGCGTGGCAGAGGGAGGGGCGCCAGGGTGTTGAAACCTTTCTCTAAACTGACCATTGTCGTAGCAGAGCGTGGGGAGTAAGTTAAATGGGACAGAAAGTTAATCCGATCAGTCTTCGTTTAGGCGTTAACCGCACATGGGACTCTCGTTGGTATGCTGACGAGAAGTTCACGGACTACCTCCACGAAGATTTGAAAATCAGAAAATTTTTGAAAGAAAAGTTGGCTCAGGCTGGTATCAGCAAGATTGTTATTGAACGTCCTGCCAAAAAAGCCAGAGTTACTATTCATTCAGCAAGACCAGGTGTTGTAATTGGCAAGAAAGGTCAAGACATTGAGTTGTTAAGAAAAGACATTCAAAAGTTGACTGATTCCGAAGTTCAGTTAAACATTCTGGAAGTCAGAAAGCCGGAACTGGATGCTCAGCTGGTTGCTGATTCCGTTGCGCAGCAGTTGGAAAGACGTGTTGCTTTCCGCCGTGCGATGAAGAGAGTTATGCAATCTGCATTGCGTCTGGGTGCCGAAGGTATTAAGGTTTGCTGCTCGGGACGTCTTGGCGGTGCCGAAATTGCAAGAACCGAATATTACCGTGAAGGCAGAGTGCCTTTGCACACTCTCCGTGCCGATATTGACTATGCTACTTCAACTGCTCACACCACTTATGGTGCTTGCGGCGTTAAGGTTTGGATTTACAAAGGTGAGATTATGGCTCACGATCCAATGGCACAAGACAAGAAATTGGCTGAACAAAAGTAAGAATGAGGTTTTAAAATGTTAAGTCCAAAAC
>CALXTP010000023.1 GCA_944391435.1 uncultured Alphaproteobacteria bacterium | reverse complement strand
CTGCTTTAGCCGCCGCCAGCATATTTTGCTTGCAAAGGGCAGCCCCTCGCGACAACCCCATCGCCATATCAAGTTGCAAAGCTTTTTCCTTTTCTGTAACCAGCCTGGCCTGTTCTTCTTGCATCTGATCTTTCAAAACCGTTTCTTCGTCTGAAGCATGCCCTTTTGGCCAAAGCAGATAACCGCCTCCGGCCAAAACAACCAACAATAAAACAAACCGCCATATACCTCGGCTTTTCCTTTTTGGCACTTTGAAGTTGTTCAACTTTTCGCAGGCCTCGTCAACCATACGCTCAAAAGCTTTCCGCTCTTCCTCTTTTCTTTCAACGGAGAGCGCCATTCCATGTTTCTTCACTACGTCGGTTGTCCGGCGCTTTGCATCTTCCGCAGGTTCATGAACCGACGGAACATTCTGAGCATTTTTCATGTACATAATGATAACATTAAAAAAAACAGAACTTTCTGTGCCCTGCTTCAAATTTAACATAAAATAAATAATCACAAATAATTTCCATAAGCTTAGGTTTTATGTCTATTCTTATACTTGATTGTATTTATTTTGTCAAATCGTTTTTTAAGCCGTCACACTTTATATATTTTCATCACTCTGCCGTCGCCCCGGCCTTCCCCAAACCGGTTTCTTTTTTATCTTCGCCTCAAACACCATTCAAACCTGGCAACCGTCAAATGGTTCCGCCATGCTTGCCGCAAATGGCAATAAACAACACCGGCCGCACTCCACACCATATCCAACTGAATAAACGCCATATTCTCTTAAAAAGGGTAAAAAGGTATCTTATGTCTCATCAAATACAAAATAAAATATATCATACTATTTTATAAATTCATGTTTTTCTTCTAAAACTCTGAACCCCCGCCTTTTCATAAGATGGCATTATAAATAAGCTGCCATAATTATATTAAATCCGCCCCTTCCGGATATGTTGTACGTCTTCCCTCATCAAGCCCAATACACTTTTGCCCGCTATTTTCCGTTTCATTCTCCGTCCATAAAAAAGAACACTTCTCTCATACCTTTTATAAAAATCCCCCAAAAGGGCAACAGCCATCTATACGGCGCATCACTTTCCTTTGCAGATAACAGTTCCTTACTTCCTTACTTCCTTACTTCCTTACTTCCTTACTTTCCTTTACTCCTCCCTACTTTTCTACACAAAAAAGAGCCGGAATATCCGGCTCTTTCTCACAATATTTTAGATTTTCTTAAAAGTGTTCATCACACTTCTTAATCAACTCTTCAATATTCTCTGGCGGCCATCCCGGCGTTTCCATTCCAAGATGAATTCCCATCTTCGCCAAAACTTCCTTAATTTCATTCAAAGACTTGCGGCCAAAGTTCGGCGTCCGCAACATCTCGGCTTCCGTCTTCTGAACCAAATCGCCAATATAAACAATATTGTCGTTTTTCAGGCAATTTGCGGAACGAACCGACAATTCCAACTCATCAACCTTACGCAGCAGATTACGATCAAACGGCAGCTCTTCCTTAATATCTTCCGCTTCATTTTCTGGCTCGTCAAAGTTAATAAACGGTTTCAGCTGATCTTGCAAAATACGCGCCGACAATGCCACGGCATCTTCCGGAGAAACAACACCGTTTGTTTCAACAACCATCGTCAGTTTATCATAGTCGGTATTTTGTCCCACACGCGTCTTTTCAACTTTATAAGAAACCTTTCTGACCGGAGAATAAATTGCATCAATGGCAATAACACCAATCGGCGCATCAGGCATCTTGTTTTGCACCGCCGGAACATATCCTTTGCCGGTGCCGACCGTTAACTCCATAGACACTTTTGAGCCGGCATCCAAAGTACAAATAACATGATCCGGATTCATAATTTCCACATCATGTCCCGTTTCAATCATTCCGGCAGTAACGACCATCGGACCTTCTGCTTTCAGGCGCATTGTTTTTTGGCCTTCGGAATGAACGGCAACTGCCAACCCTTTAATATTCAAAATAACATCGGTAACATCTTCACGGACACCTTCAATAACGGAAAATTCGTGCAATACACCGTCAATTTTAACCGCCGTAACCGCTCCGCCTTGCAAAGAAGACAACAAAACTCTTCTCAACGCGTTGCCCAGAGTTAACCCGAAACCTCTCTCCAAAGGCTCAACAACTATCTTAGCCACATTCCTGCCATCGCCCGGAACAACCTCTAGATTAGTTGGTTTAATAAGTTCTTGCCAATTCTTCTGAATCACCGGAATACCCTCTTAACTAAATTTTATACGCTACATCAAAACACGCGGAAGGAAGGCAAAACCTTCCCCCGCTAAACTTAAAAATTAAACTCTGCGGCGTTTTCTTAAACGGCAGCCGTTGTGCGGAATAGGCGTTACATCGCGAATGGAAGTAATCGTAAAACCGACAACCTGCAAAGCTCTGATAGCGGATTCGCGACCAGACCCCGGTCCTTTAACTTCCACTTCCAAAGTTTTCATACCGTTTTCCTGAGCTTTTCTTCCCGCTTCTTCGGCAGCAACCTGCGCGGCATACGGGGTAGACTTTCTGGAGCCTTTAAAACCCTGAGCACCGGCAGTCGACCAAGAAACAGTATTTCCCTGGGCATCCGTAATTGTAACTCTTGTATTGTTAAAAGTGGAATTTACATGAGCAACACCGGATGTAATATTCTTCTTTTCTTTCCTTTTAATTACAGTTTTAGCCATCACTACCTCACTTACTTCTTCTTGTTGGCCACGGTCTTGCGTTTACCTTTACGGGTTCTGGCATTCTGTTTAGTGCTCTGTCCGCGTACCGGCAGCCCTTTACGATGGCGCAGCCCGCGGTAACAACCCAAATCCATTAAACGCTTGATATTGACGGCAACTTCACGGCGAAGTTCACCCTCAACAAGGTAGTTTTTATCAATAACTTCACGAACTTTTGCAATATCTTCGTCAGACAATTCAGATACGCGACGATCGCCTGCAACGCCCGCCTTTGCACAGATAACCTGTGCGGTTTCTCTTCCGATTCCATAAATAGAGGTCAGCGCGATCTCCAATTTTTTGGCTGTCGGAATATTTACACCAGCTATACGAGCCAAATTAACTCTCCATTATTTATTAAACAATTAAACCATTCAAAAAGTTGATCACCACTCTTCAAAATTTATGCGGATTATACGGCATAATTTCTGAGAGTCAACAATTCTTTTAAAAAAAGTGCATTTTTTTAAAATTTTAAAGAAATATTAAAACATAAAAAAAGTCGTCTACACTTTTTTTCTCATCTGCCCGCCTCAACAGCCCGGAAAATATGCCCCGGCTCGCCGCGACATACTCTCGCAACAACTGTCGGTCGTTGCCTTTCAGGCAGACAAAAAGATTTCACCCGCATCAATCGGCAATATCCAAAACCTTTTCAATTTTAGCAGCAACGGCATTAATCGTACCGGTACCGTCCACACAGCGCAACAATCCTTTTTTCTCAAAAAAGGGAATGGTCGGATAAGTAAGCGCTCTGAAATTAACCAACCGGTTTTGAACCGTTGTCCTGTTGTCATCAACTCTGCGCGAAAACTCCGTACCGCCGCACTCATCACACACACCGTAAACTTTCGGTTTTAAAAATCTGTCATGATACCCTCTGCCGCATTTCATACAGGCATAACGCCCGAGAATACGCTCCATGATAATCTCATCGGGAACTTGGATTTCTATCACGGCATCAAGTTTAACCCCTTTGCTATCCAGCAGGCCTTCCAGCGTTTCCGCTTGCGGCAACGTCCGTGGAAATCCGTCAAGCAAAAAGCCGTGTTTGCAATCATCTTGTCCGATTCGCTCCTCTACCATCCGGATAATCAATTCATCAGAAGCAAACCCGCCGTCATCCAGCGCCTCTTTCAGTTCCAGCCCGAGAGGCGTGCCTTTTTTAATTTCCGCGCGCAGCATCTCACCCGTTGACAAATGGCAGATTCCCGTTTTTTCACACAAAATGCGAGCCTGGGTGCCTTTTCCGCACCCGGGCGCGCCGGTAAAAACAACAAACAAATCTCTGTTTGGCATATTATTTCTTTCTCTTGCTGACCAGAGAAGCCTTCTTCAACAGACCCTCATACTGGTAAGCAATCAAATGCGACTGAACCTGCGTAATAAAATCCAGCGTTACCTGCACCACGATAAGCAGGGTCGTACCGCCTAACACAAACGGAACCGACAGCTTTGCAATAAGGATCTCAGGCAAGATGCACAACGCCGCCAAATACAAAGACCCGACAACGGTCAAACGCGTTACAACATAATCCAGATATTCCGCTGTATTTTTTCCCGGACGGATACCGGCAATAAAACCGCCGTATTTCTTTAAATTCTCCGCCGTCTCTTCCGGATTGACGACAACAGCCGTATAGAAGAAAGAGAAGAATATAATAAGAAACGCATACAATGCCAGATAAAGCGGCTGCCCGTGGCTGAGATAACGGCTCAGCGTCTGCACCCATTCCGGCCCGCTGTTAGACCAGATGTTGGCAATAGTAATCGGCAGCAACAACAATGCGCTCGCAAAAATCGGAGGAATAACACCCGTCGGATTAACTTTCAACGGCAGATGGGAACTTTCGGCCGAAGTCATTCTCAAACCAACCTGGCGCTTCGGATACTGGACCAGGATTCTCCGCTGTGCCATTTCCACTTTCAAAATGATAAAGACCAGGGCAATGCTCATCAAAAACAGCCCGGCAATAACCAGCGGTGACATGGAACCGATACGCCCCAGTTCAAGAGTTTGGGCTATGGCTGACGGGATATTGGCAATAATGCCGACGGTAATAATCAGAGAAGAACCGTTGCCGACACCGCGGGATGTAATTTGTTCGCCCAGCCATACGATAAACATCGTACCGCCCGTCAGAGAAATAATTGTTGAGAAAATAAACGTATACGGAGCAATAACCACCGCGCTGGAACCATCGCTGTTAGACAGGCTCATCAATCCGACGGCAATACCGTATCCCTGTACAATCGTAATCAAAACTGTCAGCAGTTTGGTATAATGCATCATCTTGCGATGTCCGGCCTCGCCTTCTTTTTTCAAAGCGGCCAGCGACGGAATGACAGACTGCCCGAGCTGCAAAATAATGGAAGCCGAGATGTACGGCATAATATTAAGGGCAAATATCGTCATACGCTCCAGCGCGCCGCCGGAAAACATATTAAACATTCCCAAAATGCCGTTTGAATGTCTGGCAAATATCTCCGCCAACACGCGGGAATCAATACCGGGCAGCGGAATAAACGTCCCCAGGCGGAAAACAATCAAAGCCAAAATCGTAAACAACAGGCGTTTTTTCAAATCCGTTGCCTTGCTAAAAACGGAAGCATCCATATTTGCGGCCATTTTCTCTGCTAATGATACCATCTTTTATTTCCTTAAATTATTACTTGTTAAAAGCTTAATCGGAGAAAACCGTCCTCTCCAAGTCTTACTGAACTTAATACATAAAATTTAATTTTACCTTTAAAAAGTACGTTTTTTCCACCGTATTTTCCTTTTCTCGCCTCCTAGCCGGATTTTCGCCGTCTCTGCCGACAGCAATAGCAACAAAAAGTCGCGGGCAAAACCATTTTTTTTACCCTTCCCCTCTGGACTTTTGCCGGATAATATGCTATATTAATAGTATATCAAAATGTTTGTCAAAAGGAAAAGCAATGTCTAAAGCCAAATACATCGCCGGTGCCGGAATTGTCGCCACGGGAGCTGCTCTGTCGGGGCTGCCGCAAAACAGCATAATAAAAGCGGAAGACACCGCCTTTGAAAAAGATACGCAACACGCCAAAGAAATAACCCTGCAGAATATGCCTTCTTCGCTGGATAGTATAAAACAGGCCGACACGCTGCAAAAGCGCACCCCGCAAAAAGTATACCATCGTTTTGAAGACATACCGGCAATATCCGATCTTGAGGCATCTCTGTACGACCGCAATGAATATACCTACATCGTGGATGCTGAAACTTACCAAAAGACAGGTAAAATTAAGTTAAAACGCGTTTTGGCGGCAGAAGTTACCAAAGCCAACGCCCTGAGCCTGGTTTATCGCAGCGAATGCCAGACCTACGAACCCAAAAAGAATGAAGATCAGCTTGCAAAATATGTAATAGACCTGCGCATTATGAGCAAAACCGGCATAACCAAAGGCCCATCGCAAATGGATGACAATGCCATAAAAGCTTTCATGAAATATCTTGCCGCCGATCCGGAAACCCGGCAATATGTTTTGCCGCTTATGAAATCCTCAAACGGAACCATTACAGAAGCAGCATCCGCGC
>CALXTP010000022.1 GCA_944391435.1 uncultured Alphaproteobacteria bacterium | reverse complement strand
CTGCAACCTGGAATAATACCTTGTCGCAGTTAGTGTTATATTTTGCACCAATCTGGTAAGCAAAGTTATGGTCGTTGTTGTATTCGCCTTGCGTATCAAACATATTGGCAATAGAGCCGTTAATGCTGAATTTATCGGTAACGCCGTATTCCAGCGCTTCCGCAGCATAATATCCTTCCAGTGAGCCCTGGTCGTGCTTGGTTGTCAAACGGTAATAGCCGACACTGGTGTCAGAAGTAATCTGACCTTTGTTAGGTGTAAAGAAAGGATTGGTTAAATCAGCAGCCATGGCTTGCGAACTCAAGAGTACGGCAGCCGTTGCCATTAAAATCGTTCTGTAGTTCATGATAAACTCCTTTATCTGGTTTCAGAATATAACACTAAGTGTTATGTATGGAGTTTAGACGAGATTTGGTAAAAAACAAGTAAAAAGAATATAGCTAAAGTATAACAAAATATGACAAAATATGTATAACCATGTTTTTTTCTATTACTAACGTATATAAAACAAAGTGTTGCCATGAAGTTTTAAGTAAAAAACAGGGGCAGGCCGAAACCTGCCCCCATAATATGCAAGCTGGTAAAGCTTATTTTTTCAAAACAACCACGCCGGGTAGTTCTTTGCCTTCCATCCATTCCAAAAAAGCACCGCCGGCCGTTGAAATGTATGTAAATTTATTGGCAACACCGGCATTTTCCAGAGCGGAAACGGTATCGCCGCCACCGGCAACAGACGTCAATTTGCCGGCCTGTGTCAATTCGGCGGCATGTTGGGCAACTTTATTGGTGGCGTTGTCAAACGGTTTCATTTCAAAAACGCCGAGCGGGCCGTTCCATACCAATGTTTTGCATTCATCCAGCTTGGCATTGATGATGGCAATTGTTTTTTCGCCGACATCAAGCAGGCTCCATCCGTCAGCCGGAATATGTTCCAAATCAACGGTTTTGTGTTCGGCCATCGGCTTAAATTCCTTGGATACGACAACATCTTCAGGCAAGACGATTTCACAGTTGTTGGCTTCGGCTGTTGCCATAATTTCTTTTGCCGTATCAATCATATCCATCTGCACGAGGGAGTTATTTTCGTTTATGGTATCAATGCCTTTGGCTTTCATAAAAGTATGAGCCATACCTCCGGAAATCACCAGTTTGTTAACTTTTTTCACCAGATTGTTAAGCAAATCCAATTTTGTAGAAACTTTAGATCCGCCGACAATGGCAATTAACGGGCGAACCGGATTGTTCAATCCTGTGGAAAGGGCGTTAACTTCTTCTTCCATCAAAAGCCCCATGGCTGACGGGCGCAATTTTGCTGCGGCCACCATAGATGCATGCGCGCGGTGTGCGGTGGAAAAAGCATCTGAAACATAAACATCTGCCGGCTTAACCAATTCTTGGGCAAAGTTTTCATCACCCTTCTTTTCTTCATTGTAAAAGCGCAGATTCTCAAGCAGCAAAACTTCATCGGCTTTCATGTTTTTGATGGCACTTTCAACTTTTTCGCCGATGCAGTCGTCAACAAATACAACACGCTTTCCCAAAGATTTTTCCAAATCTTTGACAATATGCGAAAGAGAATTTTTCATATCACCTTTGCCTTCCGGTCTGCCGAAATGGGAAATGACGACCACTTTGGCACCTTTTTCCATCAATAGTTTTATGGTCGGAACCGTACGGTCAATACGGGCAGTATTGGTAACATGAAAATTTTCATCCATAGGTACATTCAAATCGGCTCTCAGCATAACGACTTTGCCGTTCAAATCGCCTAAATCTTTAATTGTTTTATACTCTGTCATCTTTTAATCCTTAAAAAAACAAATTCCCGCCGCTTATCAGTGCCGCCCGATAAGGAAAAGCAACATCAAAGCGACGGGAAAATAAATTAGCCGTTAACTTTAGCCATATGGGCAACCAAATCCAATACTTTGTTGGAGTAGCCCCATTCATTGTCATACCAGCTGACAACTTTAACAAAAGTCGGGGTCAGCTGAATGCCGGCTTTGGCGTCAAAGATGGATGTACGTGAATCGCCGAGGAAATCGGACGATACAACCTGATCTTCGGTGTAGCCCAAAATGCCTTTCAGCTCGCCTTCCGAAGCCTTCTTCATTGCAGCGCAGATTTCTTCGTATGTAGCAGGCTTTGCCAGGTTGGCGGTCAAATCAACAACGGAAACATCCAATGTCGGAACGCGGAAAGACATGCCGGTCAGTTTGCCGTTCAAGGACGGAATAACTTTGCCGACGGCTTTTGCCGCGCCTGTGGACGACGGAATAATATTGCCGGAAGCGGCACGTCCGCCTCTCCAGTCTTTCATGGACGGGCCGTCAACCGTTTTCTGGGTTGCGGTTGTGGAGTGGACGGTCGTCATCAAACCTTCCGTAATGCCGAATGCATCATTCAAAACCTTGGCAATAGGAGCCAGGCAGTTGGTTGTGCAGGAGGCGTTGGAAACAAACTGCGTCCCTTTAACGTAAGAATCTGTATTAACACCGCAAACAAACATCGGCGTATCGTCTTTTGACGGTGCAGACATAACAACATATTTTGCACCGGCATCAATGTGTCCCTGGGCCTTTTCTTTTGTTAAGAACAAACCTGTAGATTCAACAACATATTCAGCGCCGACTTCATTCCACTTCAAATCTGCCGGATTTTTTTCGGAAGTAACGCGGATAGCTTTTCCGTTAACAACAAGCTTCCCGTCTTTTACTTCAATCGTTCCGTCAAATTGCCCGTGCATGGTATCGTATCTGAGCATATAAGCCATATATTCAACATCAATCAAATCATTGATGCCGACAATCTCAATGTCGTTTCTTTTTTGTGCAGCACGGAATACCAGACGACCGATACGTCCGAAACCGTTAATACCGACGCGAATAGTCATGATTATTATCCTTCCAAAATATTATATGTGCGGCAGCCCCGCACGGCATAAATCATAAATCGTGCATAAATTAACACTAATTTTGCATTTTTCAAGCAAATTTTAAAATTGCCGGGAAATGGTAAAAGTTATCCCCAGCTTTTTTTATAAAGTATTTTAAAATAAAGAGATGCCGTGCGGTGCGCATCTGAAGAAAAATATGATAAATATTTTAACACAAACAGAGGAGTGTCGTAAACCGGGGAATTTACATACAGAAACAATCTGCGTTAAACGTGGGAAATTTCAAATATTGCAGGCAAGGGATAATTTTATGGTAATCCCATAATATCCGGGTCAGGGAAAAGCCGTTTATAAAACTTCTAAAAAAGAAGCATAAAAAAGCCGGTCTTTTATTGGCCGGCTTTTGGGGTGTAAAGTGGGAAAGATTACTTTCCTTCATTGACTTTGTTAATCCAATAAATGAGGTTCGGATTGGTAATCTTGTCCGGATCTCTTCCGGCCGCTTTAACAGCTCTTTTGCCTTCTTCTGTCAGCTTATCGGCTGTCCGTTCTTCGGAGCCGCTGTCCTTGCTGTCGGAAGAAATATCGGCCGCAGGGGCTTCTTTATCTTTGCTGGCAGCAGCAAGATCTTCGGTTGTAATTTCTTCAAAAGCATCATCTTCACCTCTGAATCCCTCTGTCGTGATGGCGATATTTGGATTCTTGGCTTTGACGTCTTTAAGTTTTTCATCCAGTTCTTCCAGAGAAATATCGCCTTTTTTGCCAAGGACATTAAAACCTTTGCCGTCTTCATTTTTATATTCATAAACGGAGAAGCCGACAATCTTCTGTTCCTTTGCCCCATGAACAATAGTTTCCCGTCCTTCGCCTTCTAAAGTAAAGGGTTGTTCAGCCGGAGTAATAATCTTCTTAAAGAAACGCTTAAATCCCTCACCGAAAGGATGAGTCGTGCCGGAATTTGCAACTTCATCAACATGATATGCGCCGGGCTCGCCGCAGCCGTTAGCTTGGAAATAGCGGACAACGGCCGGTCTGTCGCCGACAACGCCGTCAATCGTGCCGTTTTCGTTGACACTGTCAATAACGGACTTGATGGCAGACGATTCGGAAAGCGTCAGATTTTCTTTGCAACCGTCTTTCAAATATTCCACCATAGAAGTAATTTCTTTAGAAAAGGCGCCGTTCTGGTCATCAGACCAGGCAATCATCTGTTGGACGGAGTACAAAGACTGAGCCTTGCTCAATCCTTCAAAGATGCCGCCTTTTGCCCGCATATCATCGGTGATTCTTTCCATATAGGCGTCAAAGGCATTTTCACCGAATTGGTCTTTAAAGAATGTTTCCATGCGATGATATTGTTTTTCAGTCAAACCGGTATTCATATAGCCGCCGCGTTCCGGAACATTGTCAGCAGCTGGCGTTCCTGCTGCAACCTCGTCGGAATTAGCGATAATCTGCTCCGTACCGACATTGTTTGCATCAACAACGGAGTCGGAGACGGAAGAGTCGGATACGGCGGAGTGAGAACCGTTGCTAACGTCAATGACAACCCTTTCTTCTTCTTCAAGGGTAAAAGGTTTTTGCGTGGCCGGAGCATTTGCATCAGTGATGACGCCGTTATCTTGACGTAATTCATCGGATGTAATCTCAGCAAAGCCGCCGTTGTCATCACCACCTCTGAAACCATCGGTAGTTATCTCCAATCCGTCGGACGGACGGAGTGCAACATTCGGATTTTTCTTATCCAAAGAAACATTCATAACTTCTTCCTCGGATACGGGTTGTCCGTCGCCAAGAAGAGTAATGTTGCCGTTTTCATCGCTCTTATATTGATATTTGACAAATCCGTCTTGTTGGGGATGAGAACCGTCTGTTGCAACGATTGTTGCTCTGCCTTCGCCATCAAAGGTAAAAGGAACCTCTGTCTCTTCAGATACATTTTCGGCAGCAGCTTCTGGCTTGATATCCTGCGGCTGAACATCTGGACGTTCGGTTGCTACGGAATGAAGAACGGCTTCCTCGCCGCATTCAATATCTCTGCCCGTAACCTGGACATTCAACGTCCCGTTGACATCGCGGATAGCTCCGTTGGGCAGGACATCATTAAGAGCCTGCGCATCTTCGCTTGATAAAGATTCGCCGCATTCAAAGAAATCGTCAAGTTTGCGAATGGCTTCTTTATGCTGTGTTAAATCCCATGAAGACAACCGTTCATACTGGAACAACACTTGCTCGCGGGTCTTGCCGGCAAAAATGCCGTCCTCTTTAAGCATGTCGTCTGTAATTTTTTTATAGAAAAAGTCATATTTGTCTTTGCTTCCCCAGAAACTCTGCAGACGTGTCCATTGCCCTTCGGTGATACCCATGCCGCTTTCCCAGTTTTCAGGAACGTTAATCTGTTCAACTGCCTGCGCAGCAACCTTGACGGTGTCAGGGACTGCCGGTTGTGCGGCTGTTGGAACATTTTCCGGTTGCAGTTCACTGGTAGATTTAGGCATATCCAGCGTATCGTTGGCATGTTCTCCGCAAGAGGCCAAAACGTAGGCCATAACCGCGGTACTGGCAACGGCCAGGCCTTTGCGGAGCAATTTTCCGTCTTTTTCGCGAACTGTTTTGATGGTATTTGCCAGGCTGTTTGTCGTATAAACGGCTGTACTGGACAGCGACTGGAAGCTTCTCTGCAGCAAAACGCTGGAACCGGCCGCGGCGGTAGCGCCGACGGCGCCCAATCCGATTAACCCGGCGGCGCTGCCCCAGGCAGCTTCTTTCATATAGGCTTTTGTGCCGACAATCGTGTTGGCAGATTGTTTTAATCTGTCCCAAAACTTCATTTTCGGAGCTTTATCATCTTTGCTTGCCAATCTGGCTTCTTTACGGGCATGCGTTACAATCGGCCAAACCCAGGCAGAAGCCGCTTTGTAAGCGCCGTAGCCGATAACGGCGCCGCCGAGCCATGGGGCGGCCGTAGCCGATGCGCCGACCAAAACGGCAGTTGCTGCCAAATCGGTGGCAATCTTCGGCGCTCTGTCGCGAATATTGGCCATAATTTCATACCGTTCTTTCCATAAGGCTTTGGCCTGCGTTTTAAAGGCATCTTTGACTTGATGTGTTAAAACGGAAATTTTTGCAAAATATTCTTTTTTCTTGCCGGCAGCTTTTTTTGCAAGTTCGGCGAACTTTTTAGCAAATTGATGCGTTTTCTTTTCCGATTCGGCACAAGCTGCCATGACGGAATTGGATGAAATAGGAATACGCTTTTTAAAGTCAAAAGCTTTTTGCAGTTTTGACAACATGCTGCCGGTTTGTTTTACGAAGAAATTCTTATGCCCTTTTTCAATGGCTTTTGCTGCATCCGGCGCTTCATTTTCCAGTTGAGCGGATGTCCTCAAATGTGCAACGGTGCCGAGGAATGAGCTTTTAACTGCGGCAAAAAGGCTTCTTTTCTTTTCTTTTTGGTTAAATTGGGCAAATTCTTTGTCGCCGACTTTTTCGCGCCAAACATCTAACTTGGCTTTTTCAAACAACATTTCAAAGTGGGCATGTTTTTCTTTGCCTTCCAGTTCAAAACGTTCTTTGGCATTCGGATCGGTATCGTAAACGGCTGTATTGCTTTCAGCTTCTTTGATTTCTTCATCTTCAAAGAATTTTTCTTTAAACTGTTTATCTTCAAATTCTTTTTTAAGAAATTCGGCGTTTTTCAAAGCTTCAGCTGCATCGGCGGTAATCTGCTCTTCCTGCTCTTGTCTGGCTTTCAGTAAGAGTTCGGCATCGTGTGCTTTTTTCAATTCCTCGGCAAAACGGGCGTCATCGGCTCTGACCATGGCCAAAGCCTTTTCAAAAGTCGCGCTGTCGGCCGCCTCATAACCGCCGGCAATTTCATAAGCTTTCTCTAAATCCATGCTGTCAAAAGCATTAGTCATTGTTTTTTACTCCATAAAACACTCAATCGTTACAGGCAGTATAAAACAGTTTTCAAATTATTTCAACTACTTTTTGTCAATTTTAAATATTTTTTTAAAAAATTGTCAAGGCAACATCTGGATTTTAAAACGAATTGATGAAAAAATATGAAATTTTAAGTTGCCAAAATATATACTTTGTTTTATAACACGGCGATATGCAAAGGGGAAAACATGCGCGTAGATATATTTGATTTCAATCTGGATAAAGATTTAATCGCCAAGGAACCTGCAAATCCGAGGGATACCTCCCGCTTGCTGGACTTGTCGGAAGAAGGTAAAATAGCAGACCGGCATTTTTATGATTTGCCGCAGATTTTACAGGCTGGCGATGTGTTGGTTTTTAATGATACCAAAGTCATTCCGGCACGTTTATACGGGCGCCGGGGCGAGGCAGAGGTGGAAGTAACGTTATATCACCCCGAAGACGGGATAAAATGGCATGCCTTTATAAAAAATTCCAAACGGCTTCACCCTGGTGACGTGATAACTTTTTATAGTGCGGAAATACCGGCGGAATCATCGGATTTTAAGGCGGAAGTATTGGAAAAAAACGGGCAGGACGGCGTTTTGCTGAAGTTTCTCTGCCCCGTAGAGGCCTTATCCAGAAAACTGGAATTATACGGCTTAATGCCGTTGCCGCCTTATATTAAAAGGGAAAAACCCGTAGCCGGCTTATGGAATAAATATAATGACAAAGAAAATTACCAAACCGTCTACGCCAAGTATGAAGGTGCAGTTGCGGCTCCGACGGCAGGACTCCACTTTACGGATAACGTATTAAAAAAATTGGAAGAAAAAGGGGTAACCAAAGTATTTTTAACTTTACACGTTGGTGCCGGGACTTTTTTGCCGGTCAAGACGGAAGATACCAAAGACCACAAAATGCATGCGGAATATGGTATCATCACTCCGGAGGCTTGTGAAGTTATAAACCGCGCAAAGAAAGAGGGGCGCAGGATAATTGCTGTCGGGACAACATCTGTCCGCCTTTTGGAGAGCGCCGCTGATGATAAAGGCGTATTGCATCCGTTTAACGGTGAAACTTCTATTTTTATTACGCCGGGATATAAATTTAAGATAATTGATGATATTATTACCAATTTCCATCTGCCGAAATCCACGTTGTTTATGCTTATATGTGCCATTGCCGGAACCGAAAGGATGAAAGATGCCTATGCGCATGCCATTAAAGAGCGGTATCGTTTTTATTCATACGGTGACAGTTCAATTTTGAAATGTGTAAATAAAATTTAACTTTTCCGGTTGTAAAAAATACGGGTGCCGATAAAAAAGCAAAAGACAAAACAAGAGAGGATTAGCCGTGTCAAAACTGGAATTGGGATTGGAAAAATTAATCATCTTTAACAAAAATGCCATAGTTCCGATTCTGGTTTTAAGCATTTTTCTCGTATATTTCTTCTCAATTGACGATTTTTCGGAAGAACATTATAGGATTATTCATGCTCTGTTCATCGGCAGTGTCGGTTTGGCCGTTGTTGTAGCAGGATATTTTCGTATCATCTCCACACTGTTGATGTCGTCCGTGATTTATGCCGGATATCTGGTCATCAACAATTTGCGTTATATTTACGGGGAAGACTATATTTTTTCGGCCGGTTACAATATCTGGTGCGCATTGCAACTGCCGGATATGCTGTTGGCCTATTTTATTTTCAAAAAAAAAGATAACGGTCGTTACTGGAGCTGGTTTTATGTCTTTTTGCTTGCCCAGACGGCATGGATAGAAAGGCTGCCGGATTATGAACTGGTAAAAGATTCATATCATTTTTATAAACATATCGGAATGTTTAATTATCCGGCATTGTATATCTCCGTGATAAGTATGTTGATATTGTTTGTCAGCCACATCGGGAGGGGGCGGATTTTGAGCGCAGCGGCATTTTTTTCCTCTTTGGCCGCGTTTATGGGAATTTATTTTTCTGATAACTTGTTTGCCTTTTGTTTATTTTTCTGGGCGGCTGTTCTGATTTTGCTATTGGCTACCTTATACTATGTTTATTATATTCGTAGCCGTGACGAGGAGCTGGATATGGAAAATTGGCATGCCTATTGTCGCGAAGCCGAGAGTAAATATCCTCTGAAATATAGCATTGCCATAATGTATATAGACGAATATGATCGTTTGCAAAAGCGATTCGGCCATCGCAAAATGCTTCTTTTGAAAAAGATGTTTCTGACACAGATAAAAAAAGCGGATAAGGAAGTGTTGATATACAATTATAAAAAAGATGCCTTTATTTTGGCATTTAAAAACGAAAATGCCGCTGAAAGTTTTGTCCGCGCGGAAAATATTCGCCGCGTTTTAGCCAAATCTATTTTTATTTTTAATGAAAACAATCATTTGCAGTTAACGGTATCTCAGTGCGTGAGCGAAAAAAAGCGCAGTGATGCCGACGCTGAGGCTGTTTTGAAAAGAGCCGAAACAAATTTGCAAAAAGCTTGCAAGTTTACGCGCAACATTACCGTTAAAGCATAATATAAAAACTCAGCCGACCTAATCTCTTTCCTTTTGCACCGCATGATGCAAAATATATAATCCCAGCAAAAGAAATGGGAGCGACAAAAGCTGCCCCATGGTTATGCCGCCGAGCAAAAATCCGATTTGCTGGTCGGGTTCGCGAAAAAACTCCATGCAAATTCTTGATGTGGCATAAATAATTAAAAATACAGAAGAGATGATGCCGTAGTGGGCGCGGACATAAGCTTTTTTCCAAAGGCAGTTAAGGATAATAAACATCAAAACGCCTTCGCTTAAGGCTTCGTAAAGTTGCGACGGATGGCGCGGCAAATATCCACCTTCGGGAAACTTCACCGCCCAAGGCACGGTAGTAACGCGTCCCCATAATTCGCCGTTTACAAAATTGGCAAGCCGGCCCAAAAAAATGCCGATAGGAACATAAAGAGCAACAATGTCCGTAATTTTTAAGAAGGGGAATTTATATTTTCGTGCAAAACAGTACAAGCCTGCTATAACGCCGACCAAGCCGCCGTGGAAAGACATCCCGCCGTGCCAAAGGGCAAGAATTTCCTGCGGATTGTGCCAAAAATAACCATTTCCGTAACAACATACATATCCGAGGCGCCCGCCCAGAATAATGCCGAGCGTAACATAAAAGACCAAATCATCCAATTGCTCATTGCTGATGCCTAGCTTATACATTTTGATATTGCGCTTGGTCAAAAGCCATGCCGATAAAATTCCGACCAGATATGCCAGTGCATACCAGCGCAGGGAAAAAGAACCGATAGTAAAAATAACCGGCGAAATATCGGGAAAATCAAAATACATGTCATCAAGCTCCGGATATAAATGCAACTTCAGCTAACCATTAAATTTATATTAATAAAAAAATATAATCCACATAAAAAAAATCTATTTTTTTTGAAAGTTGATAAGCATATGAATAAACAGAATTTATTGAAAAATAAAAAGTTACTTTTTAGTTAAATAAGTGGAAAACTGCATAATGTGGTTGTGCAATCGGCAAGGGTTTGGCAAAAATAGCAACAGAAACAAAACGCGCATTATTAAATGATTTGCACAGGGGCGGGAAGATGAATTTGGCTTTGGAAGAGGATTTGTACAATCCGATAGACACGATAGAACGAATTTTTGCTCGGGATAAAGTATCGTATGACCGCCGCAAAGATACGGAATTGGTTGCCGAAGTTTTGGGAAAATGGGACAACATGTTGGTCTTTTTTGCCTATGAAGAGCATTTGCGCTGCCTGCACATTTCATGTTTGCTCAATTTGGAAGCTTCAAATGTAGATCGCGGCAAAATGTTTGAATTGCTGGCCATGTTAAACGAAAATCTGTGGTTGGGGCATTTTTCTTATTGGAGCGAGCAAAAAATGCCGATATTCAAGCATTCCGTTATCTTACAGGATAATGAAGAGCTGTTCACGCATAAAATCAGCAAAATCATAGAATTGTCTATTATGGAATGCGAAAGGGTCTATCCGATTTTTAATGCGGTAATGCGCCAAAACGTAGAACCTGGGCAGGCATTATATACCTGCGCAATGGTGGTATAAAAAAAGCTTACAAAAGCCTGAGGTGGTATAAGATAAACAATACCGCGCCGATTTGTATAAACACGGCGGCCCAGAAAGTTGCCAAATAAGATTTCTTTTTGTTTTTATGATGAAAAAATTTCTGCCCCGCTACGGCGCCGATAGTCCCGCCCAACAATTCCAGGGTGTGGAGCTGCGTTTCCGGAATACGCCATTCGCCGCGTTGCGCACAGCGCTTATCCCGCCCGTAAGCCCAGAAGGTAAAAAGGTTGATTAAAGGCAGATGAAACAGGATGAACAATAAAAAAGCCGGCTTATGAAAAGGGGAAACCCGCCATTTCAGAAAATTTTCGCAGTAGTATGCTGCTAAAATCATAGCGGTGGCATAGAGCAGGAAAAAAGTATTTTTCTGTACGCCTTTGAACAAAAAAAGAAAAGCAAATATAAGCACTGCAAATGTAATAACCATGGAACCTCCGTTAATTTCTTCTGCTAGCATAAAAAAATACAAAAGTAAATCACAAACTTAAGAAAATTTTAATTGCTTATGGCCGATAGTATGCATAACAATAATAAATTGATTAGGAGAAGCCAGATGAAAAGAGTATTCAGTCTTCTTGCCTGTACGATGCTTGTAGCATGTTCCTGCAGCGAGAACCAATGGGAAGAAGTAGACAATGTAACTTTTGAGGATACGGAATATGCCGAACCGGCTCCGTATATAACCCCGGAGCCAATGCCAGTTGTAGAAGCTGCGCCGGTTGTCGTCCAGCAGCAGCCATCACAGGTTATTGTCCGTCCGGAACCTGTATATGTCGGTGCGCCGCAGCCGGTATACGATTGTCCGTGTGCAGAAGTTGCCCCGCAGCCATGTTATCAGCCGTCTTGCATGCCGGTCTGCGGTTGCCAGGCAATGCCCGCGCCGCAACCGAAAGTGACGAAAACAAAGAAAATTATAACGACAACAACCACTTTGGAAGAACCATGCGGCAAGCCGGTTTGCGAGCCGGTCGTAACGACGCACGAAGAAATTATCCCCGCGGAAGTAACTTATACGGGATATGAAGCACCGTCTGCCCAGCCGCAAAATGATATTGTTGAAGTGCAAGTTGAGCAAAATCCCTACCGTTCCGAGGTTGTAGGCATGAAGTCGGCAAACGCTAAAGTGGACGCGTCCGTAGCGGCCAAATATTCGCCAGAAGCATATATTGTCGTAGCAACCCGGGCAACAAACCGGATGTTGCAGGATACTTCGGCCATATACGATAGCGGCAAAGCCCGGACCGTATACATAAAAGATACAAAGTTGTTGAGTTCCGATTTGCCTTACGGCAGCCATCGGCTGAAAGGTGCAACCAAAGATATTATCAGCGGTTCAAAAACGTATGAAGTCGTGAATAATATCAACAACGCCGATTTTGTAATAGACACATCGGCAGACTGGTATGTGGCACCGGATAACACAATGCCGGCTCTGCAATATAAGCTGTCTATGCATGACAGAAACGGCAAAAAAGTAAACGAATGGGTTGAAATTATCAGACAGGTTCAGGATTAATCTGAAAGATGATAAAAAATCTGGCTTGGCTGTTTGTCTTGGCATTGTTGATGGTAAAAATCGGCAGTGCTGGGGCAGACAGCCTTTTTCTTCCCGTAAAAGGCAATGCGTGTGCGGACATAACTTCCGATAAGACACGTGCCTCAATACGCTACGGAGCGTACGACCGTGCGGCCCTGGCGGCGGTTAAGGCATCTGACTATATGCAAAAGCACGGCGCCGATTTGGACGACTATAATTATAATCTGACGGCTTATAGGCTTGTAGACAAAGCTTTGCGCGATATCACGGTTATTACGATTCGCGATGATAATGAAAAAATATGTTTGGAAATATCGGGCAAGCTTGATAAAACCCGGGCAGACGAAATAATGCAAATTAAAGCAAAACCGCTTGACTCTTCTGTGGTAAAAGATATAGCAGACAGCGTTAACAGTACTTTGCCGAAATCAATGTATGAAACGGATGAAACAATTCCTCTGCTATACATAGATAATCTGAGATATTATAACGGAACGGATACGGCATCTTTCACCCCCGGGCTTACGGAGCGCCTGGCTTTTGAACCGCGCGTATTGGTAACGGAAACAAAGGAATTGGCCGATTACCTGTTGATACCAAAATTGTTGCTGTCGCAGGTAGAGCCCGTGGACGGAAAAAACAGCCGTTACAGTATGTCTGTCGTAGTGGAAGTTCGTAAAAATACGGGAGAATTGGTAGATTCCGAACAGCAAAATCGTTACATTATTGTAGAAAATACCCAAAATATGCAGGAAGTTGCGCATAAATTGTTACAAAAATTATTGGAAGACGCTGTAAACGCGTTATCCGGAAAATTAAACCGCCTGCTGAAATATTAAAATCTTATTTTGTCAGCCAAAAGGTTGACGGCCCGTCATTAACCAGATGGACTTTCATCTCGGCTTGAAAAATACCGGTTTGTGGCGGAAAACCCTTTTCGGTCAAAAGGGCATTAAAATAATCATACATGGCTTTTGCTTTGCTCGGTTCTTCCGCATTGCTGAATCCGGGGCGGTTTCCGTGTCCGGTATCGGCAGCCAGGGTGAACTGCGATACGACGAGAATGCTTCCGCGAATATCTTGCACTGAAAGATTCATTTTGCCTTGCGCATCTTCAAAAATCCTGAGATTGACAAGTTTATTGGCAAGATATTCGGCCTGATGCGTCTCATCGCCTTTTTCAACTCCTAAAAAGACTAACAGCCCTTGTCCGATTTTGCCGCATACTTTTTGCTCAACCGTCACACTTGCCTCGGTTACCCGTTGCACTAACAACCGCATGATATTTCCTTTCGCTTTTTTATCCGTTATAAAACATATAAGAAACCAAGATAGCCGCCATAATCCCGGCAAAATCAGACCAGAGAGCATATTTTAGGGCATACCTCGTTTTAACGATATTAACGGCACCGAAATAGACCGTCAAGACATAAAAAGTCGTTTCTGTTGAGCCTTGGACGACCGAAGCTGCAAAAGCGGCAAAACTGTCGGCACCGAAGTTCTGCATGGTTTCAATCATCATGGCACGGGCGCCGCTACCGGAGAAAGGTTTCATGAGTGCAGTCGGCAGGGCGTCGGCAAATTGTCCGTTGATGTTTGCCAGATGGCAAAAGCTCTTAACGCCGTCAACCAATGCATCAAGAATACCTGAAGCCCGAAAGACGCCGACAGCTACCAGCATGGCAATCAAATAAGGCATAATGCGCACGGCAACGGCAAAACCTTCTTTGGCACCGTCAATAAAGGCCTCATAACATTTTATTTTGTGCGCCATTGCCGTCCAGATAATTCCGCCGAGAAGCAGCATAAGAAAAATATTTCCTGCCGCCGCCGAAACAGCTGTCCTCTGTTCTAGGGGAAGCAAATAGAAACCTCCGGTTATGCCGGCGATCAGCAGCAGAAAACCGCCGCACCATTTTAATAAGACGGGATGGGTTAAATCTATTTTCTGCTTAATAGCCACCATAAGAAAACCGGTCAGCGTAGAAGCCGATGTTGCAAGCAGAATAGGGATAAAAACCTCTGTCGGGTAGGTGGCGCCCATTTGTGCCCTGTACATAAAAATCGTAATCGGAATAAGCGTAACCGATGAAGCATTGATAACCATAAACAAGATTTGCGCATCGCTGGCTTCATCTTTTTTAGGGTTATGCTGTTGCAGTTGCTCCATAGCCTTAAGGCCCATGGGGGTCGCAGCGTTATCCAGTCCCAGAAAATTTGCGGCCATATTTAAGACAACCGTAGAAATTGCCGGGCTGTTTTCGGGAATATCTTTCATAAGCAGCCGGAACAAAGGGGTAAGTTTTTGCGAAATTTTTTCAGCCAGGCCCGCTTGTTCAACCAGTTTCAAAATTCCCAGCCAAAAACTCAGAATGCCTGCCAGACCGATGGAAATTTCAACAGCGTTCTGTGCATTTTGAAAAATAGCGGTTGTCAGGTTTGTAAAAACGGATAAATCGTGTTCAAAAAGCAGTTTCCAAAGCCCGGCCGCCAAAGCAGCCAAAATCATGCCGGCCCATAAAAGGTTTATCATTTCGTCTCCGTTTAGCAATTATTTAAGATATTAAAGGCATAATAAAAACAAAAGATTAAGATTTTCCAAAGGAAGCACGCACATGAAAGAAAATTTAAAGTTTGAGGAAAATACGGAATATCTGAATACCCGTCAAAACTTTGAAACTTACTATGAAGCAGAGATACTTCCGGCTTTAAAAAAGGCTGAGAACATACGCAAAAAATACATGTCGGCATTTGTGGTAATGCTCATTTTGATTTTAATATGGCTGGGATTTGCGTTGCACAAGCTGGGGCAGGGGTTGTCTGCACTGAGGGAAGGAAACGGCTATTACGGATTGGCCGGTTGCCTGCTGACTTTGGCCGTATGCTGGCCTTTATTCGGATATTACCGCCGCAGCAAAGAGAACTTGTTACCGTTGATTGCAAGGTTTTTTGGAGATTTTTCTTATGTCTACCGTCCGGATTTGCCATTGCCTCTACTGGAAAAATCCATGCTGTTTAAGAATAAAGGGGAAATTGTCGCTGATGATTGTTTTACCGGAACTTATAAAGATTTGCCGGCAACTATTGTGGAATATCTGACCTTTAAAAGGCAGCGCCGCCGTGATGAAGAAAACCGGACGGAACGCTTCGTTTATAGCAAAACCGGCAGCGGCATTATTTTTTATGCAAGAATGAATAAAAATTTTTCCGGCCAGACTTTAACGGTTGCCGACAAGGGGGTGTTCAACAAAATTACCCGTTATAAAAATTTGCAAAGGGTGGGGATGGAATCTCCGGAATTTGAAAAGGCCTTTGAGGTTTATTCGGACAATCAGATAGAAGCCAGGTACATTTTAACGGCGGTCATGTTGGAATATATGACAGAATTGAAAAAGAGTTTTCCCAAAATAGAGTTCAGCTTTTTTGACGAACATATTTTGATAAAAATAGAAACCCGGAAAAATATGTTTGAATGCACCAGTTTTTTCCGCTCGGTTATCAATAAACCTAGGGTAGAAAAGATATTTAAGGAGTTCTATCTCTTGTTTTCCGTCATAGATACGCTCCGCTTAAACCAGCAGAGGATGTTGTAAAAAATCTTTTCTAAGCAAAGCTTAATAAGTCTGAATGTTGTTGTCCAGTTCTTTGATAACCCTGACGGCCTCATCATAAAGAACTTTATTTTCACGAATGGATAGCCGGATATTTGATTTGGCCAGCTCTTCGTTCGTACCGCAGTCATACCGTTCGGCCGTGGTTAAAACGCCGCGCAGTTCGGTTCCGCGCCGCGTGGCCAGATTGATGGCGTCGGTAAGGTTAATTTCGCCGTTGTTGCCTTTGGTAACCTCCGGCAGCAAATCTAAAACAAGATTAGGCAGGACATATGGCCCCATGCTTGCATAATCAGATTGGATTTCTTCTAATTTTGGTTTTTCTACAACGCCTTTGGCCAAAATAACGTGTCCGTCTTGTTTGCAACCGGTTAAAACACCGTAACGGGATAATTGGTCACGCGGAAATTTGATGACATTTTCCACAATACCGCCGAAACGCTCATAAACATCAAGAAGTTGCGATAAAATGCCACGTCCGCGGCAAACGTAAACATCATCAACCCACATAACCATAAAATCGCGTTTGCCGATAAGTTCTTTGGCACATAAAACGGCATGCCCGTTGCCCTTTGGTTCTGATTGGCATGCAAACGAAAATTTCATCCCGGCTGGAACGGTTCTTTTCAATGCTTCCCACAGCTCCAGTTTGTCGCTGCGCAAAAGGCGCTCTTCCAGTGATTTATTGGGGCTGAAATAGTGCTCATACATTTTTTTATTCGTATCATCACTGTAAATGAAAATAACTTCCTTGGCGCCGGCCTCGGCACAGGCATCTACTGCATATTGTATTATGGGCAGGTTGTTTAAACACAAAAAGCCTTTATGCATGGCCTTCGTCGCCGGCAAATTCCGAGTGGATAAACCGGCAACGGGCAAAACGACAACTTCCGGACGTGCAAACATGATAAAACTCCTTATAAAAAATATAAGAAAGATTAATACAGTAGCCGGCTGTTTGCAAACAATAAAGCATAGTATTCACAACAGAATAATCAAATTTCTGACAAAGAGTTCCGTTTGCGGGTTTCACCGCTGAGCGGGCTACGGTACGGTGTCGCTGCAAAAACATAGCGGTTGGCCGGTTTATCAGGCTTTGCCGCCGCTTTTCTGCCATAGAGCATGCTCTTGCCGACAATTCCGCTCTTTTCGGCCGGCAATTGCCCTTTTTGAAAGACGTAACGAGTTTTTGATGTTTGGTTTTTTTGAAACGATTCTACGGAAGTTAACGCTTCCTGCGTCAGAAAGCTGCTGTTGGCTCCGGAAAAAACATCAGCCAGGGAAATCATCTCTACTAAAACATTTTTTTTGCCTTCAACCGGGGCAGAAGCCTGAGAAGCTGCCTGTACAATCGCCTGTGTGGCGGAAGGTGTGGGTATAGGATGTGCGGTTGCTGCCAAACCGGAATTAAAGACATCATGTTTGGCAGGCCGGGAAATATCAGCAACGGCAGATGGTAAAGGCCTGCTTGCGTTAGTCGCCACAGCCGGGGAAGAGAATTTTTTGCGTCTGCTGGCATATTTGCGTGGCTCTGCATCAATATCCGATTCAGAAGGTTTTTTGCCGATATTAAGCGCGACGACAGGGTTTACTTTCATTGAAGCGCCGGGCAAAGTGTCCAAAGGTTGTCCATTTTTTTTGGTTTCGTTCTTTTTTGCATCCGGTGCAGGGGATTCAACGGCAGCAACCCGGTCATTTTTGTCCGCCGTGTTTTTTTTTGCGGTCGCCAGGGCGGCAGCTTTTTCTTTGGCTGCTTTCAGTTTGCCCATAATTTTATTGAGTGCGGATTTCGTTTGTTCCAAAATATTGTCTTCGTCATTTTGGGTAATGGCCATATTTTTTCCCGGCAACGTCTGCAAGGGGGAGGCTTTCTTTGCGGCAATACCAGGTTGTGCCGGTTTCTCTTCCTTTTTCTCTGCGGTATTACTTAAAATACTCTCGGTTTTAACCGTTTGCATGGCAGGGGAAGTCTTATTTTCCGGTAACGCCGATTTGCTCATGGCAATCTTGCCGGAATATGCCGCCTCGGCATTAAGCGGTGTGGAAATCTGTTCGGGAACGGGAGTTTGCTCTGCCTGTATGTCAGTCTGGGGAATAAGGGCTGCCGTTGTTTCTGCTTGTGCTGCGGCAGCAGTTTGGATAGTTGTGGTATTGCCTGCTGGTGTCATATCCGAAACTGCGAGAACAGGAGATTTTTGCGAAGAAGAAACGCCGGAAGCCGTTTCAATATTGCTTTTAATTACTTGCTGTAATCCACCGGAAATGCCGGCTTGCATAATATTGGCGCGTTCGGATTCTTCTTTTTCCGTTTTGAGCTTGTCAAATAGCCCGGAAAGCCCGTTTGCAGAAGGAGCCAAAGTCAGGCTAAGAGATTCTTTTTTTTTTGAAATGGGAGAAGTAATCTCCTCAGCTGAAGAAACAATATCTTTTGTTTTATTGCCTTCGCTCTGTGAAGCAGGCTGATTTGCATCCGTGTCGGCAGGATTGCTGCCCTGGGGTACGGAAATATTTTTCTCTGCGGCATTGGTGGAATCAGAAAGCGGAGCTTTGCCATCGCTGCTGTTTTTCTCAGCCGTCTTGTTCTGATTCGTTGTTGGAACCGCCGCTGAAGGCGCAATTTTGACTGTCGGTTGTTTGACATCAATGTCATCAATGGATTCCGGCGGGTAAACCAGATATTGGTCATAGTCTCTGGACGTAATATTCAACGTTGTGCTAAAATCATCAAGGCTGGCAAGAATATCATTGTTAAGCTGTTTGGTATAGGCCAGCATGGTCTTGAGCGCCTGTGTGGCCAGTTCATTGTTTTTCTTCATTTCCGAAGTCTTTGCGGTATCAATGATATTAAGATAATTGTCTCTGATTTTGGCATGTAAGGAACTCAGATTCTCCATAATTTCATCAATTTTGTTAATTTGATTCTGCAAACTTTCAGCCTTATCCGGATCAACAGGTGTATCACTGGCATCCATAAACTCAATCTGCGCCATATAAACATCGGTCAGGCCGGAATAATAGGCTGAATTGTTTTGAGCCACATTATAAATCCAGGCAATCTTATTAAATGTGTCATCAAAAATATACTTGCTGTCTACCAGGAAGTTTTCTTCCAGCACTTTCGGAATATATTTTAATTTAGCTCTTTCCGCGCCAAGGTCGGCCTCAATGTTCATCAGCATTTCTTCTTCCGGATAGCCGTTAAGAGCCTCTTTCATCTTCTTGACAGCCAGCTCAACATTATTGATAAGCTGGACATTTTCCTCATAAACGTCGGTAACATTCTGATTTTTCGTTTGCGGTTTGAAACGGACAACATCCGGAGTAATGCGCCCGATATCTTGCAGTGTTTTATCAACCTCCTCTTTCAGTTCTTTGATTTTTCCGCCGATACGTTCCATTTTTTCCTGTTCTTTATAGTATCTTGCGTTTTTAACTTGGTCTTCTATTTTGCTGATGCGTTTAATGCTTTCGCTCAAGTCGGTTGTAACTTCAGGATTCGCCAAATTGCCGCTGAACGTAAATTTAAGTACATCGGAGAAAGAGGCGTTATGATAAACGGCGTCAAAAACGGCCGTAAACAGCCAATCGCTGAGATTAAAGTCAAATTTCATTTGCATATTGACAACCGGAGATTCCCATATAACGCTGTCGGCAACGACCAGCCCTTTGTTAATGGAATAATTGCCGCGAATTTTGTTAAAGCTGCTTTTTCCGGATTTAAGGCTGTTCAATACCGAGTTTTCAAAACCGGCAACCTTTTGCCGTTGCTCAAATTCAAATTTGATAATGTCCAAATCCCAGCCGGACATGGCGGTGTTATTCAAAGAAAACTTGCCTTTGGAATTAAGATTGTTAAAGAAATCTTTGGGCGAACCGGCCAGTGAATTAAAGTTTCCTTCCGCGCTGATCCAACCGCTTTCCAAGGCGTATAAGCTGCCTCCCAGTTTAGGCGTTTTATAATCGGAAACGTTAAAATAGCCGTCAATCTTCGGAATGTTGTTGCTGTCCAGGATGAAATGGAGGTTAATCAGGCTTTTTTCCTCTGTTGCTTCAAAGGAGGAAACATTTAAAACGCCGTTTTTCAATTGAAGTTTTGTTTTTGCGGAAGTAAAGAGCTTATTATAAAGGTTAAGCTGTTTGGCCGTAATGGCAAAATCGGTATCAATTTTGCCGAGAAGGGAATAATCAATTTTTTCATCCCATGCCGGCTGCTGTATAAATGTTGCCGAAGAAACTTGTTCAGCCGCCGGTTTGGCGCTTTTATCCGAAAGGTTAAGCCAGCGGTCGGCTTCAAATTTATCAAAATCAAGCGTTGCGGCAAGCTTGGGTTTCTGTGTTGTATGGTCATACTGCAAATTTCCGGAAATGCCGTTAGCACCGAGGTAAGCGCTGATATTATCCAGAGAAAACAGGTTTGCAGCGCCTTTGACTTTGGCCGCAAGCGTAAATGTCGTAACCGGAATGTCCGGTGTATAATCAAAATCCAGGGCTTTGATAAAAGAAGAAACATTATTGCTTTTTAATTCCAAATCACCGTTAACGGTCATGCCGCTCTTCGGATTGTCAGACACGGTGCCTGTATAAGAAAACTCTGTATCTCCGAATTTTTGTACCGAGCTGAGGCTGAATTCGGACAATGTACCGCTCAGAGCGCCTTGTGCTGCAAAAATTTTGCGTTTAAACAGAGGTTTGTCACCGGTATCTATGCCAAGGGTTGATGTAAACATCGGGAAGTTGGCCGTAGATATATCATACGACAATTCATCAAAGAAAGGAGATGAAAAAATGTGATTAGCCGCCAGGTTCAGATTAAGTGCCGCCCCGGCAATGCTGCCAAAAGACAATTTCTGCACCGTCAGGTTATCCTGATTTGTCGTAAACTGAAGGGAAACGTCTTTCATCGGAACGTTATGGTAGACGACACTGGCAATGTTAATGCTGCTTTCTACGTCCAAATCCCGGTTCCAGGGAATAAGGTTCATCTGATAGACGAATTTGTCTTGCAAAGACCCTTTTTTCATTTCCGTCGGCATAGGTTTGATATACTTATCCAGATTGATTTGAGAAGCATCAAAGTCGGCAATAACGTACGTCTCCTTGTCTTTTTTTACAAAACCGAGGTTGCCTTTAAATGTCGTTGCGTCTACCGTCGCGAGAGGAACGGAGATTTTAAGGCTGTCCAAGTTACCGTCAATTTTAATTTCGGCCGCAGCTTTCTTGAAAATTGATTTTTTATTTTCATCAGAAGCCAGCTTCGCCAAATCAATATTAAAAACAGAAGCAAACGTTCTTAAATCTTTTGTGTCTATAATCTGGTTGAAAATATATTCGCCGCCGGCAAGAAGATTGATTCGTCCAACCGTTTTGATGGAAGTATCTCCGGGCATGGACAATCCGAAACGCGTAATATCAATCACATTGTTAAGCAGGGTAATACCCAGGTTGAGGTTTTGCGCTTCAATATTGTTATATAAAGCCGTTCCGGATTTGATGGAAATGTTCATATCGTATTGGGAAAAAGGTGAATCGGTAATTTTTTTGCCGTTTTTAAAATACGTTACAATATCTTCGCCAAGCCCCGTTAACAGGTTTAAATCAAATTTCGTCATGTCAAAATCGGCATTAACGGCAATGCGTCCTTCATGCTTTTTGGCAATAACCGTACCGCTGCCGGCCGTGTTTTTATCATATTTGGCCGAAAAATTATCAAATTTAACCATCCCGTCGCCATAGCCGTATTGAAAAGAAACATATAAAGGACGGTTATATCTTTCCGGCAGGGATGCTTCTCTGAAAATCAGATTGGAAATGCCGGACAATGTCTGTGTGTCAAAAGTAATATTGCCTTTGGCATCGTTTCCGGTCGTGCCGTCAATGGTCAGGGTTGCCCCGCTTGAAGCGTTGCTGAGAGAAACCTTCAACACGGGAGATTTATCATTGATAATATCTCCTTTAAATTGGACTTCGCTGTTATTATAGATAAATTTTCCGGACGTCTTATACGGGCCTTTTAAGGATGACGCATTAACACGGGCGGTAATGTTGGGGATTTCAAACTTATCTTTCGTCACCATATTATCATAACTGATAACCGCGCCGCTCAGGTTGACGTCGTTAAAAGAAACTTCCATATTCCCGGATTTGCTGCTGGAATTATTGCCGACCCCTTTCCAGTTCAAAACGCCTTTTTCATCAACAATGATATGGGCTTTGGCGTTTCTGAGGTTCATGGAACGGATAATAAAGCTGTCGTTCAACAGCGGCATCAGGTCAACATTGGCCTCAACGGTGTCAATTTCAATCAGGGGGTCTCTTCCGCCGCTGGATTTAAGAAATTTAACTTTTCCTGCCGTAAATTTAGGAGAGGGGAACAGTTTGACATTCAGATTTCCGTCAATAACGGCGCGCAGCCCCGTAATCTGCGAAAGGCGCTGGGCAACAACGGCCTTATGCTTGTTCCAATCAAGGGTATAGATATAAATGCCGGCTCCGGTAACCGCTAAAATGATAAAGCAGAAGATACCTACGAGAATTTTTTTTAGCACGATTTTCTCCTAAATAAAAATAAGCTTTGCTAAATTTTTTTATCATTGTATATTATAAAAAATTAACGAAACGATAATATTCACATAATTTTTTCTAAATTTATCGGAGAACGACAAAATGGATATAAAAAGTCAACTTTACGAAAAAGCCGCCGCCGCCCGGAACAATGCGTATGCGCCATATTCTGGTTATAAAGTCGGTGCGGCGCTGATGACGGCAGAAGAAAAAATTTATGCATCATGTAATGTGGAAAATATTTCATTTCCGTGCGGAACATGTGCCGAAGCCGGTGCTATTGCCGCAATGGTTGCCGGAGGAGAAAGAAAAATAAAAGCCGTTCTGGTTATGGCCGGCGGAAAAGAGCTGGTATGCCCTTGCGGCGCCTGTTTACAGAGAATAGCCGAATTTGCCGAAAAGGGCGCAATAATATATCTGGCAGATGAAGATGGCATAAAAGCCGAATACCGGTTGCAAGAATTATTGCCTCAGGTTTTTAATGCAACACTGGCAAAGGAGGTATAAATGTTGGAGAAAGCAAAAGAGTTTATCCGAAAGAATTTGCCTTTGCATCATCCGGAAACAGCCGTTATTTTAGGCACCGGGCTGGGCGGTTTTGTCGGCGGGATGAGCCGCCTAAGCAGCCTGGAATATAAAAATATTCCGGGTTTTCCCGAAAGCACGGTGCAAGGGCATAAAGGGGAATTGCTGCACGGCTACCTCGGCGATAAGGAACTGCTGTGCCTGAACGGGCGCTTTCATTTATATGAAGGGCACGACCCGGCGGTTATTGCCGATGTTATCCACCTGTTGAAAGATTTGGGCATTAGCCGCCTGATTGTAACCAATGCCGCCGGTTCTTTGCGGCAGGATATGCCTCCGGGAACTTTAATGCTGATTAACGACCATATAAATTTTAGCGGCAAAAACCCTTTGGTTGGCCCCAATAATGAAAAATACGGTCCGCGTTTTCCGGCAATGAATGGCGCATACACGGAAAGTTTGCGCCGGAAATGTAAAGAAGTTGCGGCCAAGAACAATATAAATCTTGCCGAGGGCGTCTACTTGATGGTTTTGGGGCCGAATTTTGAAACGGCCGCTGAGGTAAAAGCTTTTGCGCAATGGGGGGCGGATGCCGTAGGCATGTCAACCGTTCCCGAGGTTATCGCCGCCGCGCATTGCGGCATGGATGTACTGGGCGTATCCGTTATTACCAACTATGCTGCCGGGTTGATGTCTAACACGCCCTCCCATAGGGAAACGCTGGCAGAAGCAGATAAAGCAGCGGCAAAAATGACCCGCCTGATATCAGAATTTATCAAAGAAATGGAGTAAAAAAATGCTGCCACAGGAAATTATCAGAAAAGTCCGTGATAAACAAGAGTTGACAACAGAGGAAATCCGTTTTTTCATTCAGGGCATAAGCACGGGGCAAATTGCCGATGTCCAGGCAGCCTCGTTTACCATGGCGGTTTATTTAAATGGGTTCGGCAAAGATGAAACTTTGGCTTTAACGTTGGCTATGCGGGATTCCGGGGAAAGATTGGAATGGCCGGAGCTCGGGGAAAAACCGATTGTGGATAAACATTCCACGGGAGGTGTCGGTGATAAGGTTAGTTTAATGCTGGCACCCATGCTGGCGGCCTGTGGCGTATATGTGCCGATGATTGCCGGCCGCGGGTTGGGGCATACCGGAGGTACGTTGGATAAATTAGATTCTCTTAGCGGTTATCAAACCGGCGTTGATATAGATACGTTCAAAAAAGTAGTCAGGGAAGTCGGTTGTGCAATTATCGGTCAGACAGCAGATTTGGCTCCCGCCGATAAAAAATTATATGCTATCCGCGACGTATGTGCAACCGTGGAATCCATTCCGCTGATAACCGCATCAATTTTGGCCAAAAAGCTGGCGGCAGGTTTGCAATATCTGGTTATGGACATCAAATGCGGCAACGGGGCGTTTATGGAAAATATAAGCCGTGCGCAAGAACTGGCGCGGTCAATCGTCAGTGTTGCCAATGGCGCCGGCACCAAAACCACGGCCCTGCTGACCGACATGGACAGCGTTTTGGGTACGACCGTCGGCAATGCTTTGGAAGTGGAAGAAGCCATAGATTTTCTGCAAGGAAAAAAGGCAGATAAACGGCTGGAAGAAGTAACTATTGCCTTATGTACAGAGCTGCTGGTAAATTGCGGCCGTGCAAAGGATAATAAAGAGGCAAAAAAAATGTTGCGGAACAGCATTTCTTCCGGCTCGGCTTATGAACATTTTGTGCGTATGGCGGTGGCTCTGGGGGCGGATAAAAAAATGGTTGAAAACTTCTCTGCCCAAAGGAAAAAAGCGCCGTATATCAAACCGGTATACGCCGAAACGCCGGGCTATGTTTCACAAATTGACACGCGCCAAATCGGCCTTGGCGTCATCATGCTTGGCGGCGGGCGCACCCGTCCGGAGCAAAACGTCAATCATACAACCGGATTTACATCTTTTTGTCAAATGGGAAATAAGGTAGATGTCAAAACGCCATTATGCTATATCCATGCCGAAGACGAAGATATAATTGCCGAAGTAAAAGCACTTGTGCGCCGCGCCATCATCGTATCGCCGGACAAGCCGGCAGATAAAACGGCCGTCTTGAGCAAAGTTCTTTGAGAAAAAGATTGACAAAAGAAGAAAATTGTCTGATATTATTAGGCGTAAAATCATTATTTACTCAATTATTAACTTAAACCTTATTTTTTATGGAAACAAAATTTTTATCAAACGTGAGCCGTTTTTTCAAAACGTGTTTTTATCCTCAAACGTCAAAACTGAATCCCTTAGTACCAGAGCTGAAAGAACCGTTGGCGGAAAGCCGGGTTCGGGAAATCATGGCACCGGTGTGCGAAAAAAATGCCTATAATCGGACACATGGAACTTATCGCGCCTATAAGCCTGGATTGGGTGAAGGTAATTGGGTTTTTGAGGATAAAAGAGGAATTGAAGAAGGACAGCATGGATGTGCTCTTGACCTTTCAAGAGAGAAAGAAAACTGGCGTGCGTGCGTCGGGGTGAACTTAGGGCGTCCCGTTTTTTCTCCTCAGGAAGCTGAGGCTGCTTTTTGTCAAATTTTCGGTGCTCAGAACTTTGAGTTGCGGTTGTATGATTTTTATTATCTGGAAAATGTCATACTGCAGCAATATAGTTGCGGGAGATATGGATATGTTATTAAAATTTATGGTTTTTATGCCATTATCTATATCGGCGATTATTATTGCTACATCTGTGAAGATTTTTCCGTATATCATGACCATATATCCCTTGACTTGAATAAGTGCATAACTGTCCCATTAAAAATGAAGAGAGCAAAAAGATCTTGGGGTACAGATTATAGTACCATAAAGGCAGAAGTCGGTTTTAAATTTTCCCTGCAAGACTATACCGTAAAGGCGATGGAATTGAATGCTAGTGGAAGTTATGGCTATTATGCTGGAGGGTGGAGCGAATTAAAGGAGCGTAAAGACTATGTCTGCCCGCCGACACAACGGGAATTTGAAGCCGATATGCGTGAATTCAGAGGTAAATTGGACGGCGTTTTAAGGAAACGTATGTCAGAACTCGAATGGGATTGGCATAGCTATATAGAAACGGGCGTTACCCTGTATAAGCGCAAGCCCGACATTCTTATCGGAAAGCTGCCAGAGCGGACGGAAAGGATAATTTCGTTTTCCATAAAGTGAAATCAAAAAGGAAGCTGTTATGGCTTCCTTTTTGATTTGTTGAATCGGGCTTAAAGTTGTTACCCCCTTGGCCGCTGCGGCTTTTTCGGTTGCAGTGGTGTCATAAAATCCGCGCGGGATTTGTAGCGTCTGATTTTGCTGAGCAACAGATAGTCCGGCATGCCGTCTTGCGGCAGTTTCCATTTTTTCTGCAGTTTTTTGACTGCTGCCGCCGTTTTGCTTCCCATAAGGCCGTCTTCTTTTAAGTTAGTTTTCAAAATCTTGTTGGCAAACTGTTGGACGGTCATAATGTCCTCATCTGTCAGTTTATAATACGTTTTTTCTTTAAGCGGTACAAATTTCTGTTTATTGCCGGTATAGTCGGCAAGCCTGGTAATAGCCAGCGCATAATTGACCGAACGGTTCCAAATCATAATCCGGCGGAAGTTGCTTAGCGTCAGATAAGCCCTTCCTCGCCGTCCGTCCGGCAAAATAACGGCAGCTGCCGCACCGTTGGGCAACCGTATCCCTTTGCCGTCGGCACTGACGATACCGATTTTTTTCCATTCGCGGACAGTCTTGTACTTTTTGTTTCCGATAAGGTTATAATCAAAATTCCATGGCAGTTTGACTTCCTGCCCCCACGGTTCATCAGCTTTCCAGCCGAGTTGCGAAAGATAATTGGCTGCCGAGGCAATAGCGTCGTCAAAACTGTCCCAAATATCCGCTACACCATCGCCGTCCTGATCAATGGCATAAGCATTGTATGTTGACGGCATAAACTGGAAATGTCCCATTGCGCCGGCCCAGGAGCCGAGCATCTTATCCCCGTCTAGTCCGTAAGTATCCATAATTTTCAGGACATGATACAATTCCTGTTTAAAAAATGCAGCTCGCCGATTCTTATAGCTGAGGTTTGTCAATCCGTCAATGATGTGGTACTTTCCTTTATTATAGCCGAAATGCGTTTCAACGCCCCAAAACGCAATCAGATAATTTAAGGGGACACCGTACTTTTCGCTGATTTTTTGATATTTTGGTTTAAGTTTTTGATATTTTTCACGCGCCGTTTTTACCTTTTCCGCAGTAACCAGGCGATTGATGTATTTATCCGATGTCAAAATAAATTCGGCCTGTTTTTTATCTTGTATTTCTACTTCTTTAATTTCATGAAAATAATCATCTTTATAAGCATTTTTAATGGTCTTCTTGGAGACTCCTCTTTCAATCATCTCATCTTTGAGTTGCTCCAGCCATTCATCCCATTCCTGCCGTTGTTCGTCAACACTCTTGGCATAAGCCTGCGCCGCCCCGCACGCAAGCCCGATTCCGACAATAAAAGATAGCAGCTTCTTCCACATAAAATTTCCCAACTTTGTTATGCCAAGACCATAAAATAATATATCTTTATTTTCTCCTAACAATCAACTGTTTACATCAATTTTTTTTTGTGTTAGGATGCAAATATAAAGGAAAAGAAATGGATATACAAGAATTTAAAAATAAAATTCCGCCGCGCCTTGCCTTAATGGGCATAGATTACGGTTCAAAGCGGATGGGGCTGGCCGTTTCGGATTTGTTATGCCTGGTTGCTACGCCGTATAAAATTTTACATCGCCGTACGCTAAAAGAAGATTTAGCCGAGTTAAGAAACATCATTGCCGAAAAGGAAATCGGCGGCATCGTTTTGGGGCTGCCGCTGCAAATGAACGGCGGAGAAGGGGAAATTGCGGCAGAGGTGCGCAAATTTGCCGCAGTATTGTCTGAAAATATTGCCCTGCCGATTCTCTTTTGGGATGAGCGGCTGTCATCATCGGCAATGGAAAATTTTTTAATCAAAGAGGCGGACCTTTCGCGCAAAAAACGCGCCAAAGTTTTGGACGCTGCCGCTGCCGCTTATATCCTGCAAGGCGCGCTTGATGCCCTGAAATATGCTTAATCCCGAAATGCGTTGGATTTTTTATTTGCCTATGCTGTAATTTTGTGATATTATTTCAATAGTATACAACTAGGCAGAGACTATTAATGATGGAAAAAATATTGGAAATTCAGGCGATTAACGGAATAAATGAGTTTAAACAATGGGTAAAAAATTTAAGCACACAGGATATTCATTCTTGGAGCTCAAAAGATTGGTTAAAACTTTTTGATGCGCTGGAAAAATATGTAATCAGCAAAGAATTTAAATCTGTAATGTCGCAGGATTATCAAAAGCAACTGCAAGAAAAGAAAATAACGCTGCAGGATTTTGCCGAAAAAGAAAAGGATATTTCAAACAATCAGGTTTGTCGCAATTATTTCACGGATCAATGTCAGGAGCAATTTGCCAAGCTATACCAAAATTATCGGATAGAACCGGAAATATATTCGGCAATCATTGCAAAAGGGAGGGCAGTCGGCAAACATCTGGCAGAGTTGGGTGATATTGATTGTGCGGCCATTGCTGTTGAGATGGGGGCTCGTCGACAAATGTGCCGGGATGTCAACAATGTCATGTTGGAACATAATTATACCTTGCCGGATTACAAAGTTTTTGAAGCCTGCCTGGCACCGGTAGAAATAGAAAAAATGCCTTCTAATGGAAAGACGACATATAAAGGGATAAAAATATGCAATGAGGAGTATGACAGCAGTCTATGCACTATGGTGCATGAAGGAACGCATTATTATGACCAAGGTGGACCAATGTGGAGTTGGAATCTGCAAAAAGAAGGAATATTGCCGCACGGGGTAAATCGTGATTTTTATGAATTGCTGGATAGAAACAGATTTTATTATTGCTGCGGCACCCCAAAACTGGATATATCAGGTCTACCTGACGAACAGCAACGAAAATTTAAACATAATGTGTTCAACGGCTATAAGCATCAGCCGGTAGAAAAGCATGCCTCATTATTAGGTACGGTTGTTGAACATACATATCGGGCCGAAACCAGGCAATATAGCGAACGTAATAGTTTGGAGATATATAAATACGCAAAACAAAAATTAGGCATGATATATCATCTCAAACATAACGGCGATTCGGTTACTTTTGAATATCGTATAGCGCCGCATTTAAATAAGTCTGATGTAGAGAAAGCTTTTGAGGGGATGCCGCCTGAAATGCTGGAAGCAATGAATATTCGCGAAACGCGCGGCAGAATAGCTTTTGATATACCGGAAAATTATACCGCCGCCCGTGCCATAAAAAATTTTTTGATACCCAGACAACGAGAGCAGCGGATAAACAATATTTATCAGTCAATAATTGCCGAAAAACAAAAAGACCGCTAGCTAAAAAATTGCTAACTGGAAATCCGGATACCAAAAAACTTAAGGGAGTCAACTGACTCCCTTTCGCTTGCGGTAAATTGCTTTAAGACGGCTTATGCTGCTTTAACAACATCAAAACGAACTTCCGCGCCGCCGAGTTCATCAATTGTTGGCGTTGATAAATTGCCGTTTTCGGCAATCTCCAGCGCCAAAACCTGCTCTTTGATATAATCGGCATATTCGGAAATGGCCGTTTTGACCGTGGCGTTTTCAGAAGAATAAGCCAGCTTAATCCGGTCGGAAATGTCAAAATCCTTGCTCTTGCGCAAAGCTTG
>CALXTP010000021.1 GCA_944391435.1 uncultured Alphaproteobacteria bacterium | reverse complement strand
TTATTTTTCAAGTTCAAAAATGTTGTCGGAGGTATGAAAGAAAAAAGATTTTCCCCCGTTATCCCAGGTTACTTCCAGCCGGTTTTGCGGTAAAAAGCGAAACTTTCCGCAATTGCGGTAAGAATTGTTAAAACTGCAAATATTGCCGTTTTTTTGATCAATGAAAATATCTTGCCATTGGGGTGTTTTAAGTATAATGAAAGGCGCACCAGGCGGCGGGTTGAAAAAGTCAGAGGCCAATGCGAACGGAAATTCTTTGATTCGCAGGCCGTGATATTCTTGTTCATAGCGCAGATATACGGTAAACAGCCTTTCAGCAAGGTAGGCAAAGGCCAGTTTTTGTTCGGTGTTTCTTTGTTTTAATTCGTCTTTGAGCCGGTTGTAGAGCGGTAATAGTATGCTGAAGAGCCAGGAGGCATAGTTATCTAGTATTTCCCGACGGGTAATGAACATATTGGTAGGATAAAAACCAAAATCATCATGCAGCGTTTTGACTGCAGAATTGTACATAAACGGGTATTTTTGTTTGATTATATCCAGAGCCAGATTCAAATCAGATATGACATGCTCTTGTTTATATTGTTCATATGGAGTTACTTTAATGGGTTCGGAAACAAGAATGTCATGTGTAGCAAACCAAGGCAAAATATATTTTTTTTCAAGTTCCAGTTCATGCAAGAATTTATCGGCAAAGCCTTTTAGGTGATTGATACCTAAATGCCGAAAGCGCATGGAAGGAAATTGCAGCATCGGATAGCGGGCGTTGTCGTTAATGCTTAAAAAACGACGGTAGTGAAACATTCCGACGAAAGGAGAATTGGTATTTTTCCATATCCAATACAGGGCAGTGAGCTCCGAAAAGTAACGATTTAGTTCAGATATGTTTTCATTGGTGTCATCGCCAATCATGTTGTTGTTGAGCCATGAAATTTCTTCGGACGTAAAAGTCCCTTTACGTGAGGGGGTTTCCGCAACTGCTCGTCCTGCTTGTATTGGTTCAAATATTTCAGTTTTGATTAACGGCGCCGGCTTGTAATAGACAACGAAAATTTTAAGATAATCTGTTTTGTATATAAAGAGCAGATAGATGGCGGCACATAAAATAAAAGCAGCAGATGTTATAATGATTATAGAAGTGAATCTGCTGCTTTTCATAAATACTACCTGCCTCTTCCCGTTTAGGTATAACCGAGAAAATTAAGCGATGATATTCGGGTTTATCAATGTTTCAATTTTTTGTATTTTGTTTTTTAAATTATTTTTCTGGCTGTTTAATTTTTGAGCTTGATAAAAATCTATCATCTGTTTATTTTTTACCAGTTTAGAAATATCAGATTTAACTCTCCTTTCTTCCAGCTTTAGTTCACAGAGTTGGACTTGAAGATTGTTAAAAGAATTGATGTTTGCCATAGAATTTGCTCCAAAAGTAAAGTTAGGCTGTTTTTCAACCTTTATTATTTTTTGTGAAGTATACAGTAATTTTTATAAAAAATCAAGCGGTTTTAAGAAAATTTAAAAAAATTAGTGAAAAAATACAAAATTGTGCTGGTCATACGCAATTTATGCAGATATTTTTCTGTCAGCGAAATTTAGTAATGTAGGAAAAAAATATGACAAAAATTCAAAAAATTGGTATTTTAACAAGCGGTGGCGATTGTGCCGGGTTGAATGCCGTTGTGATGGCTGTTGTTAATTCGGCAGCAAAGTACGGTTGGGAAGTTTACGGCATCCATAACGGTACGGATGGTGTTACGGAAAAACCGCTTTCGTATGAAATCTTGACGGAACGCAATTTTTCGGATACACCTTGGCCCCGTTTGGCCGGTTCTTATCTCGGCTCGTTGAATAAAGGCGTGAAAATGGAATCTCAGGCGGCGGTTTCCGAACGCTTTGGGCAGGGAGTTGCCGAATTGGGCCTTGATGCCGTTGTTGTGGTTGGTGGCGACGGAAGTATGAATATCGTCAGCAATTATTGCCATAAGGCAGGCGTTAAAATGGTAGGTATTCCCAAAACCATAGACAATGATACACCCTTAACCGAATATTCGGTCGGTTTTAATTCTGCCTGCCAGGTATGCGTTAATGCCATAGATGCGTTGTGGAAAACGGCCCGTTCGCATCAAAGGGCTCTTATTTTGGAAGTTATGGGACGTGATGCCGGACATTTGGCTATGCATTCGGCGGTGGCCGGATTTGCCGATGTTTGTCTGGTTCCGGAAATCCCGTATAAAATTGATGGTATTATCAACAAATTAAAAAGCATTAAAGCTAATGGCCGTAATCATGCTGTTATCGTTGTTTCTGAGGGTGTGCATACCGAAAAGGGCGAAATGGTTTCTAATACCAAGAATCTTATCGGCGAAAAAATCAACGGCGGTATCGGTGAATATTTGAGCGCTGCGATAAATGCAAAATATTCAGAGTTTCAGACGCGTGTTACCAAGTTAGGCCATGTACAACGTGCCGGCGATCCGACAGCATTTGACCGTGCGTTGGCTTGTGCTTTCGGTGCCAAAGCCGTTGAATTGTTGAAAGATGGTCATACAGATGTTATGGTTGCTTTGAACGGCGATAAACTGGTTACGCATCCGCTTACAAAGGTGGTTGAAGCCGGGACAACGCTGCTGAATAAAAACAGCGTTTATGTCAAAGCGGCGATTGATATGGGAATGTATGTCGGGGAAATCTAACCTTCGGTAAAAATTTCTTATTTTAATAAAAGCGGTGTCGTCTGGCATCGCTTTTTTTGCAGCTGTTGAAAATTGTTTAAATTTTATCAAAGTTTACGCGAGGGTCAATCAGAGAATAAGTCAAATCACCCAGCAATTTCAATACCAGTCCTAACAGAGCGAAAATATAAAGGGTGCCGAAAATGACGGGATAATCTCGCGTCATGATGGCCTCATAGCCTAATAACCCTATGCCATTTAAGCTGAAAATGATTTCAATTAGCAGCGAACCGGTAAAAAGAATCTTCATTAACAGACCCGGGAGACCTGCAATGATAATCATCATGGCGTTGCGGAAAACGTGATGATAGAGAATGCGGTTTTCTGACAGTCCTTTGGCACGAGCCGTTAAAACGTATTGCTTGCTGAGTTCATCTATAAAAGAATTTTTAGTCAGCATGGTCAAAGAGGCTATTCCACCTATGACGATGCATATTGTCGGGAGTGTCAAGTGCCAGAAATAGTCTCCGATTTTGTGCCAAAATGTAAAATTATCCCAGCCATCCGAGGTTAGACCCTTTAATGGGAAAATCTGAAAATATATGCCGCCGGCGAACAAAACGATTAAAAGGACGGCAAACAAAAAGACGGGAATGGCAGAACCTATGAAAATAATAAAGGAGCTGACAACATCAAATTCTTCTCCGTCTTTTTGGGCTTTTTTTATGCCCAGCGGAATGGCTATAAGGTAAATAATCAGCGTTGACCACAGGCCTAGGGAAACTGATACGGGCAATCTTTCCTTTATTAGTTCCAAGACGGTTTTATCTTTGTAATAACTTTTTCCGAAGTCAAAAGAAAGGTAGTCTTTTAACATTTTGATAAAACGTTCATGAACGGGTTTGTCAAAGCCAAACTGTTTTTTCAGTTCTTTAACCAAATCGTCCGGGACTCCTTTGGCTCCCTGATATTTCTGTTCGTTTAAATTTGGCATGCCGCCGTTTATATTGCCGGTGGCGCTGGTGTTTAACCCTTTGTATTGGGCAAGCATATATTCAACCGGTCCACCCGGAGCCAGTTGAATGATGGCAAAGTTAATCAGTAATATGCCAAACAGTGTTATCGGAATTAGCAAAAGCCTTTTTATGATGTATGTACGCATATTTGTTTAATCCTTTATCCACCAGGTGTTAATATCTATGCCGATGCTGGAATTGTTTTCGGGGAATGCAAATTTGTCCCAGTAGGCAATTCTATCGCTGTCTGAATACCAGTTAAAGATGACGTAATGGTTAAACAGCAATACACGGTCAAGCGCACGTACATAAGCGGTATAGAGGCTGTTATCTTCTGTTTCTATCAATTTTTGTACGAGTTCATCAACAGCGGAATTCTTGATGCCGATGATGTTGTTGCTGCCTAAAGTGTCTGCGGCTCTGCTGCCCCACAAGTCTTTTTGTTCCGAACCCGGCATATAAAGTCCTCCGAATCCGCTGACGATAATGTCAAAATCAAAGTTATCCAGTTTGTTTTTATAGGTATTTATTTCTAAGACTCTGGTTGTTGCCTTGATGCCGATTTTACGTAAATTTTCTATAAAAGGCAGTAGAACTCGTGTAAAAGAATTGCCGTTGGCGGAATTTATGATTATTTCAAATTCCAAAGGTTCTCCCGTTTTCAGATTACACATTTTTTCGTTTATAAAATTATAACCGGCACTGTTTAGGAGTTGTACGGCTTTTTTGAGGTTTTCTCTGTCTGAAAGATTATCGTTGCGGAAGATTTGTTCTACCGGGGTTGTGAAAATTTCTGGCGGGATTTTATCTTTCAGCGATTGCAGGATTTCCAGTTCCAGACCTTCGGGGAGTCCTGTTGCGGCAAAACGCGTGTTGGCAAAAAAGCTGTTTAAGCGTTTGTATTGATTATAAAATAAATTTCTGTCAGCCCAGGGAAAGTTGAAAGCGTAATCTATGGCCTGGCGTACACGCGGGTCGCTGAACTTTGTGCGGCGCGTATTAAATGCAAAAAATTGAATGGTTGCCGGACGGTTATGCTTGATAGCCTGTTTTTTTATTTTTCCTTTATAAACTAAATCGTTGTTGTGTCCGGTTGCCCATGATTTGGCAATGTATTCGTATCGCAAATCTATATTTTCGGAGAATAATGCCTGCAGTGATACAGTGGTATCCTGATAATAGTCGTATTTGATTTCATCAAAATTGAAAAAGCCTTTGCGGACAGGCAGGTCTTTGCCCCAATAGTCGGCTTTTCTTTTGAAAATAACGTAGCGTCCGGCTTCAAAATCTGCGACTTCATAAGGGCCGTTGCCGAGTGGCGGTGTCAGGCTTGGTTTGTCGTAGGCCTTATTTTGGAAATCTCGGGCGGAAAAAATTTTGAGAGCACTTAAAATAATTGGCAGTTCCCTGTTTTTGGCATCGGATTTAAAATAGAAACGAACGTGAAGCGAGGATATTTTTTCTACCCTATCTACGTCACTGTAATAAAACTTGTAAACGGGAGAGCCTTTGTTAATCAGGGCATTAAAACTGAACACGACATCGTCGGCGGTTACTGGCGTACCGTTATGAAAACGGGCTTGCGGGTTGATAAAAAAGCCGATAAAACTTTTGTCGGCGGGTATTTCAAATTTTTCGGCCAGGAGGGGATAAACCGTTTCCGTGTCGTCGGCGGGAGAGTAGCCCAGACTGTCTAATGTTAACGCTACGGCTTCCGTTGAAGCTGTTCCTTTGAAGATGTAAGGGTTAAAATTGTCAAAGGTGCCATATGCCGGTAATACAATTCGTCCTTTTTTGGGGGCTTCGGGGTTGACATAGTCAAAATGAGTGAAGCCTTCGGCATACTTTGGTTTTTGGTTTAATGAAATGTATGAGGTAATAACTATCTCCGGCTGTTTTTCCGGATTATTTTGAGTTTCTTTCCGGGTTACGGTGCTTTTTTCTGTTGTTGCGCTCATCGTTTCTGCATAAGCTTTCCTATCATTTACAAATAGGGTTAAGTGCAGGATGAATATTATCAAAAACAATAGGCTATTTGTTTTTCTTGTCATCAGACCATGCTCCGAACGGATAGGCATATTCATCGTAGCTGTTTTCAGGCGATGCATTTATTTCTTTTTCTAGTTCATCTAAGGATATAACCGGCCTCTTAGAAGAGGATTGTGCCGATGGTTTGGTCGTTGATGCGTCGGTTTCCGGAATGGAAAAAGAGGGTTCTTTTTTTAGTCCGCGTAAAGCCGTTTGCGTATTGGCAAATGACTTTATGATTGGTTGTTGTTTTGTTTTTGCCGGAGAAGACGGAGCCAGCAGTTCATTGCGGATAATTTTCAGGCTGGCATCTATATTTGGTGCTGTATCTGTTGCGCTTTCTGATGTATCTTTTTCTGTCTTTTTCCGCTCATCTTTTATCTGTTGCGCTTCAGACTGCTCCCGGTGGCGGGGGGAAACGGGTTTACTTAAAAATGAAGGGAAAGCAATATCCTGCTCTTCTGTTAAAAAATAGTCCTTTTGCGGTTCTTTTGCCGGGATGGCCGTGGTCTCTGTCGGTTTGGAAGGCTCTTTTTTTGTTTCTACAGATAGTTTTTCGGCAATAGGCGTTATGAGTTCGTATGTTTTGCCTAATGCTCCGGTGGCGATGATATTATAAAATACCCGTTGGGAATCGTAAGAGCTTATAAGCTGGTAAAGACTGGCAATACGGGTATGAAATTCTAAAATGCTTCCTTTCAGCAGGGAATCTTTTTGTGCTCTCTGGAATAAATGTGTGGCAAAATCGGATTGAAAATTATATGTTTCTATAAATGTTTTAGCTATAAGCCAGCGTTCGCCACCTGCTGTCCGCGACCAAAGATGTTCCATTTGGGCGCTGGATATTGAGTTGCTGCGTTTGATGATTTCAGCGAGGATTTCATTTGCATCGGCAATCAAAGTATCAAATTCCCGTAAAATGAAACCGTTTTTTATTTCTTTTTCGGCTGCTAATAATGCACAACCCAATGTTTCCGTGTTTTCAGTTTGTTTTTTTAGTTGTTCCAGTATGGCAATAATACGGTTTTCTGAGTTTTTTGAGGCGAAATAGCTTCGTACAATGAAGAATATGCCCCAAACGAGAGCAATCGGGAATAAAATTATGCAGACGGTTTGGTACAGCGTCTCAATATTTTGAACAGACATGCGGGTAAGGCTTAAACCGTATATCAACCAAAAAATGCTTGAGAAAGCGGCGATGAAAAATGAAATGTTTAACAATGTATTACTCCATATATTTTTCCATATTGTAAACGGTATGCGGTATTTTGCAAACAAAAAAACAGTTAATTACCTAAATTTTTGTAATAAAACAGTGCTAAAAAGGCGGCTTTGTTGTATAGATGAAAAAAATATGATGAATTTTTTTTATTTTGTGTTATAGAAGATGCGAGATTCTAATTTTTGAAGGTATAAAAAATGAATGATTCAACAGCGGTTGTGCTTGATTTTGAAAAAGATATTTTAGAAATTGAAGAGAAAATCGAGCATTTGAAATTTCTCGCTAAAGATGAAGATATGGATATCACCAGGGAGATAAAGCGGCTTGAACGCAAACTGGGGCAACATATTAACAGGACATATATGAATTTATCCGCATGGCAGAAAGCGCAAATTGCCAGACATCCGGGGCGTCCCCATTGCCTGGATTATATTAAAGCCTTTGTTGAGGATTTTACCTTATTGGCCGGCGACAGATGTTTTGCCGATGATGAGGCGATGGTTTGCGGTTTGGGAAAAATAGACGGTAAATCGGTTGTGGTTGTCGGGCAAGAGAAGGGGTTTGATTTAGAAACGCGTATAAAGTATAATTTCGGCATGGCTAAACCGGAAGGATATCGCAAAGCCCAGCGTATGATGGAACTGGCCGACAAGTTTCATTTGCCGCTAATCAGTTTTGTGGATACGGCAGGGGCTTATCCGGGAGTTGATGCAGAAGCACGCGGTCAGGCTGAGGCGATTGCAACATCTATTGAAAAAAGCCTGCAGGTTAAAGTTCCTGTCATTTCCGTGATTATCGGCGAAGGCGGTTCCGGCGGGGCAATTGCCATTGCCACGGCTAACCGGGTGCTGATGTTGGAACATTCTATTTATTCTGTTATCTCTCCGGAGGGGTGTGCGTCTATTCTTTGGAGATCCGGTGATAAGACCAAAGAAGCAACTGAGGCTTTACGGTTGACGGCGCAGGATTTGAAAGCACTGGGCATTATAGATGAAATTATTAAAGAGCCTTTAGGCGGAGCCCATCGTAATGTGCAACAAACGTTAAATTCGGTGAAAGAAGCCATCTTAAAACATATATGCGATTTGGAAACTTTATCTTCCGATGATTTGAAAAAACAACGGACGGATAAGTTTTTACAGATGGGGCGGCATATCACGGCGGAGTTTTAGATATAAAGGGCAGTAAGGGCTGCCCTTTCGTTTAGCTTAAATTTCTCTGAAATTGAATTATTTTTGAGGGGTAAGTTTTGATAAATTTACCTTAAATCGTTGATGTATCCGGACTTTGTAAATCTTCCGGCAAAAAAGCGGTTTGAGCTTTAGCAAATTTTATTTTGGAGGTTAAAATGAAAAGTTTTCAATCTAAATTTTCTAACGACAAGTCTCAACAGGGTTCTAAATCTGCGGCAGGTTCAAAGGCTGCTTCCGGATGCCGCTGCGGTTCCAAACCGGCAGAAGAAGTTGATGAAATTGAGATTATGGAAACGGAAGAAAAATAGTTGAGGAGGGAGAGATGAGGAATGCGGTAACAAATTCTGTGCAAAATGCCCATGATTTGTCCGTTTCTCACAATCCGACGGATTTCAGAAGCCTGATGAATTATTTTTGGAATTTTATGGATAGTTCCAATTCGGAATATTCTGATTTATCGCCTAAAATTCAGGTGACTGAAAATAAGGACGCCGTCAAAGTTACCGCTGAAATTCCCGGTATGGAAGGGAAAGATATAGATTTGAAGGTTTCGGCGGATGGTTACTTGAGTATTTGTGGTGAGAAAAGGAACGAATCTGAGGAAACGCTCAAAGATAATTATTTTTCTGAAATCTCATACGGTACGTTTCGGCGTACCATTCAACTTCCGTGGGATTTGGATTATGAAGCGACAACGGCTAAATACAGCAATGGCGTGTTGACGGTTTCTATTCCGAAAACTCCGACGGAAAAGCAAAAGTTTAAGAAAATCAGCGTGGCTAAATCTTGATGTTTTAAATTTTTGCAAATGGACGGCGGTTGTTTCTTTAACAGGGGCAACCGTTTTTTTTGTTTTGGAAAAATGTTTTTGACAAATGCGATTTTTTCATGTAATAAGTTCAACAGTGGTGAGGCAAGCGCCCGGGATGTCCGCTGAAGTGATACATTGCCAGAGTGATTTTAATACAGATTTCTTTTAAGACGGTTTATTTATGCTAATCGGACAGGCGTATAAAATAGGCCGTTAAGAAAGGAATATGTAATGTTTGATTATATTGACGTTTTTAGGTTGGAAGCAAAATGCTTCTTAAAAGATTTTCGGAATAAGAATAAGAAAGAGGTGGAACTAGCGGCTAAGTATTTTAGCGGCAAGACGGATTTGTCTTTGATGCAGGCGCAGCATATTGTTGCCAAAGAATATGGTTTTAACAGTTGGGATGACTTGGCAAAGGCTGAACGATGGGATTTGGCGGCAGCCTTGAATATTGTGCAAAATAAAAAATTGTCATCGCCATTGAAAATTTGGTTTAGCCATGAAGAATTAGGATATAGTACGGCAGAACGATATGGTATTCGTGGGCCTGATTTTCGGGAAGATTTGGATTTAGTAAATTACAGGGAGAAACACTCCTGGGGGTGGTCTTCGTATATTCATATAAATAATTTTGATGTTTCTTTTGCCGATTTATCTGGATTGGATGTTTCTAAAGCAACATTTGACGATTTTACAATTTGGCCGAAGGATGGAGCAAAAATGCCTAAAGATTTTAATCCGAAGGCTTTTTTAGAAAAGAGAAAAAATCCGGGGTTGGGTATTCGTAAACTTCATCAGTCAGGAATTGATGGCAGGGGAAGAAATGCAGCGATTATCAGCCAAAGTGTTCTTCGTCCGCATTTGGAATGTCGTGACAGTTTGGCCGATTATATCAGTCTTAAAAGCGACACGGCAAATGCATGGGCAAACGCAAACGGGGGATGGTATGTTGCCTTGTTATCCGGAAAAAATTGCGGTGTGGCGCCAAAAGCTAAGGTTTATTATTTTGCAGTTGATTCAGCTAATAAGGATTTTTCGCAGTTTGCCGAGGCACTAAGAAAAGTTTGTCAGTTGCACAAAACGCTTAAAAAAAGTGGAAAAAACGGGATTGATGTTGTTGTTTTGAATGAATTATTCGGAGAATTATCCGAAGATATGCAATCAGCAATTGAACAGGCGGAAAGTTTGGGAATATTTGTTGATAAACATTTGTATCCCTCTGATTATACGGATATTGAATGCAGAATGGATGGAGATGTTGATAATCCTGATGACTATGTTGTGCATTTTGTTTCTAAACGTAATGATAAGAAAAAGAATCCGGATACTCTTTGCTTTATCGGATATGGGCAAACGGTTCCGTGCCAATATACCATAGGTTCGTATTTCTTTAATGCAACATCCGGCTTGGGGAATTTTTGGTTGAGCGGGTTGTTTATGCTATGCCGAAGTGTGAAGACTGATTTGACACCGGAAGATTTTTTTGCGACAGCTTTGGAAACCGGCGATTATCGTAAAGGAATCGGGGTTATCGTTAATCCGCAAAGGTTAATTGCCGAGTTTAATAATAAATGATGGAAAGGGGGCAAAGATTTCTTTGCCCCCATAGGATTATTAAAGCAGAAGGAGTATGTTTATGTTAAGAATCAGAAAAGCCAAGGTTGAAGATGCTGTGGCATTAGGAATAATTTGGAAAGAAACGTACCAAACCTCTTACAGAGGGTATTTACCGGATAATTTTTTGGATAACATTGTTATACCTGATGGAAATCCTTTTTTTGCAAATCACATACAGAAGGACGGAAGTGTTTATTTATGTGAAGAAAGTGGTGAAATTAAAGGCTTTCTTGATTTGCTTGGGATAGATGAAAAAGAAAAATGTTTGTATATCAGCGCAATCTATGTGCATCCGCGTTACCAAAAACAGGGAATCGGAAGAAAGTTGTTGGAATATATCAGCGAAAAATATAAGATGAAAGCTTCATGGGTAGAGATAAGTACTCTAAAGGAAGGGCCTTCTGTTGGTTTTTATCTGAAATGTGGTTTTGTGTTTGCTAACAAGCCTGAGGGTGTTTGGAAAATGGCGGGTGTGCAGCTTCCTACGATTAAGATGGTAAAGTATTTGTAATTTAATTATTTTTTGAGGCGACGACTTTTTGATAAACGCCACCAAAATATGTTTGCTGTGACCAACGGCATGTTTCCGGGTGAGTTGCCATGCCACGAATGGCTTCTTTCCAGAGGCTTTCAGCAAACGGCTGATATAGCCGGTTGGCGGCGCGGATTATATATTTCAGCGGATGGTATGATGACGGTTTGTGGTAATCAATGAAAACGGCTTTTCCTCCCGGTTTGAGTATTTTTAAAATATTATCTATGACACGGGTGCGGGTAAATGGTGGCAATTCGTGTAATAACATGTAGCAAATAACAGTGTCGTATTCGCCTTTTAGCGGTTTGGCAGCGTTGGCGTGAACAAATGTTATTTTCTGTTCCAGATGTTTTTCTCTGCAGTTTTCAAGGATTTCCGGAATGATATCTACAAGAGTATAGGTTCCCAACATTCCTAATCCGGCATAAGTTTTTTCTATTTGTCCGCCCAAAGTTGCGCCTATTTGCAGGATATGGGCGTGCGGGGATATTTCTTTGCGAATTTCTTCTGACAGAATATAGTGGTATCCCAAGGTTAGGAAATTTAGCAGGAAAGAGTTATCCAGGAAATTGTATAATTTCGGATTAAAATACAGCCAGCCGTATATATCGGTTAAATAAGCTGGATAGGTATTTTTTGCGGTTTTGGGCATTTTTTCCTCGTCAGTCGGCTAGTTGTTGGGGATTTTGTCGGAGATGTAGCCGCGTTTTGCCGCTTCAATGACGGCGGAGGTGCGGTTTTTGACATTTAAGATTTTTAAAATGACGGTTATATGGACTTTTACGGTTCCTTCAGTCAAATGGAGCTTATAGGCAATCTGTTTGTTTGACAATCCCTCTGCTATGCATTTGACTATGTCAATCTGGCGTTCGGTTAAGCCCTTTTGTGGCGTTTCAGGGGTGTTTTCGGCGAGTTTTTCCAAGGTTTTCAAAGGGGAATCGTATTCCTGCAGTTTATTGTCTGAAAAGGCAGAGGTTGTTTTGGAAGAGTATAATAGCTCATGCGGGATATATACTCCTCCGGCCAAAACAAGGTTTATAGCGCTGATAATCAGATTGTTTGAAGCAGTTTTGGGTATGTATCCGGATACGCCGATATCTAATGTTTGTTGTAAAATTTCTTTGTCAAAGACGGCGGAAATGATGATAATCGGAGTTTCCGGTATCTTAGAATGTATTTTGTTTAAAGCCGGCAGCCAAGCAGCACCGGGCATAGCCAAATCCGTAATTATCAGGTCAAAATCGTTTTGCTGTTCAAGAACAACAAAGATGTCATTATAGTTTTGGGCTGTTATGATTTCTGGATTAGGCAGATTTTCTTTTAAGGTAAACTCCAAACCTTTCAGAAACAGTTCGTGATCGTCTGCGATTAGTACTTTCATTTAATTACTCCAATCTCCTTGAATGAGCTGCCAACAAGACAGAGCGGCGGCAACGGCCGTTTCAGCGCGTAAAATCCTGGGGCCTAAGGTTGCTCCTTTGGCATAGGGGGCATTTTGCAGTCGGCTTAATTCTTCAGAAGAAAATCCGCCTTCCGGACCGATGAGTATGGCTGCCTGCTTATTGGAATTTCCTTTTAATACGGTGTAGAAGTCAGGGCTGTTTAAGGTTTCATCCATGTAATACAATGTTCGTGTTTTATCCCAGCCGGCAAGCAGAGTACTTAAAGGTTGCGGCGGAATTATTTCCGGCAAATCCGTGCGCCGGCATTGTTCGGCGGCTTCAATGCTTTGAGCTGTGTAACGCTCAATTTTTATATTGGTCGTGTTAGTATGTTCGGTTATGACCGGGATAATTTTGCGACAGCCTAATTCGGTGGCTTTTTCTATAACAAAATCGGTTTTGTCTTTTTTTAGCGGGGCAAATAGCAACCAGATATCGGGGCAGATTGTCAGCGGTCGGAGTTGTTTTGCTATGCGGAGAGATATGTCTTTTTTGCTGATGTTTAGCAGCTCTGCCGCAAATTCTCCGTTTTGACCGTCAAAGCAAGATATGCGGTCTTGTCGGGTTATTTTGACAACATTTTTCAGGTAGTGCGTTTGCGCTTCAGTAAGGGTAATGACTTTTTCCGGAAATAATGGTTCCGGTATGTATAAACGAAAGTTTTTTGCCATTATTTTATCTTTGCATAAAGTTATTTTATACTATGATATTAAGGCAGATATGTTAAAGAATAGATAAAATTTTCAATTTTACGAGGACAAAGGGTTATGATTGTTACCGTAGACGGACCGGCTGCCGCTGGCAAAGGGACGCTTTCGCAGAGTTTGGCACAAAAATACGAATTGGCTTATTTTGATACGGGGATGGTTTATCGTGCCGTCGGTGTAATGATGTTGCGAAGCGGGAGAGATTTGTCTGATGTTCCGTATGCGGAAAAATTAGCCGAAGAATTGACTTTTGCAAAAATGATGGAAATTTCTTCGGATAAGGAATTTCGGTCAGCCAGGGGAGGGCAGGCGGCATCTATTGTTTCCAGTTATCCGGGGGTACGGCGCAGGCTGTTGGATATGCAAAAAAAATTTGCGCTAAAACCTACTTTTGCCGACGGCAGAGCTGCCCAAGGCGTTATTTATGACGGAAGGGATACGGGTACGGTTATTTGTCCCACTGCGGATGTTAAGTTTTTTATTACAGCAACTTCGGAAGTACGGGCCCGGCGGCGGTTTTCCGAGTTTAAAGAACGTGGGATAGATACGGATTTTGAAACGGTTTTGAGAGATGTTGAGGCCCGTGATGAACGGGATGCAAACCGGAAAGATGCCCCGATGAAACCAGCGGAAGATGCTTATATATTGGATACTTCAAATTTGAGCATAGACGAGGTTTTTAAAAAAGCTGTTGCAATTATTGAGGGAACGGTTAAATAGTCAATAACAACTGTGTTTACGATTAAGGGAGAAAAAATATGCAGAATAAAAAGTTGACCGAAAGCGTGTATTATGTCGGTGCTGATGATAAAACGTTGGATTTGTTTGAAGGGCAGTATGTTATTCCGGATGGAATATCTTATAATTCGTATGTGATTATGGATGAAAAAATTGCCGTTATGGATACGGTGGACAAGAGGGCAACTGATGAATGGTTTAAGAATTTGGAAGAAGTTTTGAACGGAAAAGAGCCGGATTATCTGGTTGTTTTGCATTTGGAGCCTGATCATGCCGCTAATATTGAGCATTTTCTTAATAAATATAAGCAGGCGAAGATTGTGACGAATCCAAAAGCTTTTAATATGATTCCTCAGTTTTTTGAGAAGCTGGATTTGGAAGGGCGCAAAGTTGTGGTGAATGAAGGCGATGAGCTTTCTTTGGGAAGCCATACGCTGACATTTGTGATGGCACCGATGGTACATTGGCCGGAAGTCATGGTTGCATATGAGAAAAAAGAAAAAATCCTGTTTTCCGCAGATGCTTTTGGTAAATTCGGCGCGCTTGATGTTGAAGATGAGTGGGATTGCGAAGCGCGGCGTTATTATATTAACATTGTCGGCAAGTATGGCGTACAAGTGCAGGCACTGCTTAAAAAGGCGGCTACTCTTGATATTCAGAAAATTTTTGCCTTACACGGTCCGATGTTGACGGAGAATCTGGGATATTATATCAATAAATATGATATTTGGAGCAGCTATCGCGCAGAAGATGAAGGCATATTTATTGCATATGCTTCGGTTTACGGGCATACTAAAGAAGCAGCGGAAAAACTTAAAGAAATTTTGGAAGCAAAAGGTGCGCCGAAAGTTGCAATTGCTGATTTGGCTCGTGATGATATGGCAGAAGCCGTGGAAGATGCTTTTCGTTATGACAGATTAGTTCTGGCGTCGGTTACGTATGATGGCGGCATTTTCCCATGTATGGAGAGTTTTATTGCCCACCTGAAGAGCAAAAATTATCAGAATCGTAAAGTTGCGTTTGTTGAAAACGGGTCATGGGCGCCTATGGCTGCGAAGAAAATGCGTTCTGAGATGGAAGGATTGAAGAATCTTACGTTTGCCGATACGACGGTTACAATCAAATCTGCAATGAAAGAAGAAGATGTTAAGCAATTAGAAGCATTGGCAGACGAATTGTTAAATAAATAGCTTTTATTGTTAAAGCAAAAAAGAAACCCGCCGGCTTGTCCGGCGGGTTTCTTTTTGTGATTGGTTATTGGCAAGGAAAAATGTTGCATAATTAAATTTTATCGATAAAATTGGGGAGATTTGATATTATTTTTAAATTAAATTTATGGAAAAGAATTTGTATGTTTTTCGCCACGGCCAAACAGATTATAATCTGGAATCAAAATGGCAAGGCTGTGGTTTGGATGCTCCTTTGAACGAAACGGGAGAAAAGCAGGCTGAAGAACTTGCACAAAAAGTTCAACATCTGGGGATGACGGTTTTGTACTGTTCTCCTCTTGTCAGAGCAGTGCAGACAGCTAATAAAATTGCCCAAAAAAGCGAACAGTTACTGCCGATTGTCATTCTTCAAGATTTGCGGGAAGGGAATTTCGGTGTTGCAGAGGGAAAAACTTTTGACGATGTACGGGCTGAATTTGGCAATACCTTTGTTGAAAATATCTGCTGGCCTGATTTTGAAAACTGGGATATCCGTTTTCCGAAAGGCGAAAGTAAACGCGAGGTTTTCGGCAGAGTATTGCATTGTTTGGAAATGATTGTCAAAAGCGACGATTTTGTTATCGGGATAGTTTGTCATGCCGGAGTCTTAAGCGCTCTGAAATGCGGTTTGGGTTTGGCTCAGACTCCTAACGGGAATTGTTCGGTTCTTCATTTGCTGTATGATACGGAAACGCATATTTTTGTGCAAATTGCTGATTGATAAAAGCCGTCTCCAGATGGGGGCGGCTTTTTGGCATATAACAGATGTCCGGAATAAAATCTGCGACTCTGTTTTAATGGGCGCTTTTTTGTGCATTACAAGAATGGTGCACCCGGCGAGGTTCGAACTCGCAACCTTTGGCGTCGGAGGCCAACACTCTATCCAATTGAGCTACGGGTACAGGTTGCAAAATTGCTTTGCGGATAAGCTTATACAATGTTTTTTTTTAATAATCCAGCTTTTTTTTGAGTTTTTGCGAAGATTTTGCTTGACTTCTGTGGATTATGTTTGTATGTATGAGCAAAAGTTTTTGAGTAAAGGATAGAAAAATGGCTAAGAAATGTGAAATTTCCGGCACCGGCGTTATGAGCGGTAATAATGTAAGCCACGCTAACAACAGAACCCGTCGTCGCTTTATGCCGAATCTGCAAGTTGTTTCCCTGTTGAGCGAAGCATTGGGGAAGGTTTATAAGTTGAAAATTTGCGCCAAGACGCTGCGTTCTATTGAGCATAAAGGCGGTTTGGATGCTTATTTGATGGCGACCCCGGACGGCAAGTTAACAGAAGAAGCAAAGAAAATTAAAAAGGTTATTGCAGGCAAAGTTTCTGCATAAAGAGTTGTCTTGAGTATAATGTGAAGAGCCGGTTTGACGGCTCTTTTTTATTACAATCCTTACAGAAAATTCCAAGTTTACAGGTGGATATCTATTGTTTTTTGCAAAAAAACTAGTTTTATCCGGAATGAATGTCAAGGCGTTGGCTCAATACCGCTTCATGCCAACGAGGGAAGTTAAATCGTGAGGTTTGCAGTTAATTTAGAATTCTAAATTTATTGGCGGATATTTATTGCTTTTGCGGTGTTAAAATTTGAAAATCTTTAGCGGGCAGCGTTTTTTATCGGATGTTATGCCGATAAAATGTGAAATGAGATGTATAGGGAATAATTTTTACTTGCATTTTGTAATGTACAGATATATAGGAGAAAGAGTTGTCGGGACGTAGTTCAGCCTGGTAGAGCGCTTGCATGGGGTGCAAGAAGTCGGAGGTTCAAATCCTCTCGTCCCGACCAAAAGAAAAACCGGAGCCCTTTTGCTGTTGTCAGCGGTGGATGGGACCGGCTTTTTTGTATACGGCTTTGCGGAATAATGTAAGTTTAACAGACTGTGTTTTTGCATAAGGAAAACCAGCTTGTTGCGATATTTTATTATTCGGCATAATTTTTTGCAGCGAGCTGTTGGTGGTTGCAGGCCTTTGGGGGATTTGGGTCTGAGAAAGATAAAAAAAGAGCGATGTTTGGGCATCGCTCTTACTTTTTCTTTGTTATTTATGTTATTCTAACCAAAATTCAATGGTTGAAACAACACGGACGGTTTTTTCTATTTGTTGCGACTCGTAGCTGCCGTTGCTTTGTTCACGCGGAAGTATGGAGAAAACGCCTTGATTGGCTCGGCGGATTTTTCCAACTTTGCTTTCTGAGCTTTTGGCAAATTCGTAAGCGGCTTCTTTGGCATTTTTTGTTGCCTGTTCCAGCATTTGAGGTTTTATCTCATTTAAACGCGTGAAAATATATGAAACGGGGTATTCATAAGAAGCACTGTCAAAAATTATGCCTTTGCCGATTAAACTGTCGGTTTGCGGCAGGGATTTTTCAACCAAATCAACATTGTTTGTTTTGACGGTGATGGTTTGTGATAAGATGAAACGCGAGCGGTCGGCGTCATTATTGCGATATGGGTTGGCCATTAAATCGTTTGTTTCTATTCTGCCGAGTTTGATTTCATTTTCTTTGAAACCCTGCTCTGTTAAAAATTTCCGGATCTCTGCGGCTTGAGTGTTTATTTTTTGCTGTGCCGTTGATAATTCATTGCCGGTGATAACAAATTTTAATTTCCAGATAGCCGTGTCAGCGCGAACGTCCATTTCTGATAGGCCTTTAACGGTAACGGAATTATTGTTTAGTTTTGCCTGGTAATAGTAATAACCAGGGAAAAATCCGCCGAGAGCCAGTCCGGCGGCCAGAAATACGGCGGCGATTATCTTTGTCATGGTGATGTTCTCCTTTCTTGTAAAGAGGTTTTTGCGATTGCTGTGTTCATATAAAATATAGTATGGGGTTTACTTTTAGCAATATTTAAAATGATAATGTGGTTAATTTGTATGAGTAAAAAAATCAAGTTTGAGACGGCTTTATGTTTATGCTTTGGATTGACATTTGCCGGTTTTGAAATATAATGCTTTCCAAAGGAGTTTAAAATGCGATATTCTATCGGCCAGGTGGCCAAAAAACTTGGATTAACGGCACATACTTTGCGTTATTATGACAAAGAGGGGCTGTTGCCGTATGTGAAAAAAGGTTCATCGGGGGCGAGAGTCTTTGATGATGAAGATGTTGACTGGCTTATTATTGTTGAGTGCCTAAAGGGTACCGGTATGCAGCTTAAAGATATAAGAAAGTATATTAACTTGTGCCAAAAAGGGGATTCAACGGTAGACATACGCCTTGAATTGTTTAAACAGCAAAAAAAGCAATTAGAAGAAAAACTTGCACAGTTGCAAGGATATATGGAAAAAATTGATTTTAAAATTGCTTACTATACGGAAGCTGTTGCCAATGGCGGGGTAGATGTGTGTAAAAAGAATAAATGCCTGGCGGCGGAAAAAGAGCGTTTATTCGGACATAAATAGCAAGTAAGCGGCAAGGTTGAAAAATGTTCGCCATATGATGGTTTCGTATGGCGAACATTTTTTGTTGTTAATACAATTTTATATGGCCATATCATGAAATTTCACGGATTGCTTCAAAAATCGGCGTGGAGGTATTGTTGTTTGATGTTTGGTTAGCCGTAAGCAGTTTATAAAAATAAATTAAAGAAAATAAACGAACGGAGCATGTTAATCCCAGATTGTCGTTTTTGTGTTTGTTAATCATTTCTATCATTTCGTTTCGCGAAATGTTTTCTTGGTTGCAAATGCTTTCAAAGGCATCCCATTCTGGTTTCGCCATACGGATGCTTGTTTTGTGATTGTTTACAAAAATGACTTTGTTTGTCAGTTCAACCATTTTTTTAACTCCTTCTTTGTTTTTTAATTAGAAAAGTAGATTTTTTTATAAATATCAACTAAAATTTGACTTTTGTCAATACCTTTTTATATTTAATGTAATTTTTCGTTAAACTTTGTTTGTTATGTTAAAGAAAAGATGGCTATGTGAGGGATGCAGATGATAAAAAATATTAGAATTTTCGGGTGCTTTTTTTGTTTTTTTTTATTGTTTCCTGTTAAATTGAGTTTTGCACAATATGTTCCGCCGGGGTGGTTTGTCATGGAGGGCGGTTCGGCTGAAAATATTTCTGATACACCAAAAAATTTAGAGCAAAAAAATCAGACGGTTGAAGATGAAAGACCGGTTAAAAAAAGCACAACGACATTAAAAAAAAGGATAGTAAAAAATAAAAAAGAGGGACGCGGAGCGGCGCAAGAAATATATTCTGATTTTGCAGGAAATAACCAAGGGGTGCGTTTGGCATCAATGTTGTTTAATTATGAAAAAACACAAAATTTTCAAAACTTTGCGTTATCGCCGCTGACTTTTTATGTTTCGTCTTTGATGTTGGCAAACGGTGTTGTTGACGAAGCGCTTCTTGAGTTTTCTAAGATATTTTCTGTTTTAAGGCTAAATATGATTAACCAACGAGTTAATTCGTATCTTATGCAAAAACGGGATTATGCTGCGGTGGACATATCTTTGTGGGGTAATGTGTTCAGCAGGCATTATCGGCAGATTGTCAAGGATTTTTTGAATGCTGAAGTGTGGAGTCTGGAAAATAAACTGGATACGGCCAATGGCTGGGCTTTTGAAAAGACAAATGGGGAAGTTAAAGAGGCCTTTTTTGATAAGACTGTCAACCCTGATGAACTTTATGTTATCGGTATTGCGTCCTTTAATGTCGCTCTTCCTATTGATAATGCGGCGACTAAAGTTAAGGTTTTTAAGAATGCGGACGGTTCCATGGGAGAAATTCCTATGATGTATGGCCGGGTGGCTGCCGATTATTATGAAGATGCGGTTATGCAAGTCGTTGCTGTTTCTTATGGAAAAAATGACAGAATTACACTGTATTTACCAAAGGAAGGTGCAGATTTAGAAAAGTTTGCAGCGAATATCGGCAGTTATCGTTTGCGGCCAAGATTTGAAAAGCAGGTTATGATAGATTTGTTTGTGCCGAAGTTTGAGGTTATATCTACAAAAAGAGATGTTAAAAGTTTATATCAATTGTTCGGAGTTGGGCGAATCTTTGAATTGACACGCGATTTTGCAAAAATGATTGATTTTGATACATATGCGCATTTAGCGAAGGCTACTTTTATTACAAAGGTTATTGTTTCCGGGCAGGATAATGCAGAAGACGCAAAACAAAATCAGGAAAGCGCAGCAACAGATTTCGTGCGGCAGTTTGTTGCGGACAGGCCTTTCTTTTTTATGATAAACGAAGGTGATTGTATCGGTTTTTTCGGGCAGGCTGATGCCTTAAAGGCAGAAAAAATTTTGCAATATCAAAAACAAAGAACGGCGGAAGTGAAAGTTAAAGAGCGCAAAGACGGCGATCCGGCCTGGTATGAAGGCCATGTCGGTGGCAGGCGTTCCGGTTTTTAATAGGTTATTTTTATAAAGAAACTTAGATTATGGCCTTTAGGGCTTCACGCAGAACATTTGTTTTAATATCGGCCAGTGATGCGGTTTGATTTTGATAAGAGGTTCGTAAATAGGTTAAAGCAAACAGGCGTACCGCAGAAGTCAGCCCTGAGGCTGTGCTTTTACAGGTATCAATGAGTTCCAGAAGTTGTTTTCGGCTAATATTTTCTTTTTTGCAGATTGCGTCAAGAGCATTCCACTCGGCGGTAGACAGGCGCATACTGGTTTTACGATTATAGATAGATATTACACGGTTTGCAAATGCTGACATGGTTATCGTCCTTTAAATGTTTTCTTTATAATAGCTATAAAATTTAAATATGCAACTATTATTTGTATATTTTATCGGACAGTTATAAGGACTATTTTATGCTATGGCGAGGGATTAAGTGTGTTCCATCCATATGCAAGGCAGCAGTTCTCTTAGGGGCAGCGTTTCTGTTTCACTGGTGATTATGCGCGTGTTTATATTTTCAGGGTTGATTTGGAACAGGAGTTCGCGGCAACGGCCGCAAGGGGTTATAATTTGGTTATGGCGGTAATGGATGGCGACGATATAATCAATCAATGTTTCATGATTTTTTAACATTTCTGCAACGGCTGCCGTTTCGGCGCAAAAACCTATGCTGCAATTTGTGTTCAGGCATATGCCGCTGTATATGTTTCCTTTGGCGGTTATTAATGCTGCAGCAACGCCTCCGGCCGTATTATCTGCTATTTTTAACGGAAATTTCCCGACCAGTTTTTGGGCGGTTTGAATGAGTTTTTGTTGTGTATTCATCTGAACAGACCTTTTTTGAGTAATGTTTTATTGGCATTTTAATCTTTTATGTTTAAGGAGTGGTAAAAAAAGATAAATGCGATATTTTTTATTGTTTTGAGTGATATTTTTTTATTTGTATTGCAAAAATTGTATTTTTCTGTATAGTGGGGATATAATTGATGGGTGGAGTTTATATATGTATTTGCATAAAGATGTTTTGTATTTAAAACAATTAAATGAGCAAATCAGGCATATTTGCATAATGCGTTTTTTTGAAGAGGCAGATAAGGATTCTGCTGAAATTTATGAGCGTTTGGCGGAATATTGCCAGGGTTTGACCGGGGCGGTTTTAAACGAAAGACAGAATCTTTCCGAGAAAAAAGATACGAAGAGGAAAACAGTAAAATTTCGGCAAAATGCAACAGACAATATGTCCGGTTTTAATTATATCAACGAAGCGGGCAGAAGGATTTTAAATACGGCTATTTATCGGGCGTACGGATATAAAAACAAAGAAGACGGCGAAGATGACATTTTATGTAAAAGGGCGTCTTTTTTGGAATGGCAAACAGGGGAGAATCCTTATAGAGAACTGCAACAAATCTGCCGCAAGGAGAAATCCGTATCGGCAAAAGACATTACCCGGGTTTGGCAGATGTTAGAAAAAATCATGGCGCTGCTTGAAGTCTGCAAAACTTCTGAAGAATTGTGCCGACAATGCCGTTTTTTGAATAAGGAGCAGGCGGGAAAGGATTAAGTGTTGCAAAGGTCGGTAATCCCGTTTGCAATTTCCTGAGCCGTGTTTAATATGAGGTTCGGTTCGGATGCCGCGAGCGTGTTTGAACATAAATCAGAGGCGAGGCGGTGATTATATAAAGACTGTACAAATCTTAGGTGTTTAGGGGTTAGCCAGTTTTGACCGGTAAATATCCGAAGTGTTTTTCCCGTTGCGGTGGCTTCACTGCACATAGAAACGGAATCTCCGGTTACGACGATATTGTCAGCACAGGCCAAAAAGCCTAAATAAGGGTTTTCGTCGGTTGATCCCCAAAGATATGCATAATGGGGAAAGGAATCCAAAACGGACATGATTTTTTGTTCGGCATCCGCACCGGTACGTCGTGAAGTGGTGATGAGCAGCCCGCCGCCTTCTTTTTCTTTTAATGATTTAACGGCGAGAGCCAGATTTTCTGCGTTTTGTATGGAAAAAGGGCGCTTTTTTATGGCGCCGCCGATAATTACGGCTGTGAGCGGGCGGGGCAAATCGGAGAATTTATCGTACCATTTTTGGCGGGCTTCGCTTAATTTGTCCGAAGTTACGAAATGGGGGCAGCCAATAGTGTAATGGATGTTTGGGGCATGGTACTTGTTTTTATCGTGTTCGGGAGTGTAAACCAAATCAAATTCTTTTAGCCCTGTGCGCCCAATGTGCCCCAGCTGGATTAAAATGGCAGACGGATTTTGCTTTTTTATGTAACGGGCGACTGGGGCCGTACGTCTGGAAGATGAAAGAACAATATCAGGGTAAGGCGGGCAAATGAGTTTTTGGGACGGCAGGGTAAGGCCGAGCAGCGACCGGCCGCGCAGCCAGTTTGGCAAAGCTGCTGCTTTTGTGTAGGCGAGTTCTTTAAAAATGATGTTAAATTGCGCTTTATCCAGGCAATTTGCTATTCCTTCGGCCTGGTGTTTGCTTCCGATACGATTGTCTGTCAATATCCAAACGGTCTTTTTTTCCATGGTGCTGCCTTTCTCCTGAAATTACGATATTTTTAGACTTTATTAAGTTATATATGATAAGTATGGGTTTGCAAGTTAAATTTTGTTTGTAAAGAATATACCATGGTAAAAAAATTTATTGTATTTTTTGTGGTTATGTTTTGTTTCGCGCTGCCAGCATATGCGCAGATTGCTGCCTATAATCAAGCCAAGTATATTATTACCCTCAAGGTCGTTACCGATCATAAGATGAAAGATGTTGATTTGGTGCCGGATGTTGATGCGTTGCGCGGTAATAAAAAATTTAACCAAGATTTGGTTTCCATGTTAAAAAAATTGGATAATTCCCGCCCGAACAGCGCAAAAAATCAGAAAATCATGCGTATTTTGGAGCGGGCCGGCAAAGAAGTATATAATGAATTAAAGTAGGAGGATGTTATGAAAAAAGTTTTTGCTTTAATGTTGGCTGTCGGGATAATGAATGCTTGTACAACGGAATATATTTTGATGGATGAAAATGCCAATCCGATTGAGGACGGCTATTATACCGAAAATACGGGAGATTCCGATTATGTTGGAAATGCAGGAGTATCCCATGACATTTTGGCGGAAGAGACAGTGTTTGATAACAGTGGCGCTCGTATGATTACGGCAAATGACGTATTTGTTGTCGGCGAGGGGGAAAATTTTGTGACCTATCAATATAAAAATGTCAGAGTTGATGAAATTTCGCCTTTGGCATCACTGTATTGTGCCGATGTAGCGCAAGGGCGGTCGTCTTATTTGCGGGAAGTCAATTTGTATCATAACGGGTTTATGCGGGCAACGTTTGATTGTGTTAATCTTGCAATCTGATATGCCGTTCCCTATATGTAAATAATGAAGGGAATGTGTTATGGTAAAAAGTCTTTATGATGTTTTAGGCGTTGCAAAAAATGCGACGGAAGCAGATATTAAGTCCCAATATCGGAAACTGGCGCGAAAATACCATCCGGATTTAAATAAGGACGATAAAAATGCAGCGGAGAAATTTAAGGAAGTTTCTGCGGCATACGATATATTGGGTGATAAAGAAAAACGGCAGAAATATGATAATGGTGAAATAGATGCAGACGGGAAGCCGACGGGATTTGCCGGAGGTTTTGGCGGTGGAAATTATGAAGATGCTTTCCGCCAGGGAAACGGGACGTATCGGACTTATACGACAAACGGTTTTGGTGGTGGCAGCGGATTTGATTTTTCATCTTTATTCGGCGAAGATATTTTCAGCCGGTTTAATGAACGGTCTTCCGGCGGATTTGACAGTGCCGGCTTTGGTGCAAGGCGAGCGCAAAAAGGGCAAGATGCAGCTTATTCCCTGGCGGTGGATTTTCTTGATGCGGCCAAAGGGGCAGAGAAAAGCATTATTATGGGAGGCAAACGCCTTAATGTCAAAATTCCGGCGGGAACAACGGATGGGCAAGTTTTGCGTCTGAAAGGACAAGGCTACTCCGGGATTAACGGAGGTTCTAACGGTGATGCTCTTATTACAATCAGCGTGAAATCACATCCTTATTTTAAAGCGGACGGTAAGAATATTGTTATGGATTTGCCTATTTCTTTTAAAGAGGCGATTTTAGGTGCCAAAGTTACGGTACCGACAATAGACGGCAAGGTTAATGTTAAAATTCCGCCATATGCATCAAGCGGCGAGAAGTTGCGTATAAAAGGCAAAGGAATAAAAACGGCAACAAGCACCGGTGATGAAATTGTTAACTTGATAATTGTTGCGCCCAAAACGAAAAATCCAGCTTTGGAAGAGGTTTTGAACAGTATGCCGGATGAACAGACGAGGGGTTTTTGATGCATTTTGAAGCGTTGGAAAATTTTGAGTGGCTCAATGATCCGGAAAATGTCCGCTTTGAAGACGATGCGATGGTTATTTACGCCCGGCAGGGAACTGATTTTTGGCAAAGCGTGCACCGGGGATTTAAAAAAGATGATGGGCATTTCTTTTTTTGCCGGCAATCGGGAGATTTTTTTCTGACGCTAAAGTGGAAATTTGGAGAGTTGGATAAATTTTCACAATGTGGCGTTATGATGCGCATAGACGAAAGGAATTGGTTTAAAGCTTCGTTGATGAACGAATATCGCGGAAGTAATGTGTTGGCTTCATCTTTGACAATCGGCGGACATTCTGATTGGGCCGGTTTTAATTTGACAAATGATGTTTGCGAAATTTGGTTTCGCTTAAATCGTGTCGGCGATGATTATATTGCATCGTATTCTTTGGACGGAATACAGTTTACGAAATTTCGGATGTTTTATATGCAGAGCTATGAAGATATTAAGGCGGGTGCTTATATTGCAAGTCCGAATAATGAGAATTTTTGTGCGGAACTTTCCGGTATAAAACTAGGTAAATAAAAAAGATATCCGGGCATTATATAAAAAAATATAATTTGTTAAATATCCTCTTGACAAGAAAGAAAATATAGTGTTCTTTAGTGTTGTTTTGTAACATACATATTGGTATGTATTTATAAATCTGGAGGTTTAATGGTTAGAAAATGCAAAGAAGATGCCGAGAAAACCAGACAAGCGGTTTTGGAATCGGCACTGGATGTCTTTTCGGAAAAAGGATATGCTAAGGCTACTTTTGATGAAATAGCGGCAAGAGCCGGTTTTACCAAAGGTGCCGTATATTGGTATTTCAGAAATAAAGCTGATTTGGTGGCGGCGCTGATTATGGAATATGTCGGGCGCAAAAGAGAGGAATTGATGCCGAGTGTTCCGGACGGCAATACATTGGATAATCTGTTGGAGTATTTTGTGCTTTGGGCAGATGCAGGAAAGAGAGATTTGCGGTTTTCAAGATTTAACAGGTTTGTTATGTGCCAGATGGAATGGTCTGAGGCTGTCATAGACCGCGTGGACAAGGCGTTAGCCTTAACTAAGAATTTTCATTTAGAAAAAGTTAACCAAGTTTTGGTAGATTTAAATGCAAAAGGCTTGTTGAAAGAAGGTACGGATATTAATATGATTCAACATGTTATTATGTCCACGTACTATGGAATCGTTTTTACTTCGTTAAGTAAGCGGACTAATTTTGATGTGGTTGATATGGTGCGCACGGGATTGGGGCTGTTATTTGAAAGTCTTAAAAGGTAAGTAAGAGAGGATGGAAATGCAAAAAGAAAAGATTGTGAAAATTGTTGAAACCGATGTTCAAGAGGGGATAAAAGTTATGAAAAAAAGTTATTTGTTTGCAGGAGTTGCCGGTTTGCTTGCCGTGATAGCCGGTTGCCACTTCTATGGACAGAAAACGGAAATGATGCAAATGCCTCAAGTCAGCGTTACGGTAGCAGAGGCAAAAGAAGAGGTTATTAACAATCCGAAAACATATGTCGCCCTGGTTGAGGCTATTAACAGCGTTGATGTTGTTGCAAAAGTCAGCGGCAGTTTGGATAAAGTTAATTTTGTGGAAGGCAGCTTTGTAAAAAAAGACGATCCCCTGTTTATTATTGATAAAGATACATATTTGGCGAATTATAATCTGGCTAAAGCCCAATTAGAAAGCGCAAAGGCCAACTTGACCAAAACGGAACGTGATTACAACCGTCAAAAACAACTGACAGCTAAAAATATTGCATCAAAGGCAACCTATGATTCTGCAGAAAGTGCTTATTTGCAGGCAAAAGCAGCTGTTTCCCAAGCTCAGGCACAATTAGATTTGGCTAAGATAGATTTGGATAATACGGAAGTTAAAGCTTATATTGACGGATATATCGGAAAGACAAATGTTACGGTCGGCAATTATGTTAATGCGTCGGCAGAAACACTGGCTCGCGTGGTGCAAATTAACCCGATAAGAATTGCTTTTTCCCTGACAGATAAAGAATATTTGGAAATGCAAGCTGCCGGCGAACGTGATTTGAATGACTTTGTGGTTAATATAGAGCTGGCCAGCGGTGAAATTTTTAAAGAAAAACTGACTAAGGTTTTTGCAAATAACGAAGTCAATCTGGGTACGGCTACGGTAGCGGTATATGCTGATATCAATAATGACAAAGGATTGTTAAAACCAGGTGCTTATGTTAAAATGTTTATCACGTCGGCGAATCCGAAAAAAGGGGTAGTTATTCCTGAAGTTGCCGTTATTCAAAATGACGAGCAGGCTCAAGTTTATGTTGTCAATAATGATAATGTGGCCGTTCTCAGGAATGTGGTGCTCGGCGATGCTTTTGACGGCAAGCAGGTTATATCTTCAGGCTTGAAAGCCGGTGAGAAAGTGGTTGTCAGCGGGCAGCAAAACAGAATGATGAGGTCCGGAGCCGAAGTTAAGATTGCAGCGGCTAATTAGAGGCAGCTATTTTAAAAATAGGGAGAAATTAAGTTATGTTTTCAAAGTTCTTTATTGAGAGGCCTCGTTTTGCAGTGGTTATTGCTATTGTGATGAGTTTGGCCGGCCTTATTGCTATTTTTATGTTGCCGATAGCCATGTATCCTGAAATTACACCTCCAAGTGTTTATGTGAGAGCTGACTATACGGGGGCCAGTGCGGAAACAGTGGCGAATACGGTGGCTATTCCGATTGAAAAAGAAGTTAACGGCGTTGATAATATGATGTATATGGAGTCATCTTCGTATAATTCCGGCCGTTATGAATTGAATATCAGTTTTGAAATCGGTACAGATCCGGATTTGGCGCAGGTTAAAGTCCAAAACCGTGTTGATAAGGCTTTGAACAGCTTGCCGGATGAAGTGCAAGAACGTGGCGTTAACGTGGCCAGACGTTCATCCGAAATTTTGGCGTTTCTTCAAGCTGTTTCTCCGAACGGAACACATGACAGAAATTTCTTAAACAACTATGTTACCAATAACATTAAAAACAACCTGGGGCGTCAATATGGCGTTGGTGATGTTAATGTTATGGGGTCTGACTTAAGTATGCGCGTTTGGCTTGATGCCGATAAAATGGCTGCTTTGAATTTATCCATAAGCGAAGTTCAGGCGGCTATTACGAGCCAGAACTATCAGCCGTCTTTGGGGTCGGTCGGGGCCGAGCCAAACGATGGAACGAGCAAAGTTGTTTTTTCTTTGGAAACAAAGGGACGTTTAAACGAGGCAAAGGATTTTGAAAATATTATCGTCCGAACCGAAGAAGAAGGCGGTTTGGTGCGTTTAAAGGATATTGCCAAGGTTGAAATCGGGCCGGAAAGCTATTTGACGATTTCTGACGTTGACGGGCAGCCTAACGTCGGCATTATGATTAATAAATTATCAGGTGCCAATGCCTTGCAGGCGATGGATGCCGTAAAAGCGGAATTGGAACGTTTGTCAAAATATTATCCGGAAGATTTTGACGTTAACGTTTTCTTTGATGCGACGGAATTTATCCGTGTTTCTATTGAAGAGGTTGTATTTACCCTGTTTTTGACGTTCTTGCTGGTTTTGTTTGTTTGTTATATTTTCTTGCAAAACTGGCGGGCAACTCTTATACCGTCTATTGCAATTCCGGTTTCTTTGTTAGCAACGTTTGCCGTGATGCTGGCATTAGGGTATAATCTGAATATATTGACCTTGTTTGGTTTGATTTTAGCTATCGGCTTGGTTGTTGATGATGCTATTGTGGTGGTGGAACGTGTGCTTTATTTGATGCAGACGGAGAATCTTCCGCCGAAAGAAGCTACGGAAAAGGCTATGGAACAAGTGTCATCGGCGGTTGTGGCAACAACTTTGGTTTTGTTGGCTATTTTTGTGCCGATTGCGTTTATGGGCGGAATTACCGGGCGTATTTATCAACAATTTGCAATAGCTATTTCTTTTGCAGTGTTGTTCTCCGGTGTAAATGCGCTGACTTTGAGTCCGGCATTGTGTGCAACGTTGTTAAAACCGATTGAGCCGAGGTCTTCCGGTTTGCTGTTCCGTTTTGAACAGTTTATCAATTCAACAAAAAACAAATATATTAAGGCGGTTGCCTTTATCGGGCGCAAAATGGTTGTTATTGTTGCAATTGTACTGGCTTTGGCTGCGTTGAACCTGTTTTCAATAACCCATATTAAATCTTCGTTTTTACCGGATGAAGACCAAGGCGCCATTATGGCTAACATTCAGCTGCCGGAAGGTGCTGCGGGACAACGGACATTGGATGTTATTGACCAGATACGTCCGATTATGAAGTCGGAAGATAAAATTAAATCTGTTATGAACCTGCGCGGATTCAGTATCTTGGCCGGGCAAGGGGAGAACGTCGGGTTTAATGTTATTGCGCTTAAGCCATGGGCTGAGCGTGAGGATATTGTGGATTATTCTTCTAATATCCGGGCGAGGTTGAATGCGGCCATGCAGGGAATAACCGAGGCTAATATCATGTTGTTTGAAATGCCGGCAATTCCAGGATTGGGCAACAGCAACAGTATGGATCTTCGTTTGCAGTCTATTGAAAATTCTGATATGAATGAATTGGGGCGGACTCTGAATAAGTTTTTGGTGGAATTAAACAAATTGCCGGAAGTTGATATGGCATATTCTACTTTTACTTCCAGTACACCGCATGCCTATCTTGATATTAACCGTGAGAAGGCTGAGTTGATGAATGTTTCTATCGGGAATATTTATTCAACATTACAGACATATCTCGGATCCTTGTATGTGAACGATGTTAACTTTGGTACGCAAGCTAATAAAGTTATGATTATGGCGGATTGGAAATATCGTAAGAATCTGGAAAGTATTAAAGATTTGTATGTTCAAAGCAATACCGGAAATATGGTTCCGATGGGTAGTTTGATAGAAATCCGCCGTGTTACACGGCCGCGTGCTATTGACAGATATAATCAATATGCTGCGGCTACCATCAATATTCAGGCAGCAGAGAATTCCAGCTCCGGTGCGGCGATGCAGGCAGTAGAAAAATTGGCAGATGAAGTGTTGTCTAACAAATATGCGTATGAATGGTCCGGAATGAGCTTGCAAGAAAAACGCAACCAGGGGCAGATTGCATATTTGGTGGCTTTGGCGATATTGTTTGCCTATCTCTTCTTGGTGGCGCAATATGAAAGCTGGACGATTCCGCTGTCAGTTATTTTGTCTGTGATGACGGCAATGCTTGGCGCTTTTATCGGTATGTTTATTACGGATTTGCCTTTGAGTATTTATGCTCAGCTGGGGTTGGTTCTTTTGGTCGGGCTGTCTGCCAAAAATGCTATTCTTATTGTTGAGTTTTCAAAAGAGGAACATGCCAAGGGTGCGTCAATTATTGATGCGGCCGTTACGGGAACGAAAGAGCGGTTCAGAGCCGTGTTGATGACGGCATTGACTTTTATTCTCGGTGTGGCTCCGCTGGTATGGGCAACCGGTGCTTGTTCCGGTTCGCGTATTGCCGTGGGGGTTCCGGTGTTTTCCGGCATGTTGGTCGGAACACTGTGTGGCTTGGTGGTTATTCCGTTGATGTATATTATGATACAAACAGTGGTTGACCGCTTTACGGCGAGAAAAAAATAGATAGTAAAGAAGAGGCGGTATCAAGAATACCGCCTCTGTTTAATCCGGGATTAGATTGACAGCGAAATAGCCGAGTTGATAGTTTGAGATTTCTCTGCAGATATTTATAAAAGCTAGTTTGTGCGGATATTTTATATGAGTTATAGAAAAAAGCTTGCAATCTAAAAATATTTGTATTATCAAAGAACTGTTTTCTGACGGTCCCATCGTCTAGAGGCCTAGGACGCGGCCCTCTCAAGGCTGCAACACGGGTTCGAATCCCGTTGGGATCACCATTTCAAACGGCAGGTATAAAAACTGTCGTTTTTTTCTTTATAAATTAAGTACTTAACCGAGTTCGAATGTTGTAAATTTGAAAATGTCATTTTGGGAGAATTTTCCGAACTCGTTTGAGAAAAAGTCTTTATTTTTCAATGGTTTGTATGAGTTGGAATCTCGTTAGGTCTCGGGATTGTCATTTCTCCAAAGCCGGATTTTAAACTTGCTTAAAATAAAAGTTTTTGACGTTACCGACGATTTATTTTGGCTCCGATGGCTAAGCACCAGTGGTTTATGACTTGGGATTATTAAATTGCCTGACATATATTTTTGCTGGTATTGTCTAAAGATAAATAAAAAAACTCTCTCCATTGGCTGAATGGAGAGAGTTCTGATTCATTT
>CALXTP010000020.1 GCA_944391435.1 uncultured Alphaproteobacteria bacterium | reverse complement strand
ATAGCCTTTCCTTGGCCGATGCGGCTCGCCGTCTGGCTTGGAAGCATTTTGCCCAATCGCCTCAGCGACTACATCTATAAAATACTCCCGTACAAAGTTTAGCAAAATTTCGTCTCCATACCTTACCTGTTGAATTTTTTCTTGACTTTTCGGATATTTAAAGCTAATAAGACAGCGGTTTTCATATGGTGCAGTATGAAAAAAGGTTATTGTATATGCACAAGTCCGCCTCCGTTGAGGGTCTGGCATTTTTGAAAAATAATATAATGGCAAATACTGCAGAAGTAAAAATCCCGGAAATGACTGAAAATTTTGAAGAACTGTTAAATGAACAGTTTGGCGGCAAAGGCATTGTCGGCACAGTCATGAAAGGAACCATCATTCGTTTAACGGATGATTATGCAACAGTTGATGTCGGATTGAAATCTGAGGGTCGCATTCCGCTTCGTGAATTTGGTAAAAATGACGAATTAAAAGTCGGCGACACCGTAGAAGTTTTGGTTGACAGATACGAAGACAAAGACGGCAACATTGTCTTATCGCGTGAAAAAGCACGTCGCGAAGAAGTGTGGCATGATCTTGAAAAGATGATGAACAACAACGAAAGAGTAAACGGCATTATCTTCGGCCGTGTTAAAGGCGGCTTTACCGTTGATTTGAACGGTGCAATTGCCTTCTTGCCGGGTTCACAAATTGATATTCGCCCGATTAAAGACATTACGCCTTTAATGGGAATTTCCCAACCTTTCCAGATTTTAAAGATGGATAAAATACGTGGCAACATTGTTGTATCACGTCGTGTGGTTCTTGAAGAAACCAGAGCCTCTGCCCGTGCAGAATTGATGGATAATATCAAAGAAGGCGCCGTACTGGAAGGTATCGTCAAGAATTTGACAGATTACGGTGCATTCATTGACTTGGGCGGTGTAGACGGTTTACTGCATGTAACCGACATTTCATGGAAGAGAATCAACCATCCGGCAGAAGTTTTAACATTAGGCCAGACGGTTAAAGTCCAGGTTATCAAATTCAACGAAGACACACAACGCATCAGCCTTGGCATGAAGCAGTTGGAAAATGATCCTTGGCAGACCGTTGCTGACAAATACAAAGTCGGCGAAATCTACAAAGGAAAAGTAACCAACATCACCGATTACGGTGCATTCATTGAGCTTGAAGACGGCATTGAAGGCCTCGTCCACGTTTCTGAAATGAGCTGGACACGCAAAAACGTCCACCCCGGAAAAATCGTTTCTACTTCACAAGAAGTTGAAGTTAAGGTTTTGGAAGTTGATCCGGAAAAACGCCGTATCAGCCTGGGCATCAAGCAGTGCACGCCAAATCCGTGGGCTGCATACATTGAAGAGCATCCGCTTGGCTCCGTCATTGAAGGCAAGATTAAAAACATCACCGAATTCGGTTTGTTTATCGGCCTCTCTGATGAAATTGACGGGATGATTCACCTGTCCGATATTTCTTGGGAAAAGTCCGGCGAAGAAGCCGTTAAGGACTACACCAAAGGGCAGACCATCCAAGCCAAAATCATTGATGTTGATGTAGAAAAAGAGCGCATCAGCTTAGGCATCAAGCAAATGTCCGAAAACAACATTGCCATGACTTTAGAGTCCTTAAAGAAAGGCGATATTGTCAAAGCCGTTGTTACCGGCGCAGATGAAAAAGGCGTTCATGTAACGGTTCAGGGCATTGCCGCCACCATCAAAAAAGCTGATTTATCCAAAGAAAACAATGACCCGATGAGCTACAAAGAAGGTGACATTTTGGAAGCAAAATTAACCTCCGTTGACCGCAAAAACGCAAAACTCGGCGTTTCTGTAAAAGCTTATGAAATTGAAGAAGAAAAGAAAGCTCTGGAAGAATATTCCGCAGCTAACTCTTCCGGTTCAACTTTGGGTGAAGCTTTAGGTGAAGCTTTGAAGAAGAAAGAAGAATAATTCACTCTTTTTTCAAAACGATGCCCCGTATAAAAACGGGGCATTTTTTATATCCGCTGTTTTATATCCACACGACAGCCGACCATAAAAAACGCCGCCCTTTTTATTTTTAAAAGAACGGCGTATTTAAATTTTTTTACTCTGTATTTAAACAATGTATTTAAACATTATTCGCCATCTTCAGTTTCTTGCACCAACACATCTTCTTCCACCACGGCCGGCTGTTGTGCCCCAGAATTAACCGGTGCAACTTCCACCCCCGGATCGCCCGGCAGAGGCTGCATATCGCCAGCACTGCCGTTTCCGCTGCTGTTGCCATTGTTACCAGCAGGCAAAGTCACCGAAGACGCCGTATATGTCTCAATAATCATCACACCGTCATTATCAGCCTCATTCGCAGCATTCGCTGCGTTGTTTGCCCCGGCCGTAGCCTGACTGACAATCAAAGCCAAAGCAGCCACCGCCAAAAGCCCCATAAATAGCCTGTTCATCTGTTTTTCCTCCAAAATTAAACGACGTTTTTTATATAATTACGCCACAAGAGGTTTCAACCCCGCCGATAAAATTACTTTAACCTCAGCAAAAAAACACCGCATAAAAAAACAGCAGGAAGAATCCAGCCGTAAAATCACCGGCCCTACAACATTAAAAATAAAATTTAATGCCACCGGTAAAAACGCCGCCCCACTTTATCTCGCCCATTCCATCTATGGGAATAGACTGGTAGCGCGCCTCGCCAAACAAAGATATTCTGCGGGATAGGTTAACAGAAGCGTTAACGCCACCCCAAAAGCAACAAAAAAGCGATTCGCTGGTTATATTTACGCCCATCCGCAACATTCCGCCTATTACCCTATCTCTCTAAGCACAAAAAAAGCAGAGAAAGAGAGAGCTGCTGCCCTCAATTCCTCTGCTTTCCTACGTTGTGATCCTTATTTGGCAGTACTGTTGCGCCAAATAGAGAAAGGAACGGCTACTGAGAGCCCCACATTGTGGTGCCACTCTGCCATCTCGTACCCAAGTAATTTGGTGTACGAATAGTTAAGTGACAATTCAAAAAATGGCATACGCCATTTAATGAATGCCCCAGGGCCGATACTCAACCCGTCCTGGGTCGCCCAGCGATATTCATCACTTTCCGGGCGCTTTGTATCCGTACTATACCACATAGCATCAGCAAAAGCGCCAATCCAGAGGTTTTTATCCTCTGAATCGTTAGCCCATAGACGAGTACCCAAACCAATCTGAGCTCCTCCGCTCAAGTAGCTCTTTCCCGGCTTTTCAGCGGTTTCAGGATAATAAGCCCAACCGAGCTTACCCTGGATATATCCGCCGAAGTGACGTCCCCAACGTGCCAGTTCTGCACCAAAATATGGTGTCCACTGACCGTCAAAGTCATAATTTATACCCACCACCGGCGCAACTTGCCAGTAATAGATATTTTTGGCACCCAGTTCAATGGGTTGAGAAGCGTCTACACTTCCATCTTCATAAACCGGAAATGCAACGTTTCCGAGGCGCGCTTCACCGCCAGCAATAATCTCTTCCTTAACCGTTGATTCGTCTGACAAATCAACAATTTTAGAATCAATCTCTTGACGCCGAGTCATCTCTTTAGAAGAAAGTTCCTTCTCCGTCAAAATAAAGCGGCTAAGCTTTCTGGCCTCTTTATCCGTCAAACCGATAAAGGTTCTCCGAACAAAAAGGCTATCTCCTTCTTCCCAAGAAGTCTCCCCTGTCAAGCAAACCGTTCCGGAATTGCTCAACAAAAACTTTCCAATCTCTTGAAGATCTGAAGTTTCAATCTTGTAAACTTTGGCAGCTTCAACCCCAAAAAAACGGTTCACCGCTTCTTGAGCATCAGCCGAAAGATTAACACTCTTCTGCGCACAAACGTTAGAAGCACAGAAAACCAAAACCACGCATATAGCAATAGTCTTGGCTACTTTTTTCAATTGTTTCATAAAAAAAAAATTTTAAATATTTTACAATAACAGCTTGAAAAACCCTGAGTGTACCGGAACAAACCCCATAAAGGATCACATTCATAATATACCCAAAATAATTTCAAACTGCCTAATAATTTTCTCACACCCTTACTATAACATTTTTTCTCCTTGTTTTCAATACTTTTTTGTGGATTCCGTCAAAATCGGTCTTTTTTGACTCATTTTTTTAAACAAATAGACTTTAAAATCAACCGATTCGCTAACCTCAGCATCGTTTTTCCCGATTCGCCACACTCACCGGCTCATACCGATAAAAAAAAGAAACAGCAAACTTTTGGGTTTGCCCAAAGTCTGCTGTTTCTATTTTGTGATCCTTCCTAGAAGGCTTTGCCGACCTTAAACATCAGAGAACCCCTGATATCACCGGTAATTCCCTGATGCGCATAGTTTTCATTATACGGCATCAAAAGAACTGCGGCATTGAAGCCGAGACGCCAGCCTCTCGTGCCAACGCCCCACATGCCCTCTAAGGTTAGGCCGCCGCCAAACCCCCAGCTTTCACCCCAAAGATCTGTATCTTTGGAATCAGTCTGAAGATTACCAAGAAGGCCTTTTGCCCCCACCGCAATATAACTACGGTGGTCAACAGATTTCCACACCTTATACCCAGCATTGATTTGGACATATGGCATTGAATATCTGCTGTTGGCAAACTCAGCGTTGTCGGGGTACCAGGCTTGAGTCCAACCAACACCACCGCCAACCAGCCAATTCCGAGTTTCATACCCGAGATTGACTTCTGTCATCGGAGCAACTCCGTCTTTGCCGAAAGTTGCACCGGCAGAAGCTGATATGGTAACTTTCCGTATCTTCTTGCCATCCACCGTCTGCCTGTCGGCATTAGTCGCGACAAGTTCGCCGTTACGGACAGCCCGGAACTCTTCCTGAGTCATATCCTTTAACTGTTTTATAGGAACAAATATCGTGTCCCTAAAAAGCTTGGCCTGACCATTAAACATAGCCACACGGCTACGTTCAACGACCTGACCGCCAGTTGCCCTTCCTATCTCTTTCAAATCATAAAGACAGGTGTCTTTTGGGTTGGCTGCAAGATACTCCTTAATCTGGCCTGACGACCATTTTAAGGATTCTTTAACACTCTTCTGCGCACAAACGTTAGAAGCACAGAAAACCAAAACCACGCATATAGCAATAGTCTTGGCTACTTTTTTCAATTGTTTCATAAAAAAATTTTTTTAAAATATTTTACAATAACAGCTTGAAAAACCCTGAGTGTACCGGAACAAACTCCATAAAGGATCACATTCATAATATACTCAAAATAATTTCAAACTGCCTAATAATTTTCTCACACCCTTACTATAACATTTTTTCTCCTTGTTTTCAATACTTTTTTGTGGATTCCGTCAAAATCGGTCTTTTTTGACTCGTTTTTTTAAACAAATAGACTTTAAAATCAACCGATTCGCTAACCTCGGCATCATTTTTCCCGATTCGCCACACGCCCCAGCCCATACCGGTAAAAACATCTCCCATAAACACTTCGCCACACCGCTAATACGCATTTTATCCTCTTTACTTTTAAACCGGGCTTTGTTAAACTGTTACCCGGTATGATTTTTTATGGAGTAAAAGAAAAGATGTCTTATAAAGAAGAACCCGGCCTGGACAAGCAATTCAATGCCGAAGAAATAGAAAAACGCTGCGACGCTTACTGGAGCGCTAATGAAATTTATAAATACGACGCCACCCAAAGCCGTGATAACAGCTTTGTCATAGATACGCCGCCGCCAACCGCCTCGGGTTCGCTGCATATCGGGCATATCTTCAGCTATACGCAGACGGATATTATCGCCAGATATCAGCGTATGCAGGGCAAATCTGTCTTTTACCCTATCGGCTGGGATGATAACGGCTTGCCGACGGAACGCCGCGTCCAAAATTATTACAACATCGCATGCAACCCCAAAATCCCCTATGACCAGACTTTCAAACCGGTTCATATTGATAACGACAAAAACGAGCGCAGAGAAATCTCTCGTAAAAACTTTATTGAAGCCTGTGAAACGTTAATCGCCGAAGATGAAAAAATATTTGAAAACGTTTTCCGCCGTATCGGCCACTCCTACGACTGGAATTTAACCTATTCCACCATCAGCCCGACCTCCATAAAAATTTCCCAGGCCTCATTCCTTGATTTATACCAAAAAGGCAAAGTTGTCGCCGTAGAAGCGCCGATTATGTGGGATGTAACATTCAAATCCGCCGTTTCCCAAGCAGAAGTGGAAGATAAAGAAATGGAAGGCTTTTTCCACGACATCCGTTTCAGTGTCAAAGACAGCAATGAAACATTTATTATCGCCACCACGCGTCCGGAATTGCTTGCATCCTGCCTGGCTATTGTTGCCCACCCGGATGACGAACGTTACAAACACTTATTCGGCAAAACCGCCATCGTTCCGCTTTTTGATATTCCGGTACCGATTGTTCCCTCCGAACACGCCGAAAAAGACAAAGGAACAGGCATAATGATGGTCTGCACCTTTGGTGACGCCGCCGACGTTACCTGGTGGAAAAAATCCGGCCTGCCGATTAAGCAAATTATCGGTTTAGACGGCAAAATTATGAACATTACCTACGGCGAAGGCGTCTTCAACACGCTTAACAAAGAAGAAGCGCAAAAGAACTTCAACCAGATTATCGGCCTGCCTGCCCACATCGCCAAAAAGAAAGTAGCAGAAATGCTAAAAGAACAAGGCTTTTTAATCGGCGAGCCGAAAAAAATTGTCCACCCGGTAAAATTTTATGAAAAAGGCAATTTGCCGTTGGAATTTGTTTCATCCCGCCAATGGTTTGTAAAATTGATGGATATGAAAGATGAAATGCTTTCCGCCGGACGTAAGATTAAATGGCTGCCGTCCTATATGCAACACCGCTACGAAACATGGACCGAAGGTCTTAACCAAGATTGGTGTATCAGCCGCCAGCGCTATTTCGGCGTCCCCTTCCCTGTCTGGTATAAAGTTGATGCCAACGGCAATATTGATTACTCGCAAGTTATTTTGCCGTCCAAAGACCGCCTGCCGATAGATCCGATGGCCGATGCGCCGAACGGTTACACCGAAGCACAGCGCAACCAGCCAAACGGATTCGTCGGCGACCCGGATGTTATGGATACATGGGCAACATCATCATTGACACCGCAAATTGCCATGGCCATGGCGCCCAAAGGTTCCAACCTTTCCCTGCCGTTTGATATCCGCCCGCAGGCGCACGATATCATCCGTACCTGGGCTTTTTATACCATAGCCAAAAGCCTGATGCACGAAAACACTATTCCTTGGCATAAAACGCTTATCAGCGGATTTATCCTTGACCCGGATCGCAAAAAAATGAGCAAATCCAAAGGAAACGTTGTTACTCCGATGAATTTGATAGAAGCCCATTCTGCCGATGCCGTCCGTTATTGGGCTGCTAAAGCAAAACTGGGTGTAGATACTGCTTTTGACGAAAAAATGATGCAGCAGGGACGCAAGCTCATCGTCAAAATATACAATGCCAGCAAATTCGTCTTTATGATTGTCGGCAATTCCGCTTCGGCAGACTACGCTCAAAACATATCCGCGGCACTGGACAAATCCTGGCTCAAAAAACTGGCAGATACGGTAAATTCAGCTCGCCGCAGTTTTGAAAACTATGATTATGCCCTTGCTTTGGATTCTATAGAAACCCGTTTTTGGGACTTCTGCGATAATTACGTTGAAATCGTCAAAAAACGTGCCTACTCCGAAGATAATGCCTCAGCCATCGCCACATTAAAGCTTTCGCTGGATACATTTGTAAAGCTGTTCGCACCTTTTTGCCCGTTTATAACCGAAGAAGTTTACCAGGCACGTCCCTGGAAACAGCCTTCAGACATCTCTGTTCACAAAGAGCTCTGGACTTCGCTGGATATCTTACAAACGGTTTCTGCCAAAGATTCTCTGCTGTATGACACCATTTCCGCTGTCTCGGCAGAAATCCGCAAACAAAAAACTTTTGAAAACAAATCACAAAAAAATCCGGTATTAAGTTTGGTCGTTAAAGCTGGCGAACAGGCAATTTCCTGCCTCAAAGCAAACGATTCGGACTTAATCAACGTCGGTAACATTGCCGACCACGGCATCACCTACCAGGTTGCACCGGAATTATGTGTTGAAAAAATTATGCTTGACCAAAACTTTGTTCCAGAAAAGAAAAAAGTCGGTTAAAAACAAAAAGCATCAAAAAATATCCCCCGGAAATTCTGGGGGATATTTTTATTGTACACCACACACTTTGCCTGTAACACAGCTATTCAAAATATAAACCCCGAATATTTTGCAGATACAATCCACGACCATTCCAAATACAATATTCAAAAATCATAAGCCTTTTCTAACGCTGCTGTTTTTTCTTAACAAAATATACAACGCTCCGGCACCCCCTTTTTCTTCCGATGGATTCTTATAGGCTAAAATCAGAGGGCTTATCTCCGAATGAGCCAGCCAGTTCGGAACGGCTTTGCGCAGCACGCCTTTTTCGCTGAATAATTCATCACTGCTGCCTTTGCCGGTAACAATCAAAACACATCTTTTTCGCGCGCCGTAAGCCGCTTTTATAAAATCACAAACCTTTACCGCGGCATCTTTCTCCGTAACACCATGCAAATCAAGCACCGCCTCTACTTTGAACTCTTCCCGTTTAAAGCGTTTTGCCAACATGCCGTCCATCTGGGAGAAATCATCTTTTGCAACGCTTTTGCCGTTTTTTAAAACTTCAAAAGTTACCGTAATCTCTTTATCCGAACGAATATCTACTTCTTTGGGTTTTATTTCCTCAACATAACGATTTACCTGTAAGCGTTTAACCCCTTTAACCGCTTCCGCCCAAACATCTGCGTCATTCATGGATTTTCACCTCTGTGCCTTTGGGCAATAATATAAAATACCGGCCGGAGGAATTCATCTTTCCTGCTTGCTCAAGAGCCTCTTCACCATGCCCCCAAAAATAATCGCCGCGTACGCCGCCTTTAATAGCACCGCCGACATCTTCAGCCATAACCAACCGGTTTAAAGGTTTTCCGTCAGGAGCAGTTGTTTCCAACCACATAATTGAACCAAGCGGAATATATTGCCGGTCAACAGCCAGGCTTCTCCCCGCCACAAGCGGAAGCCCCATGGCACCGATAGGCCCGTCAGCTTTAACGATTTTATGAAAAATATATCTATCGTTTAAAAGCATATTTTTCTTAGCCGTAGAACCATTTTGCTGCAGCCAGTCACGAATTTTTGACATAGAAGTTTCCCCGGGCTTTATCAATCCTTTTTCCAACAAAATAGACCCTATACCTCTAAACGAATGACCGTTATTATCTGCATACCCAACCCGGATTTCCTCTCCTCCGGGCAAAGTTGCAACCGCAGCCCCTTGAATTTGCATTATATAAATATCAACAGGGTTATCACCCCAAAGTATAACCGGCGCATCAATTTTACCGGCATCAATTTCTTCTCTCGTATAATATTTTACCAGCTTCCCATCTTTAACACGGCCGACAATACGTTGATTTGGCAAACTTTCATCAAAATCGCGCAATCTTACTTCAACCAAGTCTTTCGGTTTCCCGTATATTGGATATTGATATGCCCCTCCACGTTTATAGCTGGCTTTAATAGCTGCTTCATAATACGCCGTAAATTTCCCTTTTTCCTGCCCGTTTGCAATTACCAGATAAGGATTAAAATTATTCTGTATATATTGCTTTAAAGCCGTATCACTATGAAATTTTGCCATTTCTGCACATTTTTCACAATACGCTTCCGCAGAATAGGATACAACATCACTTGTTATCGTATTTCTTTTTTTGCTGCAAACTTGGCGGCAAACCAAAGACAATGCTTTTTGAAAAGAACAGAGATTATCTGCTTCCCATCCTTCTAGTTGCTCAAATGTACTTTTTTTCAGCTCAAAAGGCCTAATTTGATGAACTTCCTTATCCTCACCCGAACAAGAAAAAAGAAAAATACAAAAAACAAATATCAGTCCGCGTTTCAGCATTTCTTCGTTGAGCATAACATCCAATTATTGACACGTGGATTCAAAGGCTTTTCAAATGTCCAGATATCAGATATTTTCTGTACATAGTTTTCGTCGCCTTCTATAACCTCGCCTTGCGCATTTTTAAGCAGATTAACCTGTTCGCTGACAAACTTAACAACCAGATTAACCTTATCTTCATCAACAAACTTAACCGATTCGACTTCTGTTTCCACAAAACCTATCAAATCCGTCTCTGCAGTGATTCCTTGTTCTTTCCTGTCTTTTATTACGTTTTCAAACTTAACAAACAATTCTTTACTAACCAGTTTTGCCAATGTTGCCAAGTCCCCCTTGCTAAATGCAATCAAAATCATTTCAAATGCCTTTTGGGCACCTTTTATAAAAATATTTTTGTTAAAATTCGGAATTCTGGCCAAATCTCTGTCCAACGGAGGCAACTCGCTGACATCAACGGATTCGCTCACATTGCTATGCGTCGTCTTTTTCAATTCTTGATAAACTTTTTCAAACTGTTCTTTCGGAACCATAATAACTTTTGCATCTTCTCCCCCCGTTCCGAGTACGCTCTTTAACTTGCTGAAAATAACCACCACCAAAACTAACAAAAATATAATATCCAAATATCCTGACATCTTTGCACCTCTATTAAAATTATAAATAATATAGCGTCAAATATCTTTATTATCAACTATTATATTTGTTTGACGTATAAAATAAAAAGCTGTAAATAGACAGAAGAAACATAAACGAAAGGATCAAACAATGAGCACAGAGCAAGAAAACCCTGAAGTATCGCTGAATATGCAATACATCCGTGATATGTCTTTAGAAGTTCCGCATGCACCGGAAATTTTCTCCAAATTAAATACGCAGCCAAAGATTAATGTTGATTTAAACATTGACGTTAACAAACTAAATGAAAAAAATTTTGAAGTAACGCTTAATTTACGCCTCAATGCCGATATAAGCAATGAAGCATTATTCATTTTTGAATTGTCGTATGCTGCCGCTTGCACGGTACAATTGCCCGAAGAGCAAATTGAGCCGGTTTTATTCATTGAAATTCCGAAATTATTATTCCCCTATGCCCGCCAGATTATTTCTTCTAACCTGGCCAACGCCGGTTTACCGCCGCTAATGTTGACTCCGGTTGATTTTGCCGCCGTTTACAAAAAGAAAAAAGAACAAATGGCAAAGCCGAATTAAAATGCGTTTAGCTCTATTTCAACCGGATATTCCTCAAAATACGGGCACGCTCCTGCGTTTAGGAGCGTGTCTCGGCCTGCCTGTTGACATTATAGAACCTTGTGGCTTTGTTTTTAATGAAAAAGCCATGCGCCGTGCCGGAATGGATTATTTAAACATTGCCGATTATCACCGTCATAACTCATGGCAGGATTTTTTACGCTTTCGCCAAGAACACCCTGAAGAATACGGGCGCATTATCCTTTTAACAACTCATGCCGAAACCTCATATGCAAATTTCCAATTCCAAAAAAATGACATCATTTTAATGGGGCGTGAAAGTGCCGGCGTCCCGGAAGCAGTCCATCAATCAGCCGATTCCCGGCTGCTGATACCGATGAAAAAGGATGCCCGCTCTATAAATGTAGCCATTTCTGCCGCCATGGTTATAGGAGAAGCCCTGCGCCAAACTAACCTGTTTCCGCCTCAAAAATCCTGACATTTGCCATAATTTCAATTTTTTTCAATTTTTTTTAATTTTTTTTAATTTTGGGTATAGATTTATCTCAAAAAATATGATATAGTCTACACGTTTTCAGAAAAAACACAAACAATCCCTAGGAGGTCAAATCAATATGAAAAAAAATTCAGCTGTAACATTCAGCTCCGGTGAATATGTCGTCTACCCGACCCAAGGGGTAGGAAAGGTAACTAACATTACCAAACAAAATATCGCCGGGCACGAGCTTGAGCTTTTAGTTGTCAATTTTGATAAAGATAAAATGACACTGAGAGTTCCTATGGCAAAGCTGGATCAAGTCGGCATTCGCAAAATTTCCGACGAAAACACTATGAAAGAAGCTCTTGCCACCTTAAAAGGAAAACCGAGAGTCAAAAAAGTAATGTGGTCCAGACGCGCCCAGGAATATGAAAATAAAATCAATTCTGGCAACCCTATTGCTGTCGCAGAAGTCATTCGGGATCTTCACCGCAGTGAAAATTTAGCCGAACAATCCTACAGCGAACGTCAAATTTACGAACACGCTTTGGAACGCTTGGCTAGTGAAGTCGCCATTTTTGACAACATTTCAATAGAAGAAGCAAACAAAAAGCTTTTGGAAACAATAGCGCTGCGTTAACAATCTTAGCTGCTTCAAACAAAAAAACACCCTCCGCAACGGAGGGTATTTTTTTACAGAGTTATCATCTTATTTTTTATCAGGAATAGGATTTCCATCCAAATTGAACTTTTCAATTTTTGAATCATTATGCAAATTCTCAAAAGTTTTTGCAATAACCTGCTGTGTTACCATATTTCTCAGCTGAGGCTCAACGTCCTTAAGTTCCAAAGGTTTAGACGCCCGAACATCCTCAACTAAAATAACATGCCAGCCAAATTCCGTTTTCACCGGCTTTTTGGAAAATTCGCCTTTATCCATGCTGAACGCAGCCTTTGAAAATTCCGGAACCATCATATCTTCGGTAAAATAGCCCAATTCAACCTGATCTTTTGAATATTCATTAGCCAATTTTACAAAATCTTCGCCTTTCTTCAACTTATTGATGACTTCTTCGGCTTTGTCTTCCGAATCAACCAAGATATGCTTTGCCTTAATTTCTTTTTGGCTCTCAAATTTAGCTTTATATTCATCATATAAATCCTGAATAGCTTTGTCATTGACTTGTTCATCTACCACTTTTTCAAGATACAGCTTACGCGCCAGATCTTCTTTCGCAGTAACGAGTTGTCTTTGATATTCTGGTGTTTCTTCAATTTTAGCTTTTTGAGCAGCCTGATATACCAGCTTGCTGTTTACAAACACATCTAGCGTCTTCGCATAAAATTCCTCAAAAGGTACTCTGTTTTGAATCTGCGGATGATCGGCATAGCTCTGTTTCAAATCATTAACATAAATAATTTCACCGTTAACTTTTGCCGCAACGCCCTTGTCTGCACCGGCATTGGCATTATATACTTTAAACGACACAAAAGAAGCCACGGCCACCACGATTACGGCAACGGCAGAAATCGTAAAACCTAAGATTTTCTTTTTCATAAAAGCCTCCAAAATAAAAAGTTTACTTATACTCGTTTAATCATATAAACTTATTTCTAAAATATTCCAAGTATTTTTTGTTTAGCGTTTATAACTTCTGTTGATAGTATTGACTTTATTCATTATAAACACTAAATGTAGCTAAACGAATATGAACACTAAGGTATATGATAATGTTAACAGATATCGCTCGCAAAATTTTCGGCACAGCCAACAATCGTTTTGTAAAAAAACAATATAAAATTGTAGAACAAATCAACGCATTGGAAAAAGATTTTATAAACCTAACAGACGAAGAACTTAAAAACAAAACTTTGGAATTCCGTTCACGAATAAAAGAAGGTGAAACGCTGGACGATATTTTGCCGGAAGCCTTTGCAGCAGTCCGCGAAGCTGCCAAGAGAACCCTTGGACAACGCCATTATGACGTCCAGCTGATTGGAGGTATTGTCTTGCACAAAGGCATGATCGCCGAAATGAAAACCGGTGAAGGTAAAACCTTGGTTGCCACCTTGGCCGCTTATTTAAACGCCATTGAACAAAAAGGTGTACATGTTGTCACCGTAAACGATTATCTTGCCAAACGTGACGCCGAATGGATGGGGCAGGTATACCGTTTTCTCGGCTTAACCGTTGACTACATCGTCCATGAAAAAAACGATGAACAGCGCAAAGCGGCTTATGATGCCGACATCACTTATGCAACAAACAACGAGCTTGGTTTTGACTATCTTCGCGACAATATGAAATTTTCTTTAAGCGAACGCGTTCAACGCGACTTTAATTACGCCATCGTTGATGAAGTCGATTCCATATTGATAGATGAGGCAAGAACGCCTCTGATAATCTCCGGAGCCGCTGAAGACTCCTCAGAAAAATACATTTTGGTAAACGAAGTCATTAAACAACTAACCCCATCCGACTATGAAAAAGACGAAAAAGCCAAAAATGTAACATTAACCGAAGCAGGAATGGAGCACGTTGAACAATTACTAAAGAAAGCAGGATTGATAGTTGAAGGTGGATTATACGACATAAAAAATGTTCAGCTTGTTAATCATGTAAATCAGGCCTTGCGTGCAAACATTATGTTCACCAAAGATGTAGATTATCTCGTTCGTGACGGCAAAGTGCTGATAATTGACGAATTTACCGGCCGAATTATGGAGGGCAGACGCTATAGTGACGGCCTGCACCAGGCATTGGAAGCAAAAGAGCATGTAGATATTCAGTCAGAAAACCAGACATTGGCATCCATCACTTTCCAAAATTATTTCCGCCTGTACCCCAAATTAGCCGGTATGACAGGCACGGCAATGACAGAAGAAACAGAATTCAGCGACATTTACAATCTAACCTGCGTTGAAATCCCGACTAACCGTCCGGTTATCAGAAAAGATGAACACGACTGCATTTACCGTACCGAAAAAGAGAAATACAAAGCCATTATTGATACCATAAAAGAATGCCATGCCAAAGGGCAGCCTGTTCTGGTTGGAACGACATCTGTAGAAAAATCCGAAATCATCGCAAAGATGTTGAAAAATCAAACAGATATACAATTTGAGGTATTAAACGCCAAACATCACGAACGGGAAGCTGCAATTGTTGCTGAAGCCGGCAGATACGGTGCCGTAACGATTGCCACAAACATGGCCGGACGAGGAACAGATATTCAACTCGGCGGAAATCCGGATGTTGCATTGAAAAAAAGATTAACCGGCAATGAAACAGAAGAAGAAATAGCCGAAATAAAAGAAGAAATCAAAAAAGACATAGCAGAAAATAAAGAAAAAGTCCTCAAAGCTGGCGGTTTATACATCCTCGGCACCGAAAGACACGAAAGCCGTCGTATTGATAACCAATTACGAGGCCGTTCGGGTCGTCAGGGTGACCCCGGCACTTCAAAATTCTTCCTTTCACTGGAAGACGACTTAATGAGGATTTTTGGCTCAGAACGCATGTCAGAAGTTTTGCGCCGGTTGGGGCTCCCCGAAGGTGAAGCTCTCGTTCATCCATTCATCAGCAAAGCTCTTGAAAAAGCTCAACAAAAAGTAGAAGAAAGAAATTTTGATATTCGTAAAAACTTGCTCAAATATGACGATGTCATGAACGAACAACGCAAGGTTATTTATGAACAGCGCAAAGAACTAATGTCCTCTGACGACATATCCGAAACAATTTTGGACATGCGTCATGACTATCTCGCTGCGCTAATTGGCAGTTGTATACCGGCCGGAACAAGTTCCGATGAATGGGATTTGCCTAAATTAAAACAGGATTTATTCAACATAACAGGATTAAATTTACCGGTTGAGGAGCTCGCACAACAAAAAGGCATTGACAGCATAGATATGACAGAGCAATTGCTAAAAGAAATTGACACACAGATTACGGCCAAAAACGCTTCTGTTCCGGAAAGCATTATCCGCCTGGTAGAAAAAAGCATCATGTTGCAAACTCTTGACCAATTATGGAAAGACCATATTGCCACTTTGGATTTGATGCGCCACACAATTGGTCTGCGCGCCTATGGGCAAAAAGACCCGCTGAACGAATACAAAAGAGAAGCCTTTAATATGTTCTCTGACATGTTGGATTTGCTAAAAGAAAAAGTAACCGTATTAGTATGCCGCACGGTTATCCAGCAAAGCAGTGATCAAGACGTAAAAGAACAGGAACAACGCCGCCAAAATCAAAAAATGAATGCTTTTCACGAATCTCTAAATGAAAAAGGAGAAGAACAACAATCTGCAACGATTATTGAACATCCGGAATGGAAAAACATTCCGCGCAACAGCCCCTGCCCTTGTGGAAGCGGCAAAAAATACAAACATTGTCACGGAAAAGTAGCATAGGAAAAACTCATGGCAACGCCTTTATTGGAAATAAAAGACCTGCACGCACGTGTCCAGGATAAAGAAATAATAAAAGGGTTGAATCTAACCATTAACAGAGGCGAAATTCACGCGTTAATGGGGCCTAACGGTGCCGGAAAATCATCCTTATCATACGTTCTTTGCGGAAAAGATGGTTATGAAGTAACATCAGGAACAATCCTTTTCAAGGGACAAGACCTGCTTTCCATGCCGGCGGAAGAGCGAGCCAGAAACGGTTTGTTCTTATCCATGCAGTCGCCAGTTGAAATTCCCGGCGTAATTGTATCAAACTTTTTGAAACAATCTCTGAATTCCGTTTTAAAACACCGAAAACAGGAAGAGCTTGATACAATAAATTTTATGAAGCTTCTCCGCAGCGAAGCAGAAAAATTGGGAATTAAGCCGGAGTTTCTCAAAAGATTCGTCAATGTTGGTTTTTCCGGTGGCGAAAAAAAACGTTTTGAAACATTACAAATGTCTCTTTTAAAACCAGATTTTTGTATTTTAGATGAGATAGATTCCGGTCTGGACGTTGACGCCCTCAAGATAGTGGCAGAAGGCGTAAACTCCTTACACACACAGGATAATGCTTTTCTCGTCATAACCCATTATCAACGTTTGCTGGAAGATATTGTGCCTGACATTGTCCACATTTTCGCAGATGGTAAAATAATCAAGACTGGAGATAAATCTTTAGCTGCCCAAATAGAAAAAAGTGGCTACGCCTCCTTTCTTACAAAGGATAAACAATGAACGATTTGCCGCTTATACAAAATGCAAACATGTTTCTAAGCGACAGGCCGTCTGTGTACGCTTTCCGGCAACAATCATTGTTGTCCCTCACTAAAAAAGGTTATCCGACACTAAAAAGTGAGGCATGGAAATACACAGATATTCGCCCGATTTTAAACCAAAAATTAACCTTGGAACACAATGACCTCTGCAATCATTGTCATTGCCAGACTGAAAAGGACGATTCTTTTGCGCTCAACATCTTTTTCTGCAACGGCAAGCTTCATATAGAAGACTTTAACACGCCTCCGGGATTAAACATAACACCGCTACCGCTTGCTTTGTACAATAAAGAATACACATCATACATCGGACACGCTTATGATGCCGACAAACATCCTTTTGCAGCACTAAACGGTTTTTATCTAGAAGAAGGTCTATGCATTTGCGTAGAAAAAGCAGCAAAAATTGCCAAACCTTTAACAATTAATTATAATGCTCACAGCCCAGACGGAAGACAAATACACCTGCACAATATTTTTATAATAGAAAAAGGCGCGGATATTGAAATTGTAGAAAACTATACCGCGGATTCGGATGCTACCTATTTTAACAATATCGTCAATGAAATTTATATAAAAGAGGGCGGAAAATTAAATCACTACATTATACAAAAAGAATCACATTCAGCTTATCACATAGCCCTTAATGCCGCAAAAATACAAAAAAGCGGCACATATCACCAATACTATAAAGCATCCGGGGCAAAAATCAGCCGCCACGAAAATTTAATCAACTTGGAAGGGCCATCAGCAAATGCAGAAATATATGCCGCTTATACGGCCAAAAAAGAGTGTTTAAACGATATAACAACAAACATAAATCACTTATCGCAAAATACGACTTCCTCCCAATATGTAAAAGGTGTTTTGGAAGAAAACTCTTCTGCTGTTTTCCAAGGTAAAATACATATAGCACCACACGCTGATAAAACATGCGGCACACAATTGCATAAAGCTCTATATCTCAACGATAATGCAAATTTAAATTGCAAACCGGAATTGGAAATTTTCGCAGATGACGTAAAATGTTCACATGGGGCAAGCTGCGGTGAAATAAATAAAGACCAGTTATTCTATTTAATATCTCGCGGCATTAGTAAAAAAGAAGCCATCAAGATTTTAACAGAAGCTCATTTGAACGAAATTTTCGCGCTTATCCCCAACGAAAAAATTCAAAACAAATATTTCTATTAACCTTTGTTATTAAAAATATACTGCGCCTGATAAGCCATAGACGACACAAATACGGCAACAGTCAGATAAATTATAAAATAAAAACAAAATTCACCCGCCAAATTGGATAAAGCGGAAAATAAAAATTTATCAGTCCCGAAAAAAGACAAAACATTTCTGAGCAAATATGCCAAAATCAAGAAAAAAAACAAAAACCAAACAAAAATCTTATGAATATTATCAAACAACGGCCAAAATGTCTGCCCCAAAAGCAACCATTTTTTCCCCTGTAGTTTCAAAATAAGCAATACATAATTAAGCAACAACCACCCCGCAGCAAGCATACACAAAGAAACCAGCAAAAAGAAAATAACTTCCTCATAAAAATTTGCAGAAGCCTTCCGAACATTCAAAACATAAGCTCCAATGCCGATTCCTCCCCATAAGGCAAAATATGCCACCACAAAACCCAACATAACAATATCGCTACGTTTAACCTTAAAATCAATTTTCTCTCCGCTTTCACTTATTTGAAACCACCGATTGGCATACATGGCAATTCCAAACAAAAGTGCTATGACAGATACAAGCAAATTCGCCAAACCTATTGAACAATAGAATCCACTCATTTCCATTGCCCTTCCACAAAAGAAGCCTCTCCCGCATAACAACGCAATTAGCGCATTACCCAAAGCCATAACAGCGGTAAGCATACAAAAGCCCCTGAAATTTGCACTTATCTTTTTTATTGGATAAACAAAACCGTCCACAAACGGTATAACTACGCCCTTGTCTGAATCTGCTGTATTTTTCATCATCTTGCAATCTCCTAAAATTCCTTAACGGACGTTACCCCTGGTATATTCTTTAGCTTCGTCAACATTAAATTATCTGAAAAAGCATATCCGCCGTTTAGCTCTATACGCACATCCCAGTCATCAATCTCTGGCACCAGATAAACTTTATTAACCCCGCGGTTGTCACGGGACAAAACTTTACGCACCTCAGAAACCGCCGCAATATTATCTAAAGAAATAACTAGCCCTTTCGCCTGCTCGGCAATAGCCTCATCCAAAGTCATTACACTGTTAATCATTATCCGCGGTTTTTCGTCTTCAGATTGTTGATTAACCGTTACTTTTACAAGCAAAGGGGCACCGGAAACGATTACATCACCGTACTTGGCCAAACCATCAGAAAACAACATTCCTTCAAAACTGCCTGTTGTATCAGACATAACAACATAAGCATATCTGTTTCCATTTTTACTGGTCCTTCTTTGAAAATTCTCCACACACCCCGCAATATTGGCCTTCACGCTGTCCCCTGCCCTTATGTTCGCTAAAACCTCTTGGCACGACCTTACCCCCAGTTTTTTCATACTGTCCGCATAAACATCCAACGGATGTGCCGACAAATAAAAACCTATCGCTCCCGCTTCCAGTCTTAATTTTTCCAAATCCGGCCAATCCGGCGCATCTGACAATTTAACTTTAGATGAATATTCTTCCACCCCAAAAAGCGATGATTGCGCACTGACTTTCATTTCCGTTGCCGAAGAAATATTTTTCAAAATTAAATCTATATTGGCGTACAGTTTTCCTCTCCTTTTTTCCAAACAATCAAAAGCCCCGGCTTTGATTAGCTGTTCAAGTTGTTTTCTGTTTAGTTGCTTTGCGTCCACGCGATTTATAAAATCCGACATATCTTTAAACTTGCCGCCTTTTTTGCGTTCTTCAACAATAGCGTTCATATTTGCTTCGCCCACACCTTTTATGGCTCCGAGAGCATATCGCAGCTTACCGTCCTGCACACTGAATTTAGCTAAAGATTCGTTGATATCCGGTTTTAAAACTTCTATACCCATCGCTTTACATTCAGCCTTAAATCCGGCTAATTTATCCGTGTTGGTAATATCCAAATCCATAACCGCACACATAAACTCAACAGGAAAATGGGCTTTCAGATAAGCTGTTTGATATGACACCAAAGAATAAGCCGCCGCATGTGATTTATTAAAACCGTACGAAGCAAATTTTTCCATCTGGTCAAAAATACTTTTAGCCACATCTTCATCAATTCCGTTTTTAATAGCACCTTCGGTAAACATCTTGCGCTGCTTTGGGATTTCATCGCGCATTTTTTTACCCATTACTTTTCTAAGCTTATCTGCACCGCCCATTGTATAACCGCCCAGCTCTCGGGCAATCATCATAACCTGCTCTTGATAAACCATAATACCGTAAGTTTCTTTCAAAATCGGTTCTAATTTAGGATGCAAATATTGTATTTCTTCCTCGCCATGTTTTCTTTTGATAAATGTTGGAATATTATCCATCGGCCCCGGACGATACAAAGACACGATAGCTATCAAATCTTCAAATCTGTCTGGTTTAATTTGCTTATGAACATCTTTCATCCCGGCCGATTCAAACTGAAACACCGCAGTTGTCCGACCATCCTGTAATAATTTGTACGTTTCCGGATCATCTAAAGGCACAGCTTCCATATCCAAATCTATTCCCTGAGCCTTTTTTATCCAGTCTACGGCTCGCTGTATAACCGTTAATGTTTTTAATCCCAAAAAGTCAAATTTAATCAGTCCTGTTTCTTCCACAAACTTCATATCATACATGGTAACCGGCATATCTGCTCGCGGATCTTTATAAAGAGGAACCAATTCTTCCAACGGGCGATCTCCGATAACAACGCCGGCAGCGTGCATTCCGGAATTTCTGTATAAACCCTCCAGTTTAATTGCAATTTCAAACAATTTATTAACTTGCGGATCGTTTTTGCGCATTTCTTCCAATTCCGGTACCTGCTCCAACGCTTCCGGTAACGTCGGATTCTTGCCTTGCGCGCCGGCAGGTATCATTTTTGATATTTTATCCGCTTGTGAATAAGGCATCTGCAAAACACGCGCCACATCGCGAATAACTGCCTTAGATTGCAACTTGCCATAGGTAATAATTTGCGCCACATGGTCAAAACCGTATTTTCTTTGAACATATTCAATAGTCTTATACCGATTCTCTTGGCAAAAATCGACATCAAAGTCCGGCATGTTAACACGTTCCGGATTTAAAAAACGTTCAAACAGCAAATCCAGTTTTAGCGGATCCAATTCCGTAACATTCAAAGACCACGCCACAATAGAACCGGCCCCGGAACCACGTCCCGGACCTACCGGAACGCCATGTCCCTTTGACCATTTAATAAAATCGGAAACGATAAGAAAATATCCGGGAAACCCCATTTTTTTTATAACGCTTAGCTCATACTCCAAACGGGCATAATATTTTTCATCTATTTCTGCTTTTTGCTCATCTGTCATACCCTCAAAATAGACAGCTTTTTTCATGCGGGCATCTAACCCTTTATAAGCTTCCTCCGTAATAAACTCATCTTGCGTTTTCCCTTCCGGACATTCAAAAATAGGCAATAAAGGATTAACCTTTTTAGAAAGAAAATTACATAACTTAGCTATTCTGACCGTATTATTAACAGCCTCGGGAAGGTCTGCAAATAAAGCAACCATTTCATCTTCGGAACGCAATCTGTTATTAATGGAAAACTTACGCCGATTCTCATTTGCAACATACTCCCCCTCGGCTATACATACCAATGCATCATGAGCCTCATACATATCCTCATCCATAAAAAACACTTCATTGGTAGCTACCAGCGGAATATCATATTTATAGGCTATATCTATAAAGCTATCCTCTGTTAAACGCTCTTTTTCCAAACCCAAACGCGATATTTCCATATACAGCCGGTCTTGAAAAATCTCTTTAAGTTTTAACGCAAAATTTTCGGCCTCTTCTTTTCTGTTTTCAAGTAACAACCGGCCTATTGTCCCATCCACACCTCCCGTCAAGGCAATAAGCCCGGCATTAAAATCTTGCAAATTTTGCATTGTCAGCTGCGGAACCCAACCTGTTTCGGTATTATCCAAATAAAAGCGCTTCATCAATTTCATTATATTGCCATATCCTTCGGCATTCATAACCAGCAATACAATTTTATCAGGCTCAAGTTCTCTGCCTTTGGAGCGCATTAAATCATCTGAATCAGAGTTTCTTAGTAAAAATTGACAGCCTAAAATAGGCTTTATCCCTTCATCTGAAGCATACTTTGAAAAAGCTTTGCCTCCAAACATATTTGACGTATCCGTCACGGCAACGGCCGGCACTCCCATATCGTGCAATCTATGGATTAAATCAGGAAGCTTTATTGCACCCTCAGCCAAAGAATAAGCCGTATGAACACGCAAATGTACAAATTTAGGATCTTTCATCACATACTCCGACACAATATAGGATAAACGTACCCGGATTTTCAAAATATCTCAACATTTTTTATAAAACAAACAACCTTTTTCACAAAAAGAAAAGGCTCGGAATCACCTCCGAGTCTTTTCTGTTGCCTAAATATAATAATTTTTACTCATATTTTGCTTCAGCCCCATTCTGATAGACATCTTGGGCTTCTTCAAAATTATCGCGTAAAACCTTTCCCAGTTTTGACGCCGATTCGGCAGTATTCCCTGCTGCCGTGCCACCGGTACTTTGAGCAAATGTAGCTTTCAAATACTCTATTTGCGCCATTGGCTCCGGACCGCCGGTCAGCCACCAAATTCCCGATCCGATTCCCGCCAAAACCAAAACAGCTACAACAAAAGATAAGAGAGCTTTCATTTAATATCTCCTTCTCTACTGTTTATTTTTTAAGAATAGATTTCCCTGCATAAACCGCAGCATCACCCAATTCTTCCTCAATACGGATAAGCTGATTATATTTTGCCATTCTGTCTGTACGGGACATAGAACCGGTTTTAATTTGACCACAATTTGTTGCCACGGCAATATCTGCAATCGTCGTATCTTCCGTTTCACCGGAGCGATGTGACAAAACAGCCGTATACTTATGGCGTTGAGCCAAATCAACCGCTTTCATTGTTTCCGTCAAAGTTCCGATTTGGTTAACTTTTACCAAGATAGAATTTGCAACGCCTTTTTCAATACCCATAGCCAAACGTTTCGGATTCGTCACAAACAAATCGTCGCCTACTAATTGGATTCTATCGCCCAAAGCATCTGTCAGCATTTTCCATCCTTCCCAATCATCTTCAGACATGCCGTCTTCAATTGAGAAAATCGGGAATTTGTCGCAAAGCCCCTTATAAAACTCAACCATTTCAGCCGAAGTATAAGATTTGCCTTCGCCTTTCATTTCGTATTTACCATTTTCATAAAACTCGGAAGATGCCGCATCAATAGCCAAAACAACATCTTCACCCGGAACAAATCCGGCGTCTTTAATCGCCTGAACAATAAAACCGAGAGCTTCTTCCGCCGATTGCAAATTCGGAGCAAATCCGCCTTCATCGCCAACATTGGTATTCTGCCCTGCAGCTTTCAGATTTTTCTTCAAAGTGTGAAAAATCTCCGACCCCATACGGATAGCCTCTTTAATAGAAGAAGCGGAAACAGGCATAATCATAAATTCTTGAATATCAATAGGGTTATCTGCGTGTTTGCCGCCATTCAAAATATTCATCATCGGAACAGGAAGCGTACGGGCCATCGTACCGCCAAGGTAACGATACAGGGGCAAGCCGAGTTCTTCGGCTTGAGCCTTAGCCGCAGCCATGGAAACGGCCAAAATTGCATTAGCACCTAATTTTCCCTTATTTTCCGTACCGTCCAATTCAATCATCGTCCGGTCAATATCAATCTGGCTTTCGGCATCAAAACCGATTAAAGCATCGCTGATAGTTTCATTAACATTATTTACAGCTTTTTCAACACCTTGTCCCATATAACGGGACTTGTCGCCGTCACGTAATTCAACAGCTTCATGCGCACCGGTTGATGCTCCCGACGGAACGGCTGCCCGGCCAAAAGCGCCCGACTGCAGCAAAACATCGGCTTCAACCGTCGGATTCCCGCGGGAATCCAAAATCTCTCTGGCATAAATATCAACTATTGTACTCATCATTTACTCCTATATAATTGGTTAAAGTGTAACTCAATATAGCTTTTAGCTCTATAAAGTCAAGATTCTTCTATATTTTTTATGCATGTCTGCCAAAACAAAATCCTTGTATAATAATAAAAAAAAATTATACTGACCTCAATACAACAAAATAAGGAGAAAACACTATGTTTACAATGAAGTGGCACTATCGTTTTATGGAGCTTGCAAAACTAATTGCAACCTGGTCAAAAGATACCTCCACCAAAACAGGTGCTGTCATTGTTGGTCCGGACAAAGAAATCCGCGCCACAGGATACAACGGATTCGTCCGAGGTGTTGACGATGATGTTTTTGAGCGTTTTGAGCGTCCGACAAAATACGATTTTTTTGAACACGCGGAAAGAAATGCCGTTTACAATGCCTGCTTGTGCGGAACACAAGTCAAAGGCTGTGTTTTATATGCGACGCACTTCCCCTGCACCGACTGCACGCGGGCTATTATTCAATCCGGCATAAAACTTGTTGTAACAAACCCTTTGGTTATTGATAAAAATACACCTCAAAACACATGGCGTGACCGTATATCCTACTCGGAACAGATGCTGCAAGAAGCCGGTGTTGAATTGCTTATACTTCCGCCCAAAGAATAAAAACTTAAACAGATATCTTTAAAACCGTCAATCCGTACTTATATTGCAACTACATTTAGCAATACCTTAAAATTTAGGGAGATATAAATGAAAGTTTTAATAACGGACGAACAATCTTTATTCAGAGACGGACTATCGCTAAGGCTAAAACAAATAAATCAAGATATCAATATTCTCCAATCATCTTCTCTATTGGAAATGCAGCAAACATTATCATCTGAACCGGATACGGATATCTTAATACTGGATATAGATTTGGCAGAAACCAACGCAGAAGACGTCATAAACAAAATAAAAAACACTTTGCCGTCAATTAAAATCATCGCCATATCTTCATCTGAAAAAACAAAAGATATAAAAAAAATACTCTCTCTCGGCGTAAAAGGATACATTCCGAAACGTTCTGACAGCAACATTTTAAGCGGTGCGCTAAAATTAATATTAGATGGCGGAACATACATTCCTCCTGCCATGCTGGAAAATACCTCTGACAATAAAACAACACCGGCTTATCCTTTAAAGAAAAATCTCACCAACCGGCAATCGCAGGTACTGGATTTAATTGCACAAGGCAAATCAAACAAACAAATAGCATACGATATGGGTGTTTCCGAAGCCACGGTAAAATTACACATAAATGCACTTTTACGCTCATTAAAAGTAAATAATCGTACGCAAGCTGTCATTACAGCCCAAAAAATGGGGCTTATTTAAATAAAATTTACTATTGCCGGGTAAACTAACCGCAAAATCATACTGGAGACGAATATGTATTACATTCTTATTGGTTTTGCTTTTGGTTTTGCAATTCCTTACCTGGCAAGAAGATTTTCAAAATTTATGCCGGCAACATTTGGCTATGCCTTATACCGGATTTTAAAACAAAACAAATCTATTTCCAAGCAAAAACGTACACAAAACCTGAAATACAAAAAAATCCGCCACAAATATTTCATGCGCTCCTTAGGATGGGGAATTTGTACGTCAGCCATACTTTTTCTGATATCACAAACCCTCCCCGATACAGAAAAACCATGGCTGTCTTTTTTTGTTATAATTCTTCTGATTTTAATGGAAATAGATAAACGGATGTTTTTATTGCCAGATATTTTAACAGTTCCGCTTTTGATAGTTGGTTTTCTTTACGCATCATTGTCCGGCGGGTTACTGGGCTACGATACCGTATCAGCCGCAGAAAACAGTTCTCTGGGTGCCGTCGCAGGATATTTTATTCCCGTTATAGCCTCTTTATTTCTAATAAAAAAATATCCGGATGCTTTCGGCGGAGGAGATATAAAATTATTAGCCGCCGTCGGTGCATGGATGGGAATAATTAACATTCCTTATATTGTTTTGTTGTCTTGTCTTATTTTTGCCACAACCTGTTTCATCAACAAACAACGTCAAGGCGCTTTCGGTCCGGCCATTGTCCTATCAACACTGATTATTTTATTCTTAAATATCTACTAAAAATTAAAGCAGGCTTTTAAGCCTGCTTTAAAACATACGTTTTGCAAATTTTATTTCGCAACGGAATCGAATTTATTTTTACCTGCGTCGCCCGGTAAACAGAAAAGCAAAATAAGCGCTATTCCACCAATAAAAGGAATTAAGCAAATTAAAAAGAACCATCCGGACAAATCAATATCGTGCAACCGGCGCACGCCTAACCCGACACTCGGCACCAATATAGCCAAAACATATAACAAAGATAAAATACTTAAAAATGGCAGTATACAAGCCAAAAAACTGATAATAATGCTTATCAGCGAAGAATACAATGCAAACATCCAATATTGCCGACGGGATACACGTCCATCAAATTTCAAATAATTGTTTTTCAAATAGTCTACAAAATAAACATTCAATGCCGTTTTTGCCTTTTCAACATTAACTGTTTTCAAGTTTTTAACTTCGGTAACTATATCTCCGCAAACATCTTTAGCCAAACTTTTCAACGTATCTATATTTTTTAATGTACTAAAATCCATAACACAAACCTCCGGAATTTATATAAAACAATTCATAAAACATTTTGCGGACAATATTTAAGCAATTCAAACAAAAATAAAAGATATATACAAAAAAACCGCCTGTTACTATCAACAGGCGGAAAATATCTGTTAAATTATTTAAAATTTAGCAGGCTTTTTTACAACAGCATTCCGTTGCAGAATCAACAGCTTTCGGTTGTCCTTTCTGCTTTACGGCAGCCTGAGCCGCAGCCAAGCGTGCAACAGGTACACGGAACGGCGAGCAAGATACATAATCTAATCCGCAGGAATTGAAGAATTCAATAGATGCAGGATCACCGCCATGTTCACCGCAAACGCCCAAATGTATATCCGGATTCGTTTTACGTCCGTATACACAAGCGCGTTTAACCAGTTTACCAACGCCTTCTACGTCAATAGAAGCAAACGGGTCAGCCACATAAATACCTTTTGCTCTGTAGCAATCCAAAATAGCACCAGTATCATCGCGGCTCATACCTAACGTGGTTTGTGTCAGGTCATTAGTACCAAAACCGAAGAATCCTGCAGATTCAGCGATATTTTCAGCTTGCAATGCAGCTCTCGGCAATTCAATCATTGTACCAACCAGATAGTCAATTTTTTTGCCTTTCTCAGCAAAAATCTGCTGTGCTGTTGTATCAATGATATTCTTGCAAATATCCAATTCCTTCTTAGCGCCAACCAACGGAACTTCAATTTCAGGAATAACTTTAATTCCTTTATCTTGACATTCCAAAGCGGCTTCCAAAATAGCGCGCGTTTGCATTTCGCAAATTTCCGGATATGTAACGGCCAGACGGCAACCACGGTGACCAAGCATCGGGTTCAACTCATGCAATTTTTCAGCACGATTCTTAACCTGTTCCAAAGTCATACCCATCTTATCCGCCAATTCTTGCATTTCAGCATCTGTATGCGGCAGGAATTCATGCAACGGCGGATCCAACAGGCGAACAGTTACCGGCAGACCATCCATAATCGTAAACAAATCAATGAAATCCTGTTTCTGATACGGCAACAAACGAGCCAAAGCTTTTCTGCGGCCTTCTTCATTATCAGACAAAATCATTGCACGCATATCGGCAATACGATTAGCATCAAAGAACATATGTTCTGTACGAGCCAAACCAATACCTTCGGCACCAAAATCACGAGCCTGCTTAGCATCTTTCGGTGTTTCGGCATTTGCACGAACTTTCATGGTTTTAATTTCATCAACCCATGTCATCAGTTTACCGAAATTACCCGTCATTTCAACTTGTACGGTCGGAACTTGGCCTTCAATAATCTGCCCTTTCGCACCGTCCAAAGATACCCAGTCGCCTTCTTTAATAACAACGCCGGATTTCGTAGACATTGTTTTTGCTTTATAATCAATAACAATATCCGTAGAACCGGAAACACAAGGCGTACCCATACCACGGGCAACAACCGCCGCATGAGAAGTCATACCGCCACGAGCCGTAATAACACCCTGTGAAGCATGCATACCACCGATATCTTCCGGAGATGTTTCGTTACGAATAAGAATAACTTTTTCACCCCTTCCGGCCCATTCTTCGGCATCTTCCGCATTAAATACGGCACGGCCAACTGCAGCTCCCGGAGAAGCAGGAAGACCTGTAGCAATAACCTTCTTTTCGGCTTTCGGATCAAGCATCGGGTGCAATAACTGATCTAATTGATCGGCACCAACGCGCATAATGGCTTCTTCTTTGGTCAACATGCCTTCTTCATACATTTCAACAGCCATTCTGACCGCAGCTGCAGCGGTTCTTTTACCGTTACGGCATTGCAACATCCAGAGTTTACCGTGTTCAATAGTAAATTCCATATCTTGCATATCTTTATAGTGGGCTTCAAGCTTATTACGAACATCAACCAGTTCTTCATATAAATGAGGCCATTTTTCTTCCAAAGACGTACCATCACCTTTAGAGCCCATAGGTTGCGGCGTACGAATACCGGCAACAACATCTTCACCTTGTGCGTTTACCAGATATTCGCCATAATATACATTTTCACCGGTCGCCGGATCACGAGAGAAGCAAACACCGGTAGCACAGTCATCGCCGGCATTACCAAACACCATGGTTTGAACGTTTACAGCCGTACCCCAATCACCCGGAATGTTGTTCAACTTACGATAGGTAATCGCACGATCCACCATCCAGGAACCAAACACGGCGCCGATACCGGCCCACAATTGTTCCCACGGATCCTGAGGGACAACCTTGCCGATTTTCTTACCGATTTCTTTATATTCATTGACCAATTCTTTCAAATCATCAGCTGTCAAATCGGTATCAGACTTATAACCTTTGGATTTCTTCATATTTTCCAAAGCTTCTTCGTACAAATCCAAATCTGCACCTAAAACAACATCAGAAAACATCTGCAGAAAACGACGATATGAATCATACGCAAAACGATCGCTTCCTGAAGCTTTTGCCAAAGCCTTAACCGTTTCATCGTTTAAGCCGAGATTCAAAACCGTATCCATCATGCCCGGCATTGAAACTCTGGCGCCGGAACGAACGGAAAACAACAGCGGATTGTTTGCATCTGCAAATTTTTTACCCATAATCCCTTCAACATAAGAAACAGCACTACGAACTTGCTCTTTCAAATCTTCAGGATACGTGTGATTATTATTATAAAAATACGTACAAACTTCGGTTGTAACCGTAAATCCCGGAGGAACAGGCAAGCCGACTTTATTCATTTCAGCCAGGTTTGCACCTTTACCGCCAAGGAGATTTCTCATTGTGGCATCACCTTCAGCTTTGCCATTACCAAATGTATATACCCATTTACTCATGGTTATTCAGCTCCTATTAGCTTATTTGTTAAAACGACTGCCTTTATACCTTCTGGCATAGTGGCAGCAGAACGATTAATTCTGTTAGGGAATTTATAACAGTAAAACAGAATATTCAAGCAAAAACTTACCTCTTTTCCTTTTACTTGATTTTAACAACATTATACTATTATAAGCCGCATAGTTCTTTACCTAGGAATATATCATGCGCAAATTTTTTATACTTCTCGGCATACTCTTTTTTTCAACATCTTCTGTAAACGCACGAGATTTTGGACACCCCTACCAATCCCCCCGTTTCACATTTGCAAACAACACAGCCGTATCCCATAAAATTCGCCCTTATATCGGAATAGATTATGCCTATACGCATGTCAATTTCAAAGCCTACGGCGATATATATATGGCCACCAACCATTCGATATTTAGTAAAAACTCTATTGAAAACAATTACACTTCATATATGCCCGTTTTAGGAATCAAGCTTGGTTCTTATATTGGGCTTGAAGCTTTCTACCAAATGGCAGACGATCAACACAAAAGGAATTTTACAACAACTTTTAATGCCTTCGGTCTGGATTTACAAGGATACATTCCTTTTGAAGAACAACTGGAATTAATATTATCTTTTGGATTCGCAAGCTACTCTCTTGAACTGGAAAATTCATCTCCTTCTATTTATAGAACATTTTATGAAAAGGCCTCTGAGGATGTTTTCGGCACAAGATTAGGTCTTGGTTTACAATACAACATAACGAACCACTTGGCTCTGAGAGCCATGGGACGATACATTATGCTTAACAGCAACAATATCCATGATGTTGCCGAATTGTCTTTAGGATTGCGTTATATGTTCAACTGACAGCCAAAACGGCGCTATGGCGATCACCCGTATGTGTACGTCTGTATGAATAAAAAAGATTTTTTCCCTCTCCGCATGCCGTACAATACGGGCAAACATCAATATATTTAACTCCGGATTCTTTTAACTGTCCTGAATTTATTTCCTTTAAATCCACAAAAAAACGATTATTCTTAACATAAAGGCCTTTTCTTTCAGTTATAGTTGTCGCAAGAGCTGAAAAAACTTCCTGCCCCACCTCATAACAATTATGACAAATCGCCGGTCCGATAACCACCTTTATATCCACAACCGAAAATCCGTAATCACACACCATTTTTGCCAATGCTTTTTTCGCAATTTCCTGCACTGTCCCCCGCCAGCCCGCATGGACAATCATTCCAACATGATTGCAATAAAAAAGCAACGGCACACAATCACCGAAATTCATAAAAGCCGCTTTCCCCTTTTCCAAAAGCAAAGCATCTGTATTTTCATAAAAAAACTTATTTGTAACTTTTTCAATATGGCATCCGTGCACCGGACCATTTGTTGCCATTTTTTTTCCTAAAAAAGCTTTAATTTCTCTCTTATTATCCAAAACATCCCTATCTTTAGAAAAAAGGCAACATTCCCTCGTAGTAAAAAAGTGCATAACATCTGGCAATAAGTCAGATTTGAGAACTTTCTTGTCACCCGCAAGATCAAAATAAAACACTAGCCGACTCCCTCATTATCTTTTTTCTCATCGGCAAACCACAAAGCATCTTTTATGTTGCTTTCCAAAAAAGCCCTATGTGCAGCAATCTGTTCATCCGTTAAGGCAAATAATCTCGGTTCTCTGTATATTCTGGCCTTTTGCTCATTTAAATGCTCTGTATGTTGCTGTTTTATCGGTGCAGAGCCAAATTCCATAGATGGTTCGGCTCCTCCAAGCAGTTCAAGATAAACTTCCGCCAATAATTGTGCATCAAGCAATGCACCGTGAAACGTTCTGGCCGAATTATCTATGCCAAAACGTTTACAAAGAATATCCAAATTATTGCGCTGCCCCGGAAATTTTGCCTTTGCTATCTCTAAGGTATCTACAACTCTATCCCACCCATATCCGGGATATCCCAGATGCTTTAATTCATAATTTATAAATTTAATATCAAATGCTGCGTTATGTGCCACCAAAATCCCATCATCGCCGACAAAATCAATAAATCCCTGTGCAACATCGGCAAAAACGGGAAAATCTTTCAAATATTCCGTTGTTAATCCGTGAACTTTAACAACTTCTTCCGGAACTTCTCTCTCTGGATTGATATATTGATGATAAGTCTTCCCTGTTGCAACGTGATTAATCAATTCAACAGCACCGATTTCAACCAGCCTGTCGCCTTTTTCCGGGTCAAACCCGGTTGTTTCCGTATCAAACACAATTTCTCTTACAATCTGCATACCATCTAAATCCTTCTAATCAAATCAACAATATTTTTTCGTAACTTTTGCATATCAACTCCGGTATCAATAATAAAATCAGCCTTCTTCTTTTTTTCTTCTCTTGGCATTTGAAGGCTGTTTATTTTATCAAAATCAACCGCCGATATCTTATCGCGCTGCATAACCCTCTGTTTTTGAATTTCATATTCCGTATCAGCCAAAACAACATATGAACAAAACTTATCCCATCCCAATTCAAAAAGCAAGGCAACATCAATAAAGACCATACCTTCATCTTTTCCTCTACGAATAATGCCACGTAATTTTCTCGTCAAAAAAGGATGGATGAGGGATTCAAGCTCACGCAATTTATCCGGATTGTCAAAAACAAGCATCCGCAATTCTCTTTTATTAAATTTTCCCCCTTTAAAAGCCTGAGGAAACTTTATTTTGATAGTATCTAGAAAATCTTTATTATAATACAAATACTTAACCCATTTATCGACATCATACACCAAAAATCCAAACGAACGTAATACATTGGAAATAGTTGTTTTTCCGCAACCGATAGACCCTGTAATTGCAATCAGCTCCATAACCTGCCTCAAAAATTCATACACACCTTGAAACGTTTCTGTGCATAACTATATTATAACAGCTAAGGACTATCACATTATCACCATTATGCCAAAATATAAGCACCACTTATAAACAAGTTCATATCATTTATCAACATCACGGCATAATGTTGATAAAATCGTTTATACACAATAAACCAAAAATTACCAAAAATTTGATTTTAAAACAACTTTTTGGAGTCCTGCACAAGCTTTTAAACAACCACCAAAAAATCTGGATAAATCAGGGAATAAAATTTAATCCACATTTTAAACAGGAATAAACAAATAACTAAAAATTTTTTTTTATATTTAAATTGGGCGAACCAATTGTTCATAACTTTTTTTTCAAAACGCCCAAATTTTCTTTTCCAAAAATCACATTTAAATTGACTTCTTTTGAAAAGCCTTTATAACAACTAACAAATAAATCTTAATTTTTTCTTACCAAATAGGTTAAATCCATGCATTTAAAAGATTTAAAAAACAAAACACCCAAACAATTGCTAACGCAAGCTGAAGAATTGGGTGTTGAAGACGCTTCCTCTTTGCGTGTCCAAGACCTGGTTTTCGCCATAATGAAAAAAGTTGCTGAAAATGATAACATCCTGTATGGTGATGGTGTAATAGAAGTTATGCCTGACGGTTTTGGATTCTTGCGTTCGGCTTTTTCCAATTACCTGGCATCAGCTGATGACATCTATGTTTCACCCCAACAGGTAAAAAAATATGGATTGCGCACGGGAGACACAGTAGAGGGTGAAATAAGGGCGCCAAAAGAAAATGAACGTTATTTTGCATTAACCAAAATTAATACCATTAACTATGAAGACCCGGAAAAGTCAAAACTCCGTGTTAATTTTGACAATCTTACCCCGTTATATCCCACCGAAAAATTGAATTTTGATATCATCTGTGGTGAAAAAGATTACACAACTCGTGTAATTGATTTAATTGCCCCGCAGGGAAAGGGACAAAGGGGATTGATTGTTGCACCGCCCCGCACGGGAAAAACAGTTATGTTGCAAAATATTGCTTATGCCATTGCACATAACCATCCTGAAGTCTATCTAATCGTTTTATTGATAGATGAGCGTCCGGAAGAAGTTACCGATATGACTAGATCTGTAAAAGGTGAAGTTATCTCTTCCACATTTGATGAACCGGCCATCCGCCACGTTCAAGTCGCTGAAATGGTTATAGAAAAAGCTAAGCGTTTGGTAGAAACCAAGAAAGACGTTGTCATTTTATTGGATTCTATTACCAGATTAGGACGTGCATATAATACCGTTTTGCCTTCATCTGGAAAGGTTTTAACTGGCGGCGTTGATGCAAACGCGCTTCAACGGCCTAAAAGATTGTTAGGCGCTGCCCGTAACGTTGAAGAAGGCGGGTCTTTGACCATTATTGCTACAGCTCTGATAGACACCGGTTCCCGCATGGATGAAGTTATTTTTGAAGAATTTAAAGGTACCGGCAATTCCGAGATCATATTAGATAGAAAATTAACTGATAAGAGATTGTTCCCGACGATAGATATTACCCGCTCTGGAACAAGAAAAGAGGAATTGTTGGTAGATAAAGTAACATTGAGCAAAATGTGGGTCCTTCGCCGGGTACTTATGCAAATGGGAATGACGGACGGAATGGAATTTTTGCTGGATAAATTAAAGCAATCAAAGGATAACAAAGACTTTTTTGATAATATGAACAGTTAATCCTTTATCATAAAAAACTTTTTTAACCGTAAAGATTTTGACACACAAAAAGCCCCTAAAGGCGGAAGAGAAAATTTTAACAGTGTAATCAATAGCTTGACAACTATTATGCTGCTGCTTGTGTTTGCAACCTTGTAATAGTCATTCCAAGGAAGGATTAAGACATCTACACTGTGAATACATAGCATCACAATAGTATACCGTCCTAAGAAAGCCATTGACTGGATAAAATGAGCCTGAACATTCTCTTCCAGCCAACGGCAATAAAGCAACACAAGGTAACTCGCTGCTAAAGCCGTGATTATATCGGTTGCCAGATATACGGAATAATTATGAACAAATAAAAACTGGCTGCCATAGCTCAGTCCCATTAAACAAATACAAAATAGCGGAATTAAATTTCCGGCATGTGGCCTAAAATTCATAATATTATATTGTTTGGCTTTATAACCGATAAATATAAACAAAACAGCCGTCATTGCAGATTGAATGCTTAAGGGCAGCCAAAAAAATTTAGATGAATAATATCCGGTCAAAAAGACCAAAAGGACTCCTGCGGCAGGATATTTTGTTTTTAATAGCAAATTTAAAAAAATAAATCCGAAAAACAATGCTAAACAAAACCATATAGGGCCTATTTCTGTTATTTTAAAGCCAAAAACATAATCAATATAACCGCTGCCATATAAAAAACCAAAAGCATAGTTTAAGATACCTTGCATCAATACTGAAAAAGACACTTGATGCCAAAGGTTGGAAACTATAAATATAAAGATAACGGATACAGCAACCAGCAGATATGGGATAATTAATTGTCTGAATTTAATTTTGATTAATTCTGCGGTCTGTTTATATGGTTTGAAAAAAAAACCGCTTATCAAAAAAAACAAAGGAATGTGAAAAATATAAACAAAACGATTTATATCCGGAACACCAAAATGCCCCAAAACCACCATCATCATGGCAATAAATTTTGCAATATCAAAATAAGCTATTCTTTTGGTTTTCATATATATTTAATCTTTCCTCTTGTATATAAGCAAGTATAATGGAAGCTAAGTTAATTTTTTTATAAGATAAGCACTTTTTTCTTGCGATTCCTTAGAAAAGTGCCTAGCCTAAAGACAGAGGATAAATCAATGTCAGAATCTACAATTTACGCATTATCAACAATATTTGGAAAATCTGGTGTGGCTGTAATACGCATTTCCGGAACAGAAGTGTTAAAAATTCTTTCCGATATGACCGATATAGACACAAAAAATATTAAACCGCGTTATGCATATCTGGCAAAAATTACTAAAAAAACAAACAGCGAACTTTTGGATAAAGCTGTCGTTTTATACTTTAAAGCTCCATATTCTTACACGGGAGAAGATGTTGCCGAAATACAATGCCATGGCTCAAAAGCTGTTTTAAACAGTGTTTTAAATGAATTAAGTTTGTTTGATAACGTACGTTTGGCCGAACCGGGAGAATTTTCAAAACGATCTTTTTATAATCAAAAAATGGATTTAACAGAGGCTGATGGTTTAGCTGATTTAATAGATGCAGAAACGTCTGAACAACAAAAATATGCTCTCAGGCAAATGGAAGGAAATTTAAAAAGCCTGTATACTTCCTGGCGCAGCGAGCTGATTAGGATATTGTCTTATCTGGAAGCTTTTATAGATTTTCCGGAAGAAGATATTCCCGAAGACTTAAATAATGATATTTTAAACACTGTATTTAAAGTCAAAAGAGAAATAAACAAACACTTGCAAAATAACGCTGTCAATGAGCGGCTAAGAGATGGTTTTAAGGTTGTTATTGCCGGTAAAGCCAATGCAGGGAAATCAAGTCTTGTAAATGCGCTGATTAAAAGAAACGCCGTTATTGTCTCTGATATAGCAGGAACGACGCGAGATTCCATAGATTTGAATTTGGATATTAAAGGATATCCTGTTATTATAACAGACACTGCCGGGTTGCGTAAAACCTGTAATCCCATAGAAAAGCAGGGAATTGATATAGCTAAGCAAAAAATAGAAGAAGCAGACATTGTTTTGGCATTGTATGATGCAACCAATGAGGATGATGTCCAAAATGGATTATTTAAGGATTTTTTAGAAAAAACGATATTTATAGCTAATAAGGCTGATAAATTGTCTGCAAGTGAAATAGAAAATATAAAAAAGAAAAAGCATCTGGTAATTTCTGCAAAATATAATCAAGGGCTTGAAGCTCTTACTGATAGTATTTTTAATATTATACAAGAAAAATTTTCTTCCTCTTCAAATTATTTAATTACGCGTATTCGTTATCGTAAGGCTTTAGAGGAATGCCTTGAAGAACTGGAAAATTTTTCATTGCCAAAAGAAATAGAGTTGGCTGCAGAAGATATTCGTTTGGCTTGTCGTGCCATTGGTAAAATAACGGGTGAAGTTGAAGTAAACGAAATTTTAGATAATATTTTTGGTAGCTTTTGTATAGGGAAATAATTTAAACACAAAAGCATGAATATAAAAGATGCAAAAGTCTGAAAGTAGCTTTCTGTTATTTTTATATCTGCCACAAAATATATAAAATTACACTGTATTTAAATTTTTTCCATCTGTTGGCATAGAATAAATCTTTTTCTTACTTTATCTGAAATATTGTTTTCACCGCAAATTCGCTTCTCTACATCTGAAAGCAAAATATCAGGATTTTCCTCCATTACAAAATCTACAATGTCGCAGTATTTATAAAAATTATAATAAGATAACGGTCTTTCACTTAAATAAATTCCATTTAATACCATTATAATCAGATTTAAAATTCTAGCACGATCAAAACAAAAGAATGAATCTGTGTGTAATATTTTTATTAAAAGGCGGAGTTCCGCAGTACAAACTTCGTCATTGTCAAATTTATTAAGTAGAGAGCAAAGAATATCAATAAAATATTTTCTGATGAACCTATGGTTAAAAAGGGCTCTTTTTCGGTTATTAAATAAGAGGTAATCACATATTTTTAAACAAAACAGCCTATTTTCATTTGTTGTTTGTCCCATAATTGCGATAAGATCAAAAAGGTAATAAAAATCTTCTTTAAAAGCATTTTGTCTTGTTAAAGTGCTAAATAATAAGTTTCGTAACTCTTCTGGTGTAACATGCACATAGAGATATTTATTTTGGATAGTTTTTTCTATCTCAGTTTTATATTTTCTTAATACCGGATGTGCGCTATGCTCTTGCTGAAGCAGTAGATAGCTGACAGAATTAAGGATTTTCCAATATAAGTAGACTGTATGTTGGGTTAGGTTTAGAATCTTTTTTATCAGTAAAACTAAGTCTTCTGCAGTAATTTTTTTATTTAATAAAGAGTATAGGACAATATCAATCCAGCATAAAAAGGTATTTTCATTATCTCTTATTTCTCTTTGGTAAGGAAAATAACACATTTTGTTGAGAAGGCTTTTTTGCATACTGTCGCATTTAATATCATTAAATAAATTTTTTGCCGCAAAATTTTGATAAATGCGTAAAATTAAAAAATCTTGGCTTATCATATATGTTTCATGTGAAACAAATTCTAAATAAGTAAAAAGTCTTTCTAATTTATCTTGTGGCAAAAAGCGTTTTAATTTTTTTTCGGAAATGTTAGATAACTTAACAATTTCATATAGATGGCGTGTTTTTAAGATAGTTTTATTATTGACGGATGCAAAAAAGTTATCAAGAATTTCAAAAACATCTTTTTGACTTAAGTCTGATGTTTCTACGCGAAGAATATTTTCTGTCTGAGTGAGCTCAAAAGCATTATCAAAATATTTTTTGACCAACAAAGTATCCATTTTTTTGTAAAAAAGCTGGTTTTGTGAATCTTTTAATATTGAGCTGATTATTTTATGCCGCCTGGATTTTATAATGTTAATATCTGATTTCATTTTAACCTCGTAAAAATTGAATATAAAAAAAATATAATTAAAAAATTGAAATGTCAATAAAATGTTATAACTTTCTGGTTAAAGATACATCTTGCAAAAATTTTTAAGCGTCTTAATATTCCTAAGCGCTTAATTCTATAAGGTTTAATAAAATGGAATACGATGTCATAGTAGTTGGTGGTGGACATGCCGGATGTGAAGCTTGTGCTGCTGCTGCGCGTATGGGTGCGCGCACCGCCCTTATAACTCACAAAATAAACACAATCGGCGAAATGTCTTGCAATCCGGCTATCGGAGGATTAGGAAAAGGCCATCTTGTCAGAGAAATAGATGCTCTTGACGGTCTGATGGCAAAAGTTATTGACAAAGCGGGAATCCAATTCAGAATGCTGAATGCTTCAAAGGGGCCAGCTGTCAGAGGTCCCCGCGCACAGGCTGATAGAGATTTATATAAAAAATATATGCTGGAAAGTCTGGCTGAATATGATAACTTAGACATAGTAGAAGGCGCGGTTGAGCATTTGATTATAAAAAATTATAAAATTAAAGGTGTTCGCCTTGATAATGAAAATGAATTTTTTGCCAAGGCTGTTGTTTTAACAACAGGCACTTTTTTGAATGGGGTTATGTTTACCGGTCATCAACAAACAATAGGCGGACGAGTAAATGATGTAAGTTGTTCGGGAATAACGGTGTATTTAAAGAAAGAAGGGTTAAGTATAGGGCGTTTAAAGACAGGAACACCAGCTCGTCTTGATGGTAACACAATCAATTGGGATGTATTGGACATACAAGGCGGAGATAAACAACCTGTACCTTTTTCTTTTATGACAAAGGAAATAAAACAGCCGCAAATTAATTGCCACATAACTTATACGAATGAAGACACGCATAAAATTATCAGAGACAATTTTTCTAAGTGTGCTCTTTTTTCGGGGCTTATTACCGGAATTGGACCTAGATATTGCCCAAGTATTGAAGACAAACTTGTAAAGTTTGCAGATCGGACGAGCCATCAGATTTTTCTTGAGCCGGAAGGATACAATACAAATGTTGTATATCCAAATGGTATATCAACATCTCTTCCGGCTGATGTCCAAGAAGACTTTATTCATACTATAAAGGGATTAGAGAATGTCAAAATTTTACGTTATGCCTATGCTATTGAATATGATTTCGTTGATCCGACAGAATTAAATCATTGCCTCAAAGTGAAAAAAATTGATGGATTATATTTAGCCGGACAGATAAACGGTACAACAGGGTACGAAGAAGCAGCTGCGCAAGGGGTGCTGGCCGGTGTTAATGCCGCGTTACAGGCTACAGGTAGAGATGAAGAATTTGTGATTGACAGAAGCGAAGGCTATATTGGGGTAATGGTTGATGATTTGATTACAAAAGGCGTAGATGAACCGTATAGAATGTTTACTTCGCGTTCGGAATATCGCCTTAATCTTCGTGCTGACAATGCGGATTTAAGACTAACGGAAAAAGGGTACGAAATAGGCTGTGTTTCGGATGAAAGATACACTGTATTTAAAAATAAAAAACAAACCTTGGATAAAATAAGAAGTTTTTCAAAAGAAACAATAATAAAAGCTGATTTGATAGATGAATATAAACTTCCTATAAAGAAAGAAGGCGAAAAGAAAAGCTTGTTTAATTTGCTGGGATATAACGATGTTTCACGTGAAACAATAACTAAAATTTTTCCGCAAATTGCAAATGTACCTGATGCTGTTTACGAACAAATTTGCATAGAATCAAAATATGATGGTTACATGAAACGTCAGAATAACGATATTGAAATATTTAAGAAAGATGAAAGAATAAAAATAAAATCCGAAATTGATTACAAAAAAATAGGGGGGCTATCGCGAGAAGTTGTTGCTAAATTAGAAAAAATTCGCCCTGAAACAATTGGAGAGGCTTCGAGAATATCAGGAATAACTCCGGCTGCAATTATAGCCATTTTGGGTTATATGAAAAATCATTGAAAGAAACAGCTATAACAAAAAGAATGTTTATAACTGTATTTTTTTATACCAAAAAAGGATGAATCAAATAACATCACTCATATGAGGGATATTTTAGAAAAATATAATGTTTCACGTGAAACATACAGAAGTTTAGACGAGTTTGGTAAGCTTGTCTTAGACTGGAATCAAAAATTCAATTTGATAAGCAAATCAACCGAAAATGCAATTTGGGAACGGCATATTTTGGATTCGTTGCAACTTTGTAAATTCATAACAGAGCAAGACAAAAAGCTGATAGATTTAGGATCTGGTGCAGGTTTCCCCGGGATTGTGATAGCCATAATATCAAAACAGTTTTTTCCAAATTTAAAAATAAATTTAATAGAAAGTATCGGGAAAAAAGCAACTTTTCTTGTGAAATCAAAAGAAGAATTGAAATTGGAAAATGTAACAATTCACCACAATAGAATAGAAAATTTAAAAATTGAAAAAGCAGATATCATAACGTCCAGAGCATTGGCCGCATTAACAACATTATTTGATTATTCTAAGCCTTTTTGCAAAAAAAACACAAAGATGATTTTTCCTAAAGGTGAAAAATGGAAAGATGAAATAGAATTTGCTCAAAAAAAGTGGTATTTTAAATATGAGGCATTTCCTAGCGAAACAAGTCTCGAGGGACGTATATTGTCTATAAGCGAATTGGGAGAAAAGAAAAATGGTTAAAATTATATCCGTAGCAAACCGAAAAGGTGGAGTCGGAAAAACAACAACAGCCGTCAATATAGCTACTGCAATGGCTGCCATAGGTAAACGTGTTCTGATTTTGGATATGGATCCTCAAGGAAATGCAACAACATCATTGGGAATAAATAAAAATAAGTGTCTCTTTTCCACATATGACATGATGATAAATAATTGTAAAGCAGAAGAAGCCATTGTCAAAACAGATATTAAAAAATTTGATATATTACCGTCAGCACCTGCGTTGGCGGCAGCGGAAATTGAGCTTATTGATGTTAATCATCGTGAATATGTGCTAAAAAATGCATTATCATCGTTAAATGGAAAATATGATTATATCCTCATTGACTGCCCCCCATCATTAAATTTGATTACGATAAATGCGCTTGTGTCATCAGATTCGGTGATTGTACCGTTGCAAAGTGAATTTTTAGCATTGGAGGGATTAACAGATTTAATAAAAAATATAAACATCATAAAAAAGAATTTTAATTCAAAATTAGACTTGCAGGGAATTGTTTTAACAATGTTTGATAAACGAAACAATTTAAGTCAGATGGTGGAAACGGATGTCCGTAAATATTTTGGCCAAAAAGTTTATAAAACGGTTATTCCAAGAAGTGTAAGAATTTCAGAAGCCCCTTCGCATGGCCAACCGGTGTTGATTTATGATTTTAAGAGTAATGGAGCTAAAGCTTATTTGAATCTTGCTAAAGAGGTTTTAAAAAGGGAAAAGGAGTTATAAAATGTCTGCAAATAAAAAACACGGATTAGGTAGAGGTTTGGAAGCATTGCTGGGCGATGATGATTTGGCCTTTAATTTGGATACCATAAATACAGGCGAAAATACTAATAGCGGAATAAAAACGGCTAACGTTAATGATTTGGAACCAAGCCCCTATCAGCCAAGAAAAGATTTTAACCCGGAAGCTTTAGATGCTTTAGTGACGTCAATAAAAGAAAAGGGGGTGCTTCAACCGCTATTAGTGCGTCATGTTGGAAGCAATAAGTATGAAATAATCGCCGGAGAGCGTCGCTGGCGTGCCGCTAAACTTGCCGGAGTAACGGATGTTCCTGTTATTGAAAAAGAATTGGATAATCAAGAAGTTTTGGAAGTTGCACTGGTTGAAAATCTGTTGCGTGAAAATTTATCAGCCATAGAAGAAGCAGAAGGCTTTAACCGATTGATAACAGAATTTTCCCATACGCATGAAGCTATATCTCAAATAGTAGGTAAATCAAGAAGTTATATTACAAATACTTTAAGACTGCTAAGTCTTCCAGAAACTGTTAAAGAAATGGTTAGAAATAATAAATTAAGTGCCGGACATGCCAGAGCCTTGGTCGGCTTAGAAAATGCCGTGGAAATTGCTAATAAAATTATAGAAAAGGGATTAAATGTAAGGCAAACCGAAGATTTCGTTAATAGTATTAAAAATCAACCGATAAATCAAATAAAGAAAAGTTTAAAAAAAGATCCTAATATTAAAGAACTGGAAAAAGGTCTATCCAAGTGCATAGGGATGAAAGTTAAGATTAACGCCGGTGAAAATAATAAAGGTAAAGTTACAATAGAATATAAAAACCCTGCCGAATTAAATTTGATATTGGAATTGCTTGAAAAACAAAAAGCAGATGAGGGGAATGCTTAATGAAAACTAATTTTTTTTCCTATCGGTTGTTTTTATAATTTAAATTATCTGCAAAATTAATGCTGCGTCATCACCAATGGAAGATCAGGTATATTATATACATCTGATAAAGGGCTATTGCTCTTATAGAAAAGGCTTAAAGCTAAAAAATGACGTTAAGTAGATTTTTTTTAGGCTGAAACGATTTTTTTTATTTTATGATACTTTTATCAAAAAAAGTAAAATAGCCCCCTAAAAAGCAAAAAAAACTAACTATATGATTTTAGAGTGTTTTTTATTCAAAGATAAAAATACAATGTATTTAAAAGAAATCTTTAAATTTACAGACAAGTTCTGCTTCGGACATAATACACCCATGTTCAAACCAATACTTTTTTAATACATCCATATAAAAGCCGATCATTTTACTTTCGGCACCGGCCGAGATAAGCTTTTTTCCTGTTAAAGGAAAACAGGGGACTTCTGATGATGACAGTGTATTTAAAACGGATTTGATTTTTTCAATGTCCGGAGTATCCAAATTAAGGGTCAACCATTTGTCACAACAAATATCTTTGCCGTATTTGAATAAGGACTGGTTGATAGAAACACTGTCTTTAAAGTTTTTTAAAGATAAGCGAGCCTGAGCCAATTCTTGCAGATATGATTTTTGTTTTTTATCAAGCTTAAAAATATCGGCGAGTCGGGATGCTCGTTTAACATCAGGGGAAAACAAAACATAAATTCTGCGAATAATGCTTTTTTGTAGGTGTAATTTTTTTACAAGATTTTCAAGCTTGGAAAGATTGTCCAAACTTTTAGGCGGTGCAACTAAAAAATCAAGAATGGCATTGTCAAAAATAAGTTTTAAAGCATCAACGGCATAAGGTGCCATTAAAATTTTAAACAATTCTTCTTTTATTTTTTCAGCAGAAGTTTTTTTCAATAGCTCTTTATTCTCTATGCATGCCTTTAAGGATTTTTTATCAATATTTCTGCCGAACATTGCACAAAATCTGAAAAAGCGCATAATGCGGATGTAGTCGTTTTCAATTGTCTTTTGCGGATTACCTATAAATTTTATAATTCCTTTTTCCAAATCATTTATGCCGTTATAGTAATCAAAAACATTTCCTTTTTCATCAGCATAAACCGCATTTATGGTTAAATCACGTTTAGAGGCATCAAGTTCCCATTCGTCGTGCCCGTTATCTTCTTCTGAAGAAAGAGAAGTGATTTTAAAAAAGCTGTTATTGATAATAACGCCTGTTGTAAAAAATTGGATACCGATAGGCACACATCTTATACCTTCGTCAGCACACATATCGGAAAATTCGGCAGGAGACATATCGGTAACAAGGTCTATATCTTGCCTGGGATAGCCTGTAATGGCATCGCGTACGGCGCCCCCGACAAATCGTAAAATGCCCCCATGTTTTTCAACCAGCTTAAATAAGCAATAAATATCATCATTGGTAATAAGTTTTTTAGGGTCAATATATTCTGGATGAAACATTGAATATCCTTTTTAAGGGTTTATGAAAATTGTTAATTGTTTATTATAAATATGTTAATTATAGTATAACAAAAGGTAATTTTTTTTAGGAAATATTCTCATGAAAAAGTATTTAATTTTATGCTTAACGGCTTTGATTGCGTCACAGGCTCAAGCAGCCAGCCTTCCTACTGAATTGGGGACATACGGTGATTGGACGGCATATTCCTACAAAGAAGGAAAAAATTTGGTATGTTATATGGCTTCAACTCCTAAAAAAGATGAAGGTAATTATAAAAAACGCGGAGATATTTATGCCGTTGTAACACATAGGCCGGCTGATAAAACATATAATGTTGTTAATTTTGTCGCAGGATATGACTATAAAAAAGGTTCTGAGGTTGTCGTTAAAATCGGAACAACAACTTTTCATAACCTGTTTACAAATGGGGATAATGCCTGGGCTCCGGATGCATCAACCGATAAAAAGCTTGTTGATGAGATGAAAAGAGGGCAAAGAATGATTGTAGAGGGAACGTCATCTCGCGGTACAAAAACGAAAGATACATACTCTCTTGCAGGGTTTACGGGTGCATATCGGGCCATTAGTGCAAAATGCAAATAATTGAAAGAAACAAATGAGCGAAAAAAAAGAATTAACAGATTTAACCAAAGAAGAATTAGAAACCGAATTGATAAATATCGGTGAAAAAAAGTTCCGTGCAAAACAACTTTGGCAGTGGATATATTTTCGTGGTGAAAAAGATTTCAACAATATGAGCAATTTGCCTCTTACTTTGCGGCAAAAGCTTGACGAGCATTATACCATAACCCGGCCAAAAATCATTACCGAACAAATATCCGTAGATAAAACCCATAAATGGCTGTTGGAATTTAATGATAAAGAACGTGTTGAAATGGTTTATATCCCGGAGAAGGATAGGGGAGCCGTATGTATTTCCACACAGGTTGGTTGCGCCATGGGGTGCAAGTTTTGCCATACGGGAAGCCAAAATTTTACCCGTAACCTGAAAGTTGGTGAAATTGTCGGGCAGTTTATGGTTGCCCGTGATGCCTATCATGAATGGCCAAGCCCGACAGATGAAACCAGATATTTATCAAATATTGTTGTGATGGGGATGGGAGAGCCTCTGAATAACCTTGAAAATGTCATAAAAGCTCTGAATATTTTAACTGACTGTGAAGGCATAGGGATATCGCGGCGGCGGATAACGATGTCCACTTCCGGCATAGCTCCGCGTATTGTAGAAGCAATGCAAAAAACAGGTGTTCGCTTAGCGGTATCCTTGCACGCGCCAAACGATGCAATCCGTTCAAAAATTATGCCCATAAATGATAAATTTCATATTGAGGAAATAATGAAAGCCTGTGCTGAATACCAAAAGGGAGACCATAGCAGGTACATAACTTTTGAGTATCTTTTACTAAAAGGGATAAACGACAGCATTGAAAATGCCAAAGAATTGGTTTCGTTATTAAAAAAATATAAAATAAGAGCCTTGTTTAATTTGATACCGTTTAACCCTTGGCCCGGATGTTCATTCAAGCCGAGTGACAGAAAAACGGTAGAAGCTTTCTCGGAAATATTAGAAAAAGCCGGTTTTGCTGCGCCGATAAGAGTTGCCAGAGGACAAGATATTTTAGCCGCCTGCGGACAACTAAAATCAAAAAACGACAACCGGAAAATTTAGAGTTTGCACATACCCTCAATTTGATGATCCAATCTGTTTTCATGAATGCCATAAGGATCTTGATGGATTAAAATTTGACTGTCGGGGTAAATCTCTAAAATATTTTTTTCAACTTCTTCCGTTATTTGATGGGCTTTTGACAGGGAAATAGATCCATCCATTTCTAAATGCAGTTCAAAATAATAAATACCGCCCAAATTACGCGTTCTGAGATCGTGCATACCTTTAACATCATTACACTGCTGGACGATTTCTATAACTTTCTTTCTGATATCTGAGGGCAATTCTTTATCTGTAATTTGTTCAATGGATTCTGCCGCTAATGTATAAGCATTATAAAGCAAATAAGCAGATATGAACAATGCTGCAATAACATCAAAATAAAAAAAACCGAAGAAATACACCAACACAAGAGATACAATAACAGCTGAATTGGTCAGAAAATCAACGGTATAATGCGCTCTGTCCGCTTTAATGGCCAAAGAGTTTGTTTTATGCGCAACATAAGTTTGGTAAACAACCAAAAGAAAAGTTGCAAAAATGCTAAAAAGCATAACGGCAATACCCATACCTGTTTGTTCAATCTGAACCGGATAAATCAAACGTTTTATTCCGTCAACAATAACAAAAAGTCCGGACGCGCCAACAAAAACAGCTTGCAAAAAAGCACTTAAAGCCTCGGTCTTGCCATAACCGTAACGATGGTCGCGAGAGGCCGGTTTGGTAGAAAAATAAACGGCAATAAACGAAATCATGGACGCAAAAAGGTCTGTAACGCTATCGGCCAAAGATGAAAAAATCGCCAGAGAATCTGTTTTTATGAATGCAAAGAGTTTTAAAACAATAAGTAAAACAGCAAGCAAGACGCCCGCTGCTGCGGCAGATTTTTTTAAATAATTATGATTTTCCATCGATTCCATCTTTTATTTTCTCCCAAGATTCTTTAGAAATTTCCAAATATTTATTGCGTACGTATTTTTCAAAAAATTCCAAATGTTTTCCGCTGGGAACAGCCAGGAAGTTATACTTTACAAAATATTTACCATCTTGATTTTTGTAAAATACGAGCGTTACGGAATTGCCGTATTCTGCATCAATTTTTAATTCAGTCAAGACCTTTAATCCCTGTACATCTTCAGCAAGGGAAATGTAGAAGGTATTTAGTAGGATTTTAACCAAATTCATAACCTTATTGTTTATACGTACATCGTTATAACTGATAAGGCGTCCATAGCGTAAATTCCACAAACTGCTGTATGTCCAGTTTTTATAATCCAGGGACAAATCATAAAAATCAGCTTCCACCATCCATATCTGAAATTGGTTTTTCAGGTGGATAAACGCGGCTTTTGAACCTCTGCCCAAATCAAGATCATACCAGCCGATATCAAAACTTTCTATAATGTTGCCTTTGTCATCGGATAAAGAAACCTCAATTGTCGGCGATTTTTTATTTGCCAACGGTGAAAAGCCAAAATATTTCATATCAGCAAGCTTATCGGATTTTTTCTCATAATACGTCATATTATTAAGCGTAACCAAAAAACTCCGGATTCGTTCTTGATAAACAGGAAGGTTGGGGTTATCTTTCAAAATCCATACCCCATTTTCTTTTTTAAAGGAAAGGGTTGTCGTGCTGCCTTTTAACGTAATTTCCGATACGGAGTTGATTTTTTTGCTGAAGTTTTCAAAGACCAGCTTTCCTTCATACTCGGAAATAGTATTTTTATTTTCCATGTATACGCTAAAAACAGCTAAGCCCGAAATAACAGATACCCATAAGGCCAATTTAAATATTTGTTTGTCGCAATTAAAAGCATTTTTAACGGCCTTTAGTGAAAATCTTTTTTTTCGTAAAGTCAAAATCAAAATAGTCAAAACAATTAATAAAGAAACAGAATAAATATTGAAAAATTTAACTTTAATTTCCATTTCTTTGACATCATTTTGTGCATTGAGCTTCAAATTGCTTAGTTGCTGGCGCAAATCATTAACATGGTTGCGTATATTCCCGATAATGGCTAATTCGTCTGAGCTGAAATTTTGGCGCTCTTCATAGTTTTTCTTGGCTATAATTTCAATCAAGCCCTGCTTTGCCCCGTTAATGGCATCAAAAATGTCATTTTCTTTAAGCTTATAGCGATACTGATTAAGTTTTCGCATATTTTCAACTTTATACATCGGGCGGCGCTGGGCATTCTTGCTGCGCAAATTGATTAAATCATCGTTTTCCGTAAGATAATCAAGCGCATTCATTATAAAATTAGCGCTGTCAAACAAGGGGATTTGATATGTCTGGTCTAAAAATTGCGTTTTATGCGTCCAAAAGGCATCATAGATAAAATCAGTATCTCCGACGGCAATAATATCAAAAGGGTTTTTAGGATTATTGCTTAAAAATTCCGCAGCCAGTACAATGACATTATTTTCTGGTGCAAATTGCTCTAGAATTTCTCTTGGGGTAGCGCTTTTTTTCGCCAGCAAAACGTTCATCAAAGCCGAGGTTTTGCTTGTTTTTATGAGCGGGAAATAAAGTACGTTTGAATTTTCTTTTGGCATAACCATTGTTGCCGAAGCAAACAAAATACTGTTTAACTTATATGTAATGCGGTGATTCGGGTTAAAATCATCATGAGCAACACGGAATTGCAGTAAATCTTGAGTAAAAGACGGATTCGTCTTGTAATTGATAGTTTCATCAACGGTTATGGAATTATCAAAGTCGGCAGCTACGCCGATATCATAAAACTGTATCCCCCAATAATCGGCAAGCTTGCCTAAATCGGAAGTTATAAATTGTCCGCCGTAAGGAGAGTAAAGACGCGAAGCTTCGTCGGCGACATCCATCAAAAGAAGAACTTTTTTAAATTTTTTTATTTTCTCTATAGCTTCATCTTCCAATCCGTAAGGATGAATAAGCATAAGAACATCAAAATTTTGATCTAAATCTTCAAGTTTTTCAATAAAAGTAACATCATATAGTTCTTCTATGCTGTCCAAAATAGCCCATTTGTTGATTGTAACGTCATCCATTCGAACACCGCCTTTTATGGGTAAGAAGCTATATATGCCTAACTTTTTCTTTTTGTGGTGCATCTTATAGATACTGGTGGTTAAATCCTGTTCCAGATATGGAAGCCGCTCAAGAGAGAAAAAAGGAATAACGGCTTTATTGGTCAAATTGTCAGAAAAACTAATGCCAAAAAGGGCATTTTGGTTAATATCAATTAAAGGAATAGGCTGCAATCCTTCGGCCAGAGCCCGGTCTTCATCTTTATCCAAAAATCTGGGATTATATATTTTATAGTCAAACTTTCCGTTTGCATAAGTTTTATATTGTTTCAGAATAAGCTTTACCCGGTCAAAAATTTGCCGTATTTCAGGATTTCTTTGCCCCAAAATCGGAGAATAATATAATTTTGCAATAATGGGGCGTTCAAGCTTGCGCAAAATGTCCTTGGTATTTTTTGTAAGGCTGAGATATTTTTCAGCTGTAAAATCATAACTAACTTGTCGCAACACGTTGTTTGCAATAATATTTAGGCCAAAGAAGCCGATAAAAAGCAAAATAATAACCATTACGCTGTGGTTGATGCTTGAAGAAGATATAATACCGGGCGATCCTTTGGTTTTTAAGCTGATGATAATAATTGTTAATAAATTGAAGAAGATGATAAGAGAACCAAAGAAAATTAAATCACGTAGTTCTACCAACCCCCGGCTCAAAGAAACAAAATGGGTCAAAAAGCTAAAAGATATAATCGTATCAACAATAACATCGCTAAAAAGTTCTCTGGCCCAAAACAAAACATATTCAAAACCGCTCCAGAAAAAGAGCAAATTGACGAATACGGCTAAAACCAGGGCTATAACGGAATTTTTAGTTAAGGCAGACATTGTTTGCGAAATAGCCAGCATCGCACCGGCAAGAATAAAACATCCCAGGTAGCTGATAAAAATAACGGTATTATCCGGATTTCCCAAAATATTAACCGTAATCCAAAACGGAAATGTCAAGATAATGGCAATGCCAGCAAAAATCCACGAAGCGAAAAACTTTCCCCATACGAGAGATGTAATAGAAACAGGAACGGTTAATATCTGGACGATGCTCTTTGACCGAAATTCTTCAGCCCAAGAGCGCATGGCTATACCGGGAATAAATAAAAGGTATATCCAGGGTTGATAATCAAACAAACCCCATAAAACGGCGTTGCCGTCCATAAAAAAATTTCCGAAATAAATGGCGCAAGAGCCGCTTAACAGTAAAAAACTGACCAGATAAACATAAGCCAACGGAGATAAAAAATACCGAATAAGCTCAAATTTGACAATAGTCTTTATGCTATTCATTTTAATTCTCCTCAACTAATGTAAAATGACGAAAAGCCTCTTCTAATGACGAAGTTTTTGTTTTTTTCAAAATTTCCTGCAAAGAACCGTCTATGGCAATTTTTCCCTTATTAATCAAAATAATGCGTGAAGCCAGCGTTTCGGCCTCGTCAAGAAGATGCGTTGAGATAATAATCGTTTTATTTTTTCCCATATTTTTTATCAAATCGCGCATATGCTTTTTTTGATTAGGGTCAAGACCATCTGTCGGTTCGTCTAAAAGCAATACGGGAGGATTTCCGATAATGCTTTGCGCAAAACCGACCCGACGCAAAAAGCCTTTTGATAAAGTATCTATTTTTTGCTCCAAAACATCCCCAATTTTGGCCAAAGAGGTTATTCTTAAAAATTCATCATAATAAATTTTCCGGATTTGTGCCTTGTTTTGTCCTTCGGATTCTTCAAGATTCAATTTCAATTCAATCATATATTTCAAAAAGAGTCTAACACTCATATCAGCATACATCGGTGCACCTTCAGGCAAAAAACCGATATCTTTTTTTATGGCAATGGTTTCTTGGGCAACATCTTTTCCGTTAACATAAACAGAGCCGTCGGAAGGTGATAAAAAACCGGAAATCATATTCATCAGGGTTGATTTTCCGGCACCGTTAGGACCAAGAAGCGCAATAATTTCTCCGCTGTAAGCCCGGAAAGATACATCATCAACGGCAACAAGAGAATCATAGGATTTTGAGAGATGTTCAAGACAAATGGTAGCTTGTGCATCTTTTCTTTTAGTTGGCTTCATAAATTTCACCTCCTGGTATAGGTTGGCTGACGCCGGTCGTAGACGGAAATGTGATCGGCAAGCCATAAATTGTACGTGCGCTCAAAAAAGCACTAATTTCCGCGTTGACTGTTTCAGTGGGAATACAGTCTTCTTTGCTGATAATAACATCCATGGAAGGCAACCTTTGCCTGATAAATCTGACTAATGTCGGATTCCCGGCCCCTTTTCCGCAAATAACAACTTTTTTGGGAATTTCCGGTAAATATAAGCAGATGGAATAACAAATAGATTCTGCAACAAAGGCGGTTGCTGTTGCTGCGCCATCCTCAAGTGATAGCCCTTCAAGATGCTCTGCTTTGTCTGAAAAAATTCCTGTATAAGCTGCCTTAGGAGGATATTTTGCAAAAAATTTATGATGCATCAAAGAATTGACAATCTTTTCATGAACCTTTCCCATAATGGCCAGCCTACCGTTGTAATCATTTTCCATATGCGCATGTTTAGCTGTCCAGTTATTGATAAAATTATCGCCGGGACCACAATCAAACCCGACAATTTCTCCGAAAGAGCCAATCCATGTAACACTTGATTTCCCGCTTATGTTAACATAAGCAATAGGCTTCGTTTCATCAATACTCACGGCATTAAAATAGCTTGGCGAAATAGGAGTACCTTGTCCTCCGCTGCAAATATCCGCATTACGAAAATGTGTAACGACTTTTATACCTGTACGAGATGCAATATATCTGCCGTTGCCGAGCTGGTAAGTATAGGGAATATTTGGATTATGCATAATTGTCAGCCCGTCAATTCCGACTACGTCAATAGTTTCGTCACATTCGTTTTTAAAATCATTAATAAGCTGAACATAAAAATCAGAAACTTCCTGGTCAACGACAGAAAGTTTATTTTCGTTTTCGGGCGTATTTTTTTGCAACCCGTACACGGCATTTATTTTTTCTTTCATCAAATCGGGGTAGGGGACAACATAGGCTTTTTTTCTTTCAATTATATCTAAACCGTCTGTTTTGATAAGGGCAAGCTCCACACCCCCGAAAGTGGAAGTACCCATCAAACCCAAACAGTTCAATCCTTTTATAATCATATAAAAAAACCTCTTTATGATTGCATTACCAAATTATTATGTTAATATGCCTTAAAATTTAGTAATTAGGAAGAAAAAATGATGAGTTTTAAATCAGAATTTTTGAACATTATGCATGAACGTGGTTTCTACAATCAATGTACAAATGAACAAGGGTTTGACGAGTACCTTGCGGATTGTGAAAAGAAAGGCGAACCAGCCGTTGGATATCTCGGTTCGGATCCGACGGGTGATAGTTTGCATGTGGGGCACATCGTTCCGTTAATGATGCTGCGCTGGTTTCAAAAATGCGGACATAAACCGCTGACACTGGTCGGCGGGGCGACTGCCCGCATCGGGGACCCGTCCGGAAAAGACAAGCTTCGCCCCTTTTTAAGTGAAGAAACCTTGGCACATAATGTGCAGGGATTAAAAAAATCTTTCATGAAATTTTTGAAATTCGGTACAGGCAAAAATGATGCCCAAATGGTTGACAATTATGATTGGTTTAAAGACATCAATTATCTTGAATTTTTAAGGGATATAGGAACCTGCTATTCCGTTAACCGCATGTTGACCATGGATAGCGTCAAAAGCAGGTTGGAACGTGAACAGCCGATGTCTTTTCTGGAATTTAACTATATGTTGCTTCAAGGATATGATTTTTGCGTTCTCTTAAAAAAATATGGTTGTCGTGCTCAAATCGCCGGAGCAGACCAATGGGGAAACATTGTTTCCGGAACGGAGCTGGGGCGCCGCCGCTATGATACGGAGCTATTTGGCTTTACCAGTCCGATAATTACGGATTCCGCAGGCAAAAAAATGGGAAAATCAGAAGGTAACGCCGTTTGGATAAATGAAGATAAATTGCCGGCATATGATTACTATCAATATTTCCGTAATATTGGCGATGCGGAAGTCGGTAAGTGTTTGCGTATTTTCACGGATTTGCCGATGGATGAAATACGCCGGTTAGAAGCCTTGAAAGACAAAGAAATTAATGAAGCCAAGAAAATATTGGCCTTTGAAGCAACCAAGATATGCCGGGGCGAAGCTGAAGCCTCTGCCGCAATGGAAACAGCCGTAAAAACGTTTGAAAAAGGCGTTGTCGGAGATGATTTGCCGACAATCTCGGCTCCCAAAAGCGGAATAGGCGTTTTGGATGCTTTTGTATCTTTGGGGTTCGTTGCCAGCAAAGGAGAGGCTCGCCGTTTAATAAAACAAGCGGGATTAAAGTTAAACGATAAAGTTATAACGGACGAAAACTATATCATTACAGAGAAAGATATGGAAAATGGCAACATAAAACTTTCACAAGGCAAGAAAAAGCATGGATTGCTACTTCTAAAATAGCTGTATATCTCTAAAAAACGAAAAGAAACGTTTTGAAGTCCCCTCTTTGAGGGGATTTTTTAATCGGCAGTAATATCAATCAAACGGTCTAGACTGTTTATCTCTTTGCTGTCATAACCGCTATTTTCATTTTTTTGTTTTTCGGGCTTTTCTTTTTTGCTGCTGTCAATTTCCGGTTTTACCAACAGTTCAAACATCTTGTCCATTTGTTCTTGATCCATCTTGGTAGGTAATTCTTTTACTTCATCTTCTTTTTGTTTTTCTTTGTCGTCGGCCTTTTTATTTTTTTCAGATTCCTTTTCCTGTTTGGCGTCAACTTTATCCATTTCTTTGACGGAAGCTACGATGTTTTGTATAAAATCGTCGGGCAGCATTTTTTCAATAACGTCAGAGCAAGATTCGCTCATCATAAAATATTGGGATTTTTTCAATAAACTGTCTTTGTCTTCAAGTTCTTCCGGCATAACAATCTTTACGATTAAAAAGCAAAAGCCGAGAATAAGCACGGCGCGCAAAAATCCAAATAGCAATCCAAATAGCCTATCCATAAAACTTAAAGTGCTGGTACGGATTTTTGCAATCAATTTATCCGTGCCGATAATCCAAAAAGCATAAAAAACAGCCATAATGACAAGAAAAATTACAAACTGAGACAATAATTTACTGGCAATATATTTATCCGTTAAGGGCGTAAGCAATGGCGACAAATAAACCGTTAAAATAATAAATAAAGCCAATCCTAAAATAGAAAGGATTTCTTTAACAAATCCGCGAATGAAAGCAACCAACATGGAAATGGCTACCCCGATTAAAATAATTACATCTACATTATTTAACGGTTCCATAAAAAACTCCTTTAATTAAATCGGGAAATAAGTCGTTGGACATTGCCAATTTCATGATAAGACATATTAGTAATCAGTTTCTGCTTCTTATCTTTGTTAAAAGAATTAGGGATAATGGCATTGGAAAAACCGAGCTTTTGCGCTTCTTTTAAGCGCAGAGTAGGTTGGCTGACGGCGCGTATTTCGCCTGATAAGCCTATTTCGCCAAAAACAACCATATCGGCAGGCAACGGCTTATTTGTCATAGACGATATAACAGCCATAGCAACAGCCAAATCTGCCGCCGGTTCGGTTATTTTCAACCCTCCGGCAATATTCAGATAAACATCATGGGTGCTGAAATTCATGCCGCAACGAGCTTCCAAAACGGCTAAAATCATCGCCAGCCTGTTTGTATCCCAGCCGACAACAGCCCTCTTGGCACCGGTATAACCGCTATTTCCGACCAAAGCTTGTATCTCAACCAAAAGAGGTCTGGAGCCTTCAATTCCGGCAAAAACGCAAGAGCCTGAAACGCAACCCTGGCGTTCGGCAAGAAACAGAGCTGAGGGATTCTCCACTTCAACCAATCCGTTGTCTTGCATTTCAAAAACCCCGATTTCATCTGTTGCGCCGTATCTGTTTTTTACAGCCCGCAAAATACGGAAGTGATGCCCTCTGTCGCCTTCAAAATAAAGAACGGTATCCACCATGTGCTCTAAAACACGTGGCCCTGCAATAGCTCCCTGTTTGGTAACATGTCCGACTAAAAAAAGCGTAAAACCTTTCTTCTTGGCAATTTTTATAAGTTCATAAGCCGCTGCTCTGACTTGGGCAACGCTTCCGGGAGTCGATTCTATCTCGTCAATATACATGGTTTGGATGGAGTCTATAATAACTAAAGCCGGATTCTCTTTCTCTAAAGTTGCGACAATATCTTTAACGCTTGTCGTGCTGGCAAGTCTGACCGGTGCATCTGCCAATTCCAAACGTTTGGCACGAATTCTTACCTGATCAATAGCTTCTTCGCCGGAAATATAAAAACAGGTATTTCCTCCCAGTTTATTGGCCATGCCGGCACAAATTTGCAGCAACAACGTTGATTTGCCGATTCCGGGGTCGCCGCCGACAAGGATCACGGAACCGGGAACCAATCCGCCCCCGGACACTCTGTTTATTTCCGATAAATTTGTAATCAGGCGCTGATAAGTCTGGCTTTCTCCGTTTAGAGAAACAAAATCAATCTGATGCCCTTCTTTTTTATGGGAAATATTAGAAAATTCCGCAGACGGCTTTTTTTCTTCAACAATTGTGTTCCACTCGCCGCAAGCGTCGCACTTTCCCTGCCATTTTGGATAAATCGCGCCGCAAGACTGGCAAACATAATCAATTGCCGTTTTTCTAGCCATGCTACTTCTCCACTTTTATCGGCCCTTTGGAAGAACCTTTAATAAACTGTTTGACGTATGGGTTAGATGTTTTTTCAAGATCTTTAACAGTTCCATACCAAATAATTTTTCCCTCGTACAACATAGCGATTTTATCAGCAATTTTTCTGGCAGACGCCATATCGTGCGTAATGGTCAGCGTTGTTGCCCCCAAATCTTTTGCGGATTCTATAATCAAATCGTTAATAACATCGGCCATAATCGGATCAAGCCCGGTTGTCGGTTCATCAAAAAAAATGATTTCCGGGCGTGTTATTACCGCTCGTGCCAAACCGACACGCTTTTGCATGCCTCCTGAAAGTTCCGAAGGGTACAAATCGGCAATATCACTCGTCAGCCCGACTTGCCGCAAAACCTTAATCGCTACGATTTTGGCTTCTCGTTTATTGAATTTTCTGTTTTGAATCAAATCAAACGCCACATTTTCCCAAACGGTCAAACTGTCAAACAATGCACCACCTTGAAAAAGCATTCCCATTTTGCTGTGCATTTGTTCTATGACATCTGTATTTTCATTGGCTATCTCAATATCATCAATTTCTATAGATCCGCTGTCTGGTGTTAACAGTCCCTGGATACATTTAATTAAAACAGATTTTCCCGTTCCGGAACCGCCGATAACAACAAGAGATTCCCCTTTATACAAATCCAAATCAACCCCGTTTAGGACAACCTTCTTTCCAAAACTCTTTTTTAAGCCTCTGATTTTGATTTTTATTTCCTTGCTCATTGCTTCCTCCGCTTACCTGGAAAAGAACATTTCCGTAATCAAATAGTTAAAAATCAAAATTAAAATGGAAGAAGAAACAACGGCATTGGTTGTTGCATTGCCAACACCCTGTGCGCCGCCTTTTGATTTATAACCGTGATAGCAGCCCATCATAGAGATAATAAATCCGAAAACTGCCGCTTTGACTAATCCGGATACAATGCCGATAATTTGTAAATCTTGAAAAGTTGCCGTAATATAATTTGCCGGATTAAATCCCAGTTTATAAACACCGACGATATAACCGCCGAAAATTCCGATAATATCGCCGATAAGAACTAATATCGGCAATACAAGCACTCCGGCCCATAAACGAGGGGCAACCAAATATTTGAGAGGGTTCGTTGACAAAGTAACTAATGCGTCAATTTGTTCTGTAACCCGCATTGTTCCGATTTCGGCAGCCATGGCTGCACCGATTCTCCCTGCCACCATCAAAGCGGAAAGTACGGGAGCCAGCTCACGTGTAACGGAAATCAAAACGACCGAAGCGATAACTCCTTCAGCTTTAAATCCTGAAAATCCGGCGTACGTCTGCAAAGCAATGACCATACCGGCGAAAAGCGTCGTTAATCCGACAACGGGAAGAGAATAAAAACCGATATCCAGTACCTGTTTTAGAAATAATTTAAAATAAAAAGGGGGAACAAAACAATGGTAAATAGCTTTTGAAACAAATAAAGTCAAATCGCCTAAAGAAGACAAAAATTTTACCAAAGGTTTTCCTAGTGTCCTCAAAAAGGTTACGCCTAAACGTATAATCATCTTAACAGCCTCAAATATTGTCAATATACCTTAAATTAACACGCTGAACAAATAATGCCACTAATTTTTGCAACAATTTTACAAATTGTAGAACATTCAAAAGGATAAATCTTTAATTTTGTAACGGATACCCCCAGAAATTCAACTTTTTCCTCAACGGGGAGCCGTTCAACATCCTCTTTATTGCGGCAAAGCTCAAGACAAATATTTATTTCTGCCTGCGGTTGTGCGGAAAAACTGGCAATACCGACACCTCGGATTTCCATTTTTCCAAAAATTTCGGCGGGAGCTGAACCAAACAACCGGCCGTCGTTTTGAAAAAGATTAACACGGTCATCTGCAATCAAAACAGCGCCTTTTTCCATAATAAGCCTTAACGCCAAATCAGATTTACCGCTGCCGGAAGAGCCAAGGATTAAAATACCTTTGCCTCCCAAAGAAACAAGAGTGCCGTGAAGATTAAGCATAGGAAAGGGCCTTCAAACGTTGTTCTTTTTCTTGGCTAAAAACGGAGATTTCAAAAAAGCGGCAATCGCCTTGGGTTGAAATAAAAATTTTCCAAATATCTCTTGGCAGTAAGGATTCTATTTTTTCAGGCCATTCTATAAGATTAACACTGGTATAAAAAGAATCTTCTATTCCCAGCTCATAAGCTTCTTCGGGATGTTCAAGCCGATACATGTCATAATGGCATATTTCAAAGCTGTCAGCCATATAAGATTGCACAAGCGTAAATGTCGGGCTGGGGACATCCTCAACACGGCACAGGGATTGGATAAAAAAACGGCAAAAAGTGCTTTTTCCTGCACCGAGAGTTCCATACAATGCAAAAACATCTCCTTTTTGTGCAATAAGAGACAAAGCCTGAGCTAATTTTTTTGTATCATTTTCCGTTAAGCAATTAAATACTTTAGTATATGTCATTGTTTAAAACCACGATCCGAAATCAAAGAAGCCGCCGCCTTTGGATGTTACAGTTCTTTTAATTGTAAAATCATTTCTGCGACGTTTAATGTCTCTCCAGTCTTCAGGAGCATAAAATGTCCCTTGCCACAAGCCGGAAAGCTCGCTTTTAGCTTTTGCTTCATAAGGGCGATAAATATCCGTTTCTCTTGTATTGGCAATTGCCCAGCCGGCACCGACTAAAGCCGCACCTATGTCATATTCTCCCCAGACACAAGTAGCCAAATCTTGGCCATTTGGATTAATTTTGAGCAAATAACAATCAATAGGGTTTTTATCAATCCATCCGCGAACCCAGGAAGCAGCCACTTCGCCGCAATTATATGAGCTGCCGACCGCATCAGAGCAAATTTGGTCGCTGTCTGGCGCATCTACTCCGAATAGTCTGACATATCGTCCGCCTATATAAAAAACATTGGCGTTAATGACAGTGGCGCTGCCGTTGATTTTAGGATAAGCAGAAAGATTAAAGCCGGAGGATTTTTTCTTTTTTTTCTTCTTTTGACTGGCAACGTTTTCTTCTTTACCCATAATTTGCTTGCTTTTGGCCAATTCTTGCTCAAGTCTGGCTTCAATTTGTTGTTTTTCCTCTTCTGTCGGTGCAAATCTTGATGTATACAGCACAAAAGCCAGATAACACGCAACAAAAGTAATCCAAAAATTATATTTTGGCAATTGTTGCGTTACGGCAATATGGGCTAAAGTTATGCCTCCGACAAAAACGCAAAAACCGAATGCCTTAAAAATCTCTTCCTGGTTTTTAATAAGCCAAAAGCCAACAAAAACCAAAACAAGTGCAATCACGCCACAGGCAATTCTTTTCAGCCAGATCATTGTCTCTCCGTTTACAAATAGCTGTATATAAAATGCCGCTTAATCGTAAAGATTTGGTAAAATATCTTTGTTTTTTCGTAAAGTTTGCTTTTTCTTGTCAACCTTTTTAAAAGAATAAAGAAAATCGGGAACATCCAATGTTTGTTCTGTTCCGGAATACAAAACGGCATTCAGCAAATCAAGCTGCTTAGAAAAATCATCATCTTGGACCAAGTCGGAAAGTTCTTTAAGATTCGCAATGGAAGGGATGCCAAATTTCAAACTGCCCCAGTCAAACAAGGCCTTTTGCGCAGCTTTATAATCTCCTTTTTTTATGGAAGATATGACCATTTTGCGGTAAAAATTTTTATTTTTTTTAGAAAAAATATTTTTCAGCCACAACAGCAGTCCGAATAAGGCAAAACCAAAGAGGAAAGCCGTTGCGATTAAAATATAAACCATTTTTTTGTTTGTAAACATATTTGCCGGCGGCTGGACGGTATTTTCCTCAGGTAATGATTTTTCCATCGCTGTGGGTTCAATGTTTGGGGTTGGAGCTGGTACAGAAGGAGGAAAAGTCTCTTCTGAAATATTATTGTTGGGCAAAACGGTTATGGTTTCCGATGGCAGAGATGTTTTTTCAAAACGGCCGGTGCGGGTATTAAACCAATTGATTTCCTGCGCCGGCAGAGTGTGTTTTCCTGATTTTGTAGGGATATACACAATGTTATATGTCGCCGTGGTAACAAGTTCGCCATTGTTTAAAGACATTTTCATAATCGGCTTTTCCGGATACTGCTTAAACCCGTCATTTTCTGAAAAATTTAAGGCTGGAAACATTTCTTCTGAAATTCCGGTGGCTGTAATGGTTATTTTTCTGTTAGCTGCTTCTCCGGCTTTGAATTGTGGTGAAGATGTCCATTCTGTTTGCATTTCGAGGTTAGTCAACGGAAGCCAGCGGTCAGTAAAACCGTTTGGAACGGATTTAACAAAAATAGATTGTTTTTTTGTTTTCATATTTACGGGGACTCTTTGTCCTATAATATTATTAAAATCTATGCCGAAAGCAGAAAAGCTATCTGTCAACCGCGGAAAATGGAAATCAGAATTTTTCAAATAGTATCCGTCAAACAGGAATTGCGGTGCGGGAATAGAACCGTTTTTAAGAGGGAAACCTGCAAAAACATAGGTTATAGCGTTAACTTTTTTGTTATTGACAACATCTTTTTTAATAATCGGTTGATTTGTAAGCGGTAAAAGGCTCCAATTTTTCTTTGTCTCTTCCGTAATGCTCAGTGCGCTGTCCTGCAAGCCTAGGCTGTCATAAATTGTTACCAAAAAAGTCGTTTGTTGTTGTAGATAGGGCGATTCCGGAGAATAGCTCAAGTTTATCTGAAAATAAGGGGAATTTGTATTTTCCTGGCTATCAGGGACATAGGCTACATCAGAAACTTCTTTAACTTCAACCTCTTCATAGTTAGAGTTTATACCGCCGATTTTTATCGGATTTATGGTAATTTTTCCGGTGTGAAGGGGTTGCAGGCCAAAGGCCCATTGTTTTGTCTGTTGTAAGGTGCCGTTGATATAATTTATCTGTTGAGAGGTAGATGTGGAAATAATGCGAAAATCATTTTGCAAACCGCTTAAATCGGGATTTTCATCTGTATCGCCGTTATATGAAACGGTCAGGGTTAAAATATCGGCTTCTGTTAAAACCCTTTTATCCACGCGGATATCAACAGAATTTGCTAATACCTGAAAAGGGAAAAACAAACTGAATAAGAAAATAAAAATTTTAGTGTATATTTTCATCGCCATACCTGTCCTTTACATACTCTTTTTTTATAAATTCGCGTAACAATCCACCGGGATTTTCGGGGATTTTACGATATCTTTGCTGCAAAATTAAAGCCTCATCATCATATTTATCTTTATCTGAGCCTTTTTTGACATTCAACAGGTTCACTGTCTGTTCCTGTTCTCTTTTATCAGAATCTGCTGAGTTGTTTTCATTAGCGGATTCTTCGCCATTTTCTTGTGTCTGTTTGTTGCTGCCTTGCTTGTTTTGCCCGGTATCGTTTTGTTCTTTGGGCTGATTGTCTTTATTTTGGCCTTTATCTGTTTGTTGTTGCTGTTTCTCGGATTCATTTTGCTTTTGCTGGTCTTGCTTGTTTTGTTGTTGTTCTGATTGAGTGTCATTTGGCTTAGAGTTATTTTGTTTTTCCTGTTCAGATTCGTTTTGCTGCTGCTCTTGCTGTTCTTGTTTTTGTTGTTTGTCTTGTTCGGATTCGTTTTGTTTGGATTGTTTTTTTTCCGAAGATTGATTATCTTGCTGCGTTTGCTGTTTATCTTGATTATTTTGCGTATTATGATTTTGCTGCTGGTCCTCTCCGCATTGCAATAAGGATGGATTTTCTTTGGCGCGTTCAAATAAGTCATTCAACACGTTAATATTATACTCGGCATCGGTTTGAAGCGGATTTTTTTCTAATGACATTTTAAAAGCTTCCAGTGCTTCCTTGTATTTGCATAGTTTTACCAAAACAACTCCCTGATTATAAAAAGCAAGGGCATTATTCTCTTTTTGAAATTCTTTTAAAGATTCTTCAAGTTTATTTTGCTTATACAAGGAAATACCTTTCCAGTTTGCATCTTGAAAATGCTGAAAAGCTTCTTCATAAGCTCCCTTGTTAAATAATCGCAGGCCCTCTTGGTTATCGTTAAGAAATAATCCGGCATGGGCTTTAAGGGAAATGCAACATAAAAACAAAATCAAAAGCCCCTGGCGAAAAAAAGCTAAGGTACAAAAAAGAGGTATAATCAACAAATAATACCCATAGTCAAGAAATTTGGAACGGATATTTTGGCTTTGTTTTATATGTTCCTGATTTGTCTGATTAATGTTATCAATAAGAGGTTGCAACTGCGTATTTTGCACATTAAAATACATGCCGTTGCCTTTTTGGGCTAGCAGGCGCAGTTTTTCGCTGCCGGAGTAAGAAGTATCAATAACATAAATTTTATAATTTTGTGCTGCCGCATTAGCCGCGTTTTCCAAAGCAGAATTAAAATATTGCCCGACATCAGAGGCAAATAAGATAATATTACCTTGCAAATAGCCGGAAGATTTAAATCTTTTCACGGCCAAATCTATTGCGCGGTCAAGCCTGTCGCCGTGATCTGGAACAATGTCGGAAACAATTTGCGGCATCAGATTTTTGAGCAGCCGCGCGTCATTGGAAATAGGTGTAATGATATATGGCTCATTTGAATACACTTCCAAGCCGAATTGCCCATTATGAATGCCGTCAATAAGGTCGGTTAAAGCAAATTTAGCGCGTTCAAGACGTGATGGGGAAACATCTGTTAACATCATGTCCTGCGCCATGCTTAGCACAAACATTGTCGGATTTTCAACAACAAATGTCGGAATTTCCGTTTTTTTCCAACAGGGACCGGCCGCGGCAAGCGACGCAAAAACCATTCCGATATAAATAAATGCTTTTAACGAAAACTGTTTGGCAGAACCGGTTTTTATCAATAAAAAATCCAATAAATTTTTATCACAAACATTAAACCAGGAAGATTCTTCCTCAGAAGTTTTGATTTTTTTCAAAAATAAAAAAAGTGGAAAAAGCAAAAAGCACAAAAACCACGGGCGAAGAAAATGGAAGTTAAGCAAAAAATCACTCATTTTAAAAACCTCTTTGGAACAAAAATAAGCATAATCGCCAAAATCATTGCAACAGTAAGGGGAATAAAAAAGAGCTCTGTAATGTCCTGCACTATATTTTTATCTCCTTTTTGAGGTTCAAGAGCATCTATTTGCCGGTAGATTTGCGCCAGCGAATTCAAATCTGTCGCCCTGAAATAAGTCCCCGCCGTCTTTTGCGCCAGCTGCTTAAGGCTTGCTTCATCTAAATCATTGCCGCGAAAATTAAACAATGTTGCTGCAAAATCTGCGCCGACGCCGATAGTATAAATCTTAATTTTTTCCTTATCCGCCAAATCAATGGCTTGAGCCATACTCAGTGAACCATCATTATTTTCACCGTCTGTCAACAAAACGATAACTTTATTATTTGCTTGGGCTTTGTTGTCTTGTTTAAGCGTTTTCAAAGCAAGCCCCAAAGCATCGCCGATAGATGTGGAACGCCCGGCCATACCGGCATCTGTGTTGGATAAGATATCAATAACGGCAGCTTTGTCAAAAGTTAACGGTGCCTGTAAATAAGCTTGTGTTCCAAACAATATTAACCCGATTCTATCTTCTGTCCTGTTTTGCACAAAAGTGCTGACAACCGCTTTGACGGCGGATAGACGGTCTATGCGCCGCGTGGTTGTAGAAAAATCAGGCTGCAACATGGAAGTGGAGATATCAATGACCAACATAATATCCCGATTCTCCGTATCAATCCGATACGGTTCGCCAATTTTCTGAGGACGGGATATCGCCACAACCAAAAAAAACCAGATTAAAAAAAGATACAAAAACTTAAGAGAAATTTTTAAGCTTCTGAAAGGCAAGGTAACAGCTAGTTGTCTGCTTTGAAATTCATCTTGAATATTCTGTAAAGACGCCAAAAACGGAACGCGTAAAGAATATCCGCATTTATTTTTGATACGGGGAAATAGATAATAGGTTATCAAAGGCAAAGGCAGTAGCCAAAAAAATAAAGGATGGGCAAAATGAATCATAGATTTTCTCCTACCCACTGTTTACAAAAAAGCTTTAATGCTTCTGCATCAGCTTCACCATATTTTTCAGAATAGGCTTGGCTGTATTGATCCATAAAAGGAGCATTTGCCAAAAGGTAGGCACAATTATCTGGAAGAGATGCTGTTGCATGCTGTTTTAAAAATTCAAGCCACTGTTCTCCGTAAAAAGAACGTGCCTCCGGATATTTGACAATGCAAATTCTCCGCAAAAGTTCTGACAGTTGGACAGCCGTATGAACGGGATTAACGGTAGAAATCTGTGATATTTGTTTTAAGGCATAATGTTTTTTGCTTGTCCTAATTCCCCAGATAATCAGTTTAACAAACAAAAAAAGGAAAAGAAGCCCCCCCAGAACAATCCACCATCCGTACGCAATCGGAAAAATGGATACGCCGTCAGGCAACTGTATATCCTTGATGTCAGGAACATTATTCATCATTTTTTCCAATAAAGTTCAGCCTTAAATACAATGTATGTTAAAAGATATCAAATATCAAGAGCGGCTTGTCAGATAATCTGCAATAACCGGTGCAACTTCTTGTACAACGGAGTGATAAACATTTTTTTTGAAAAAAATAATATGAGAAGCAGCAAAGTCCAGACTTGCCCATCTGTAATCCCTGAATTCGGGAGAGTGCCTGCTTAAACAAATTTCATCTTCGTTTCCGGTAAAATAAAACAAGGAAAAGGAAATATCCTGACCATCATTAAAAATTTTTCTTTCACGAAATTTCTTTTTGATATCATCAGGGAATTCATATCGTCTGAATTGCGGGGTGGTATAAACTAGTTTGACTGAAGAGATGCCTGTTTCTTCAAAAAGTTCTCTACGGGCAGCATCTTCCGGAGTCTCTCCTTTTTCTATTCCTCCTTGCGGGAATTGCCAACTGTCGCCTGCGGTATCGTTTCGGTTTCCCAAAAAAACATCTCCGTCAGAATTAAAAACAATGGCACCCGCACAATGTCTGAAATGTTTATCCACCCCTTTTCCCCTGTTATTCGCCTGATTTTGAATACAACGATAAAGCTTTAACTAAATCTAATGCTCTGACAAGCTGATAATCGGCCAAATCTTCTTTGCTTTTTTCAGATTTCTTTTCTTCAAACTGAGAAATTTCGCTGTCATTTTTTAAAGCATTATTTAAATCGGCTTCACTGATGTTTAGCGCATACGATTCGAGCTCTTCAATTTTTGCCGGTTTGACCGTTATGTCCGGCTCTATGCCTTTAGCTTGGATAGAACGTCCCGAAGGAGTGTAATAACGAGCCGTTGTTAAACGCATTGCCCCGTAATCTCTGAGCGGTATGACTGTTTGCACAGAACCTTTGCCAAAAGATTTTTCTCCGAGGATAATAGCCCTGTGGTGGTCTTGCAAGGCTCCAGCCAAAATTTCGGAAGCGGATGCGGACCCTTCGTTTATAATAACGACAATCGGCAAATCCTTGGCAATATCTCCTTCTGTTGCCATAAATTTGATTGTATCGCTTTCATTGCGTGACCGTGTGGAAACAATTTCTCCTTTCTCCAAAAACAAATCAGAAACATCAACAGCCTGATCCAACAAACCGCCCGGATTATTTCTTACGTCAATAACAATACCTTGCATTTTATTTTTAAGCTTCTTTTTTGCTTTTGAAATCGCATCAGAAACGGCCTTGTCTACTTCTTCGGTAAAAGAAGATATACGGATATAAACAATGGAGTCTTCCTTAATTTCACTTTTAACGGATTGTATTTTGATTTCCTGGCGTTTAATTGTCAATTCAATAGGTTTGGAGTTAATCCGCCGGATAGATAAGGTAACTTTTTCACCAACCTTGCCGCGCATTTTTGATACAGCATCGTTAAGGCTCATTCCTACAACGGTTTCGCCGTTAATGTTTGTAATATAATCGCCGGCTTTAATGCCTGCTTTTGCGGCCGGAGTATCGTCTATTGGTGAAACAACTTTAACCAAACCGTTATCCATGGTTACTTCTATTCCCAATCCTCCGAATTTTCCTTTGGTCTGTTCGCTCATATAATTAAAACTTTCCGCATCAAGGTAGCTGGAATGCGGATCCAAAGATGTGAGCATTCCGTTGATGGCCGATTCTATAAGCTGTTTGTCCGTAACTTCCTCAACATAATTCAGTTTAGCTCTTTCCATAACTTCACCAAACAAATTAAGCAGTTCGTAAGTGTCGGCATCATCATTCTTTTTTGTTGCGGCATGGACATTAGCCGTTCCGATTAGCAAGCCTGCAAACAAAGCAATAAACAACAATTTATTTTTTCTCATCATCTTATCCTATCAAATAAATTTAACCGGCAATCCATGGAGCAGGATTTATCGGATGCCTGTCTTTACGAATTTCAACATAAAGTTTTGCGTTTTCGTCGTCCGGCATTATGCCGACCGGCTCGCCGGCGAGCACCATTTGACCCGGTTCGCAGTCAACAGTTCCCAATCCGGCTAACAAAGATAAGTATCCGTCTCCATGTTCTACAATAATAATATTACCATATCCTTTAAAAGGACCGGAAAAAATAACCGTTCCGTCATAAAGTGATACAACTTGGGCTTCTGGACGTGTTTTATAAACCAGTCCTTTGGATGTAACACCTTTGGATAAAGGTTGTCCGTACTGCGTCATAACAGCTCCTCTGACCGGACGGGACAATGTTCCTTTGGCTTTTACAAAACGTCCGCCTTTGACATTCTTTTTTACTGAAGCATGTTCGTGTGAAGAAAGCATTTGCGGTTTGTTGAGTTTTTTTAGTTCTTGCTGGCGTTTTTGTTCAGCAAGTCTTTTAGCTTCCTCTTGTTTTTTTCTTTCAATTTCTTTTTGTTTTTCCAGCTTATCCAGTAAGTCTCTCAAATCCTTGGCTTTGGAGGATAAATTTTCTGCCAGCTTTTGGGTTTCCGCGCCTTTTGTCTCAATAATTTTTCGCATGTCGGCTTTCTTTTTCATCAACGACCTCATTTGGGCCTGTTGTTTCTCCAATGTTTGCTGGCTGCCCTGGGTCTTTTTTACCAATTCTTCCACTTCTTGTTTTTTTCGGTAAACAGATGTCAGGTCATTTTTTAACGTTGATGCTTTTGTATTCAAAAAAGGAACGGTTTCACGCAACAAAACAGCGCTGCGAATAACATCAACGGGAGAAAAAGGCTGAAGTATAACCGCCTCGGAAGGATTTAAAGACATATTTTGCAAAGACGCCAGCGTTTGCACCAGAGAGTTATTTTCTTTGGCAAAAGCAACTTCTTTATCAGCCAAATCGCTTTGCAGGACGGCAAGTTTCTTTTCCAGTTCGGAAAGGGTTTCTTCATTATTTTGAATTTGTTTGGCTAAGGATATAACCTGTTTATCAATCTTGGAAAGTTCCAAATTAAGCTGTATGGCTTGTGCCTGCAGTTGCCGCGATTCTATGCTTTTTTTCTTTGCCGCTGCCTCAATTTTTTTTACGTCGCTTTCGGATACGTCTTTGGCATAACCTGAAATTCCGGAAAAGCAATTCAGGAAAAAACAAAAATAAGCTATGCCAAAGACAAATATCCGTTTCATTACTGCCTTATTTTTTTATAAGAGAGTGTCCTGTCATTTCAACCGGCTTGTCAATATTCATCAAATCCAGAAGAGTGGGTGAAATATCGGCCAGCCTGCCGTTTTCCAAGCCTTTAACTGGCGGTTCTGCATTATAAAGTACGGCTTGGACTTTTCCGACGGTATGGGCGGTATAAGGTTCGCCAGTCTTTTCATCAATCATTTTTTCAACATTGCCGTGATCAGCCGTAACCAGAAGAACACCATTTACGTCTTTGATGGCTTTCATAACTTTGCCCAAACAATCGTCAACAGCGGCAACAGCTTTTAGTGCTGCTGGCATAATGCCGGTATGCCCGACCATATCCCCGTTTGCAAAATTGCAGATAATGACGTCATATTTCTGTTTTTCAATAACATCTGTAAGTGCAGCCGTTACTTCATAAACGCTCATCTCTGGTTTAAGGTCGTATGTCGCGACTTTGGGACTGTTTATGAGAATACGGTCTTCTCCTTTAAATTCTTTTTCTTCGCCGCCGTTAAAGAAAAATGTAACATGGGCATATTTTTCTGTTTCGGCGATTCGCAGCTGCGTCAAGTTATGGTTTGCAACAACTTCGCCAAAAATGTTCTTTAAAGATTCCGGAGCAAAAATTGTTTTCATAAAACGGTTATGATCAACAGAATATTCCACCATGCCGACAAGCTCGGAAAAATGAATAATCTTTTTTCTTTCAAATCCGTTAAATTCTTTATCACCCAGAGCATAAAGAATTTCCCGGGCACGGTCAGCTCTGAAATTTATCATCAGAACGGCATCGCCATCTTTAGCGCCCTGATAATTTCCGATGACGGCAGGAACAACAAATTCATCTGTCACGCCTTCATTGTAAGAGGCGGTAATGGCCTCATCTGCTGAAGTAAAACGTTTTCCGTCTGCCAGTACGATATTGTTGTAAGCTTTTTCAACTCTGTCCCAGCGTTTATCTCTGTCCATTGCATAAAAACGTCCGGCAACAGTTGCCACTTTAACATTTTTCAACTCTTTGATATAATTGTTAAAGTCATCAAGAAAACCTTTTGCAGATTGCGGTGGTGTATCTCTTCCGTCCAAAAAAGCATGCACTGCCGTAGGTATACCGTTTTTGTTCAAAATAGAGCAAACAGCCTCAATATGGCGTTGATGCGAATGAACCCCTCCCGGAGACATCAATCCCATCAAATGGCAAGTTCCTTTTGTCTCTTTCAACTTTTCAATAAGACCGGCAAGAGTCGGATTCTTCTCCAGGCTGCCGTCTTTTATGGCCAAATCAATTTTCGGTAAATCCTGCATGACCACACGGCCGGCACCCAAGTTTGTATGCCCGACTTCAGAATTTCCCATTTGTCCTTCCGGAAGCCCGACGTCATAACCGGAGGTTTCAACAAAGCAATGCGGGCATGTTTCTAATAAAGTATGCCAGTTTGGCGTATGTCCTTGCTCAATAGCATTATCTGATGTTATTTTTTCTCTATATCCCCAACCGTCCAAAATTAAAAGCATTACAGGTTTCTGCATGATTATTTTCTCCATCTAAATTTTATTATACGCTCAAAAATATATAATACTTTAAAACAAAAAGTATTATATTTATCCAGATTTTTTTAGGTTATAAACAATATAAGGCTTGTTAAGACAAAAAGATAGGTCTATATTCATCACGAATAGTTTTTTATTTTTAGGATAGGCAAATGAAGAAAATCCTGTTTTTATTGAGCTTTGCGACTATTGCTTCTCCGGTAAGGGCGGGAACATTTGAGGTTGATTACGGGCTGGATATAAACAGCTATTACGGATATACGGATTATTCCAAGCCATATAATAAAATGTATAAACAAAATAATCTGAATTCTTCGTTTAATGCTTATGGGCGCATAACATACGAATTTAATAAAGACTATGCCGCATCGCTGGTCGGTTATCTAATGGTTGATACAGCCAAAGAAATAGAAAATTACAATCAGGGAATATGGGGTGAAGAAATTTACTCGGCCATAGAAACGCCGGCAGGTGAATTTTCTGTCGGGCAGGATTACAATGTCGCTTATAAATTTGCCGTAGGCGCTCCGAACATAGGGAAATTTCGTATAAACAATACGGATATTGCCAATTTCATAATCAATCCGAACTGGTACAAAAAAGGCAGTAAAATGTCTTATAAGACATTAAATTCCACCTATATCAACACAGACGGGGCGTCTCCAAAAATAAACTATATAACTCCCGCGTGGAAAGGTATAAAGTTAGGCGCTACATTTATTCCGGAAACATATAGCCAAGCTGGCTTGGTAGCTAAAGATGCACCATATAAAGATAAAAGTGCCTATGTTTTGGGCGCGTATGGTTATTGGTATTTATCCGGCTATGAATTGGAAACATCTTTGGGGTTTGCCGATTATGATAAAAATGATAAAGAATATTCTGCCGGCATAAGTTTATACCGCAAAGGGTGGACATTGGGCACATCTTATCGGAAAACAGAAGCCTATGGTAATGATTATGCCATAAACAAAAAAAGTTTTTATGATGCCTATCGTGAAGGTCGGGCATACAATATAGGTTTGAGCTATGCCATCGGGCCGTTTACAACAGGAATAGCTTATTTTGATTCAAAAGCAGATGTCGGCAGCAGAGATAAAATTGTCAGCTTTTCAAATAGTTGGCAATATAATAAATATACAACTTTCTCTTTTACGGCCGCACGCTTAAAAGCAGAAGGGGCGGATTCCCATATGGAAGAGGATAGCAAAGGTTATGCCTTCATTTTCGGTTTGGAGCTTGAACTATGAATAAAATATATATAGCCGCAACGGATGAGCTTTTTTTGAAAGATTTATCAGAACAAATACTACAAGAAATTCCGGAAACGGAAATAATTGATGCCCATCCGGAAATGGCAGATTTAATTTTGGCGGATGAAAGTTTTGCCGATTTGCAAAAGCTGCAGGATAATATCAAAAAGCCGGTAATTCTATTTTCTTCAAAAGAAGATACGTCAGAATTTGCCGATGTCGTTATAAAAAAGCCGTTTACATTGTCAAAATTTTTATGGGCGCTGGAAAACAAAAAAATTCTGCCGAAGGTACGCCGCAAAGAGTGTGTAAACATTAACGAATATATTTTGTTTCCCGTTCAAAAAGAAATAATATCCTCAGCCACCGAAAAAAAAACAAAATTAACCGAAAAGGAAGTTGATATCTTGAAATACCTGTATCAAAACCAGGCTCAAAACGTGTCCAAAGAAGAGTTGTTGGAAAATGTTTGGGGATATAGTGCGGAAGCAACAACACACACGGTTGAAACGCATATATACCGTCTGCGTCAAAAAGTAGAAGAAAACGGCAAAAGCCAATTGATTATAACGGAAAACAACGGATATCGGCTAAACACCTAACCTTTATTTGGCAAGCCCTAACGGCGTAAAAGTAAATCGTATTTCTTTCCATTCGTTATACGCAGAACCACTCTGTCTGGATAAAACGCCAAAAACATCAAATTCCGTTTGTGCACGATGGATTGCTCGTTCGGCACTGTCTGCCAAAGCTTGAAAATATACGTCTCTGGAATAGCGCCCGACATCTTCAATATTAACAGATATAATTTTTCCTTCTTTGGAAAGTTTGACATTGATAACAACCTCTATATTACGGTCATCTTTGCCGCCGACAACGGTTTGCCACGATTCTTGAATTTTTGTTTTAACAAAATCAATGCCGGATATAGACAGTTCGCTAAAATAAGAGCCTTGGCTGTTACCTCCCTCAATACCGAGATTGTTAACGGGGTCTTCAGCGGAAATCTGCGCCGGAGCATTTTCCTCGCCAATCTGCTGCTGTATATTGTCAACAGAATCCATCAAGCTTTGTAACGGGTTTGCTGTCCTCTTTGTTGCGCGGTTGTCTTTCTTTGTAGCCGCTTGTTTTGCAGTGTTAGGTTGTTTGGCTGCGAGCTTGGCAATCGGCTTAATTTTAGGTTTTTTGGCCGGAATGGGTGCCGGTTTCTTTTTAGCCGGTTTTTCTGATTCCTTTCTGGGTTGTTCTTTGGATTCCTCGGGCCTCGGCGCCTCTTCTATTAAAGAAGGCGACTTTATTTTCTGTGGCTGGTTTTCCGGTTTGGGCTCAGGTGTCGGTTGCGGTTCAGGTGTTTTTTTAGGTTTTTGAATAGGGGTAGGCGGTGGCAGCTCTTGTTTTTTTGCCGAAGCAGTCTCTTTGGGTTGAGCCTTTCGGGTAGCCGGCTTCTTCTCTTTTCCGACAACGGCCTTTTCGGGTAAATTTGTTTTATCGGCAATTTTAATATTGGCTAAATCAACCATAATTGGCGGTTTTTCATCAAAAGTCCGTTTATGTTTCAAAAAAGGTACGTCAAAAATACACAACATCGCAACTGCGATATGTAAAGCGACCGATTTATAAACGTAACCTTTTTGCATAAATAAAAAACTTTCTATTTTTTATCTTTTCTTGCTTCTGTTTTTAAGCCAACCTTGCTGAAACCGGCATCTTTAAGCAAGGCCATCAAACCGATGACACTGCCGTAAGAAGATGTTTCATCTCCGGAAATCGTAATGGTAATATCTTGATTTTCGCCTTTGATTGCTTTTATCTTGTCAACAACTGCATCCGGTTCAATCCGACTCTGGCCGATATAATAAAAACCGTCTTTATCAACACTTATGTTAATTGATGTTTCTTTGCCATCAAGCGTTCCGCCGCCAACTTTGGGCAAATTAAGTTGAATGCCCGATGTCATTAACGGGGCGGCCACCATAAAAACCACCAGCAAAACCATCATAACATCCATCAGATTCGTCATATTGATATCCGCGTTGCGGCGATTTCCGCGCCGCTGTGTTCTTCCGTTTATCATAAGGTTTATTCTCCGGCCATCTCGGCTTTTAAGGTTGAATCATCAAGTTCCCGCGATAAAATGCTGGAAAATTCTGCCATAAAATTCTCCAATTTTTTAGCATAGCGGTCAATTTCCGTAGTAATCATATTATAGGCAATATAAGCCGGAATCGCTGCAATTAAACCGAAAGCGGTAGTAAATAAGGCTTCGGCAATACCGGGGGCAATAGATGTCAGAGAATTGCTTTGTGTGACGGCAATAGCATTAAAGCAAGAAATAATACCCCAAACCGTTCCGAACAGGCCTACTAATGGTGCAACTGAACCGGTAGAAGCCAAAAAGCCGAGGTGATTGTCAAATTCATCTAAATCCTTGTCCATTGACACCATCATGGCTTTTTCAATTCGTTGTTGCAATGATACGCCGCGCAAGCCCCGGTCGGTTTTAGATTTCATGATATTGGTGCGCCGCCATTCTCTCATTGCCGCCACAAACATTGCGGACATCGGGTCTTGTGGATTACCGATAGAATCATATAATTTGTCAAGAGAACCGCCGGACCAAAAGCGCTCTTCAAATTGTTTTGACATACGTTTAACCTGGCGTAAAGTATTAAATTTTTCAAAAATAATGGCCCACGACCAGACTGACGCGGCAATAAGGCCAATCATGACCGCTTTTGTAACCATATCTGACGACCAAACCAAATCCCACATGGAAAGCTGGTTCACAGTTTCGGTAACAACCCCTGTATCCATATTGTTCCTCATCATTAAAAGTTAAATACTTAAGTTTTGCTTTAACATATAAATGTAAAAAATCAACTAATCAAACAAAAAAAGAGTTGTTCCTGAGAAACAAACTCAAAAACAACTCCTTTTATTAAATCAAAGTAACCAGCCATGATACAAACCAATATCCGCCGGCGATTACCAAGATTGCAATAATGGCAAGAGCAACAACACCTATAAGGGCTAAAATGCCGTTGCCAAACAGCTTATGCAATCCGGTTATCATATAGACCAGATACAGCGCAAAGAAAGTAATTTTGCGCACTGACCACCCCCAGCCGTGAATCGTATCTATAATCCAGGGGAAGAAGTAGTCTTCCGTAAAATTTAATTTGGCGTCTACATATAGTAAAAGCCATACGCTCAAAAGGGCGCAAATGCCAGCCCAAATAAACGAGAAAATGAATGTTTTCATATATCTAAATAATTTTGTTTCTAGACAAAATTATGCCATATTTTTAATGCGAATGCAAGAACTATTTAATAACTGCCGCTTTATTCTTTGGGCATTTCTATATCATCAGACCATTTTAGGCGTTTGGCACATTCATTATCCATTGCTCTGCGGATACGGCATAGGTTAACTTCAATATCGGGGACGCCTGTCAAATCATAGCATATGTCGCCGTTTGTCGTGATATAGCGCTCCTGGGCATCGTTAGCGGCAACTTTTCTAAAAACAAAGGCAAAAGAGCGCTTAGGATAAACCAGCCTTACCCCCATGGCATTCAAATCACGGTCAAGATTGGATTTTAGCGTAACGGTAAAAGAACACATCGTTTGTCCTCTGGCATTTTGAAAAATCTTAAAGCTTCCTTTGGAAACACCGATAAACATATCTCCGGTTAACGGTAAAACAGAAGATTCGGAAGTTGCAGCAGACAGCGCGCCTGCTTTTAGTGCTGCTTGTGCCGCTTCATTAACATAATTTTCAAATGTGCCGCTTTTTTCAGGGTTTCTGTCTTCTTCAGAATGTTCCTGAAACATTTCATTAAACAAGGCTTCGGTTTCATCAACGGACAATTCATTGGATTCTGTGCTGGGTAAAACCGGCTGAGGCACATTATTTAGAGGCTCTTCATCCAAAATTTGTGCATAAGTGGGCGCAACAAAATATAAAGCTGAAAATAAATAGCAAATAAAAATGCGGCACCACATTCTATATCTCCGATATTCTAATAAATATTTGTCAGTGTCTTGTCTGAGGTGCCGAGATTTTCAACAATTTTGTTAATTATGACATCAATGTCGGATAATTCACGGCTTTCTGCAGATTCGCTTTGCCTGGCTTCTTCTGTTGCGGAAATCTTTTTAAATTCACCGAAATATTCAGGGTTTTTGGGGCTGACAAACTGAAATAAATTGGTACACACGTTCTGCTCTGCGCTCAAACCGAAACTGCCGATAGTATCCATATTACGCGCAATGTCGCAAGGCGAAACGCTATACTGTGCGTCCGTCAGCATAAGATAACATTTTTCATTATCCATATAAGAGCGCATAGATATTTGTTTATCCGCACCAAAGGCATTAACGGTAACAGATGTTTGAGCCGGTTTTGATGCTTCTTCTTTTCCGAATAAGTCATATTGTTTTTCGGCTTCTTCCACGCCGAGAATGGATTCTACATAACGGTCAAATTTAAAACGTTCATCAACGGCGTCGGGCCAAGACAAGTTGATTGTAAACGTTCTGAAGTTTATGGAAGTGCGGTTATAAAGGGTAATAGTATAATTGCACCCTTTAACAACGCCATTTTCTAAAACGGGATCAATATCGTGAATTTTGAAAATAACAGCATCCGGACGCGTTGTGGCGTTGTCGTCTTTTTGCTGCGGAGTCTTGTTATTCTGTGGCTGTGCCGGCGTAGCAGCTATGGCTCCCGTTCCGGAGAGGGATATTAAAGCGCCTAATAAAACAGCCATAAATTTTTTAATCTTTTTCATCTTGAACCTCATAAACTCTTAAAGGTAATTGTACCATATCAATAGAATGTTTAATTTTTATTAATTGAGCAAAAAAAACATGCAAAGCCACATTAAAGAAGAAATATCCGATAAAGGGCCATGCCGGTTTTCACAATACCAAATTCTCCTTCATTTTAACTTTTAACCGCAACAAATCAGCCCAAACGTTTGCTTTTTTTGCGGGTGTACGCAACAAATAAGAGGGGTGATAAGTTGCCAAAACCTGAATTTCTTTTTGATTTGCAGAATAAACCAGCCACTTTCCGCGTGTCCTGGAAATTGAATCCGGCGTATTCATTACGGAATTGAGGGCAATTCCGCCTAATAAAAGAATATAATCTGGCAAAATCAATTCTATTTGTCTTTGCAAAAAAGGCAGGCAAACAGCTTTTTCCTCATCTGTCGGTGTTCTGTTCCCGGGAGGTCTCCAAGGTAAAACGTTTGTTATATAACAGTCTGAACGGCTGATTTGGATGGCTGAGAACATTTTATCCAAAAGTTTGCCGCACCTTCCGACAAACGGTTTACCGATTCTATCTTCATCGGCACCGGGAGCTTCGCCTATAAGCATTAAGCGGGCGTGCGGATTCCCATCGCCGAAAACAGTTGATGCGGCAGTGTTTTTTAAGTTGCAACCGTCAAATTTTAGCATCAACTCTTTGAGCTCATCTAAATTTTGAGCTTGTCCGCAAATATCTTTGGCATTTTTGACGGAAGCGCTGTGATCGGCTGCAGTTATTCCTTGCAAATCAGAAACACGGTTGCTGGCAATGGTCAAAGGCACTTCGCCTGCTTGGTTAGAAAAACGTAAAGCGCTTTGGGAAACAGGGGAAAGGGCAGGTGTCTTGTCAGAAAAAGGCATAGGCAAAGGTTGGGATAAACAAACATTGTCTCCGCAAGTTTCCTGAACGCCGGCAAATATATACCAATCCAGCGTTTCCTGTATTTCCTTTAGTGTAGTTGTCATGACAAAACTTATACTATAGTGTACTTTTTATTGCAATAGACAGCAATTATTTACACAAATATAATAAATTTGGTTTAAAGTTAAGGAATATCTGATAATATATAACAAAAATTAGCGGGAAAATCATGTCAATGTTAAAAGCGAGCTATATCATTACGTTATTAAGCGGAATAGGCATATTTAATTCCTGTACCGGCAATTTTATAAATTTTCCGGAATACAGACAGCAAGCTGTTTATCTGCAAAGAGTTGATACGGCATACGGCAATTATTTGGCAGGGCGGGTGGCTCATCTGCGTCAAGATTATGACAATGCTTCCCGCTTTTATATGAAAAGCATAGAAAAGGGGCTTGATAATGAAGATCTTCTTGGAAAAGCATATATCATTCTTGCTTCGCAGGGAAAAATAGAAAAAGCCGTAAAATATGCCAATATGGCACGCCAAAAAGGTGATAAAAACAATTTTATTGATGTAATAAATGCTGTTCATGCTTTTAAACACGGAAATTACAAATTTGCCCGTGCAGAACTGAATGACATTCATGAAAAAACTTATCAGCAGCTGATAACCCCGCTATTTAATGCCTGGGCTTATGTAGGTGAGAATAATTATGCCCAAGCGCAAAAAGAATTGCAGAAACTTGAAAAAATAGAAGAAATGCAAACGGTTTACAGTCTGCATGGAGGAATGATTGCCGATTATTTTAACGATACGGAAAAAGCAAAAGAAAAGTACGGCTATATCATAAATGACAAAGCAAACGATATGTCTTTCCGGGCACTTCAGATAATAACAAATTTTATGGCCAGAAACGGAAATAAAGAGCAGGCCCTGGATTTGATAGCAAAGTATTATGGAACCAGCAATATAAAAGAAATGTTGGCCAGTTTGAAAAAGAAAGTTGAGAAAGGAAGTAAAAACACACCGAAATTGATAAGTTCTGCCGATGACGGAATGGGCGAAGTCTTTTTGGAAATCGGCTTGCTGTTTAAATCTGTCCCGATGGGGTATGACTATGCCCAAATATATATGGCCATTTCACAATATTTTAATTCTGATAATGATGTGGCTAAAATAGCCATGGCGGATATTTATGAAGAAAGATATATGCTGGCCGATGCAAACAGGTATTATGATGCCATCGGCAAAGATTCAGAGCTTTATTATCCGGCACAAATTAAAATGGCAAACAATTTGGCGGCAGAAAAGAAATATGATAAAGCAACCCGCATTTTGAAAAAAATTTTACGAAAAGACCCGGATAATTTTCAAGTATTGTTTAATTTGGGTGATATTTTGCGCATAAGCAATGACCAGCCGTCGGCTATAAAATATTACACAAAAGCCGTTGATTCTATATTCTATGAAAGCAATAAGTATTGGCCGGTCTTTTATGCTTTAGCCGTTTCGTATGATAAAAATAACGAATGGCTCAAAGCGGAAGAAAATTTGAAAAAAGCCCTCAAACTAAGCAACAGGCACCCGCAGGTGTTGAATTACCTGGGATATAGCTGGCTAAAATATAATATAAATACGGATATGGCCGCTTCCATGATTCTGGAAGCATACGAAAAAGATCCGGAAGACGGGGTTATTATAGATAGCCTCGGCTGGGTATATTTTAAAACGGGCGACTACAACAATGCTATTATGTATCTGGAAAAAGCGTCGGAACTGAATCCTCAAAATGCCGTAATAAGCGATCATCTTGGCGATGCATACTGGTGCGGTGGCAGAAAGAATGAGGCCGTTTTTCAGTGGAAACAGGCTTTGTCGCAAAAAGAAGACAGTGGCGAGCTCAATAAAAAACAGATAAAAAACAAAATAGAAAGCGGTTTGAATGGATTAAAACCCTTAACGATAACAGATGAAAACATTAAAAAGAGCCTGCACAGCTTAAACGAAATAACCGAATAATTCTGCCGGCAATATAATCATGCTCAGATATATCCATATTATGCAGGGATTACCGCTTTGTTGTGTTGCAAATTCAAACGTGTCTTTTATAAAAAAGAATACAAAATAAAGCCGGGCCCAAAGCCCGGTCCAGTGAAAATGTTTTGCAGGGGCTTATTTTTGGTAAGATGAAATCAAATCCCTGAGTTTTTGCATGTTTTTTTGAACCAGATCAGCATCTTTTCCTTCAATGCGCAATTTGATAACAGGTTCGGTGCCGGATTTTCTGGCAATAACAGTGCTTTGGCTGCCCAAATCCTGTTTTGCCATAGCTAAAGCTTGTTTAACATCTTCGTGTTCAACACTATCAGACATGGCCTCTTTGGAAGAAAAGCGGATGTTTTCAATTAGGCAGGGGTAAGGCTGAAAAATAGGGAAAATTTCACTAAGCTGTTTTTGTTCTTCTAAATAAGCCAAAGCTAAAATGATAGAAGTAACAAGTGCATCACCGGATTTGGCATAACGGGATAAAACAATATGTCCGACAGATTCTCCGCCGAGGCAGACAGATTTTTCCTTCATTAAATCTATAACGTAACGTTCTCCGACTTTGCTTTGATAATGGCTAAATCCATGTTGCTGCAAATATGCGCCGAGTCCCAGATTAGACCATTCCGTGCTGATAACACCATTGCTTTCCAAGAGATTGTGTTTTTTTAAATATTGTGCCAGGAAACACAAAAGCTGATCTCCGTCAACAATTTGCCCTTTATCGTCAACAAGGATAATCCTGTCGCCGTCACCGTCTGTAGCAATCCCAAAATGTGCATGAGCCCCGATAACTGTCTGCGAAAGATGTTCCGTATGCTGGGAACCGCAATTTTTGTTAATATTAAATCCGTCTGGTTGGTTGTTTATTGTAATAACACCGGCGCCCAAATCTTTAAACGTTTGTGGAAGAATATAAGAATAAGCACCGTTTGCACAATCAATAACAACGCGCAATCCCTGTAATGCTTTATAATTAGGAGCTATATCGCGAGCTTTTGCGATATAATCTTCAACAATCTCTTTATTACGAAACAGCCTGCCGAAAGAAGTTGTTTCGGAAAACACCTGTTTTTGCTCAATAAGTGCTTCTATTTCGGTATAAAAATCATCAGGAAACTTATAACCGTCTCTGTCAATAAGCTTTATTCCATTATCATAATAAGGATTATGCGATGCTGTAATCATTAAAGCCATATCGGCATCTAAAGAACCAATCATGGATGTAATAAGCGGAGTCGGAACAACACCGAGAGAAAGAACATCAACCCCGTTGTTCAAAAAACCGGTGCTCAGAGCGGATTCTAACATATCGCCGGAATTTCGCGTATCTTTTCCGATAACGACTTTCTTCTTATTAAGACAAACTTTTTTGCTTAGGACACAAGCCAAATTATATGCAAAATCAGCTGATAAAGGATATTTTCCGGCGATTCCGCGAACCCCGTCTGTGCCAAACAGTTTATTAGACATGATGCTGCTCCTGAAAAGCTTTAATACCGTTCATACGTTAAAATTATAAAAAGAAGAATGCAAGCAAATTATTTGATAATAAAAAACGGAGTCGCAACCATCTGGTAAAAAGGCTGCGACTCCGGAACAAGTACTGTCAGGCAAAACTATAAAACGTATCTTAAGCCAAGATAAACTTCTTGGTCGGTAACGTTGGTCTTCCCATTGTACATATCCAAATCGCCCATATCAAAATAACGATATCCGACATCAATATTCAACCGATTCGTAACTTTGGCAGAAATACCGGCACCGAGAGACCAGGTGAAATTAGTGTTGTCAATTTTATTGCTGGTACGAGTGGTGCTGTTATTTATCGTAAGTTTGCTGTCCGTCCAGCCTATACCTGCGTTTACAAAAGGCGTAAACCAAGAGTAAGGGAAGAAGTCATAGTAAACGACAAACATATACGATTGCGATTCAAATTTTGCATCAGAAAATGCAGCAAGATTACCGTCGTTTTTGTCCCGCCAGATATATTCAAGTTCAGCCCTGAAATGTTCATATCTGTATCCGACGGCGCCACTTGCAATAAATCTTTTCTTATCAACAACATAATTGGATAAGCTGTTGCTGACGGAGCCTCTGTCATCTTCTACTTCATATTCTGCATATCCGATACGTCCTGCCAGATAAAATCCGTCGCACTCGGCTCGGGCGGGAGAAATATGAAAGACAAAAGCCAGTATGGTAAGTGTTATTTTAATTTTATTTTGTAGCATAGATAGCTCCATTTATAGTTCGTAGTTCAAAATGCGTGGACAAAATAACACAAAATTTAAACAAAACAAGTAAAAAATTAAAAAAGAGTAAAAAATTTTTTAAAAAAGTGTTAAAGAGTGCCATATAAGCCTTAAAAATATTGATTTTATAATAATGTATGCTAAACCATAAGCCAAAGGTGGTCGGGCAGCTGCGCCGAAGTTTTCGGTGAGGAAAGTCCGAGCGTCATGGAAACAAGGCACCGGATAACGTCCGGCTAGAGAAATCTAAGGGAAAGTGCCACAGAAAATTACCGCCAAAAAGATACTTTGGTAAGGTTGAAAAGGCGAGGTAAGAGCTCACCGCAGGGATAGTAATATCTCTTGGCAAGGTAAACCCTGTCTGACGCAAGACCAAGTTAGGAGAGCAGTTTTTTACTGTTTTATGGAGCGTTTCCACTCCACTCCAGAGGTAGGTCGCTCGAATCGTGTGGCAACATACGATCCAGATGAATAGCTGCCACCTTGAATCTTTACGTTTGTAAAGCAAATGATAGGGACAGAACTCGGCTTATAGACCACCTTTTATTTTTTTTAGGAGAAGAATATGCAATACCAGCAAACATTAAAGCACAACGTAGAAATTAAAGGGGTAGGATTGCACTCAGGGTGTGCATCCGAAATGGTAGTTATGCCTGCACCGGAAAACCATGGTATTCGTTTTTTGCGCAGCGACATAGCGGATAGTGAAATTCCGGCTCTGTATTCTAGTGTTGTTGACACGCGCAACTGTACATGTATCGGCACCTCGCCCAAAAATATCGTAAGCACGATAGAACATATCATGTCTGTTTTGTATATAATGGGAATAGATAATGCTTTAATATCCGTAAACAACCCGGAAGTACCGATTCTCGACGGTAGCGGAAAAGTGTTTTTGCAAATTTTGGAGCAAGCCCGGCTTAAGCAGCAAAACGCGCCGCGTAAATTTCTAAAAGTAAAAAAAGAAATAAAATATACGGATGAAAAAGGAAACAGCGTAACATTGCTTCCAAACGATTCGCTGCATATTTGCTTCGATATAGAGTTTCCTTCAAAAATTGTCGGACATCAAACTTTTGACAAAGACATATCAAAAGAGGTCTTTGCTGAAGAAATTGCACCATGTCGTACATTTTGCGAGAAATATCAGGTAGATTATCTGCGCTCAATAGGGTTGATAAAGGGAGGCTCTTTGGAGAATGCGTTGGTTTTGGATGGTGAAAAAGTATTAAATCCGGAAGGCTTTCGCATACCAAACGAATGTGTAAATCACAAAGTGATGGATACAATAGGTGATTTATATACATCTGGCTATTATTTTTTGGCAAAAGTAGTTGCCAACAAAAGCGGACACTTCCATAATAATGAAATCTTAAAAAAATTATTTTCATCACGGGAAAATTATGAAATTTTATGACAAGGGAGGAATTATGAAAAATTTTTTATACGCATTGCCTGTAATGTTCATACTGTTTTTATCTGCCTGCGCCTCAAGTAGCGCACCGGAAGTCAATGACGAAGACAAAACGGCCGAAATGTTGTATAATGAGGCATATGACTATCTTGAAAAAACTTCATATCAAAAAGCGGCGGAAACCTTTGATAAGGTAGAATTGGAACACCCATATTCAAAATGGGCGACAAAATCAAAATTGATGAGTGCATATTCCTACTATAAAGATGAAAAATACGACGATGCCATTATCGCGTTAGATAGATTTATTCGGCTGCATCCGGGCAATAAAGATATTGCCTATGCATTTTATCTGAAAGGCGTTTGCTATTATAATCAGATTGCGCCGTCTCAAAAAGAACAATCAGCCACAAAAGATGCCTATGAAACTTTTTCGCAGATTATAGCCATGTTCCCGGATAGTGAATATGCAGCGGATGCGAAAGCAAAAATGGCTTTGATAGAAGATCATCTTGCTGGGCACGAGATGGCTGTCGGGCGCTATTATCTGGAAAACAAAGAATATGTGTCGGCTCTCAACCGGTTTTCTACGGTTACGGATAAATACCAGACGACTAATCAAATAGAAGAAGCTTTATATCGGGAAATTGAAATATACACAATATTGGGCTTAAACGATGAAGCCGGGCAAAAAGAAGAAATTTTGCGCCGCAATTACCCTGAGGGCAAATGGTCAAAAATGGCGGCAAAGCTTATAAAAAAGGATTAAAAAATAAATGTTAAAAACGCTGTCTATAAGAAATGTCGTATTAATTGACAGCCTGGATATAGACTTTTCGGGAGGATTGACTGTTTTAAGCGGTGAAACAGGTGCCGGAAAGTCTATTTTGCTTGATTCGCTGGGGCTTTTGCTGGGAAGCCGTTCCGAAGCTTCTTTAATTAGAACGGGCGCCGATAAATTGTCTGTTACCGGCATTTTTGAAATTGATCCGGAAAATAAAATTTACGAACTCGCCGGCAATTATGATTTAGAAATAGACGGCGATATTATAATCAAACGTATCATTACCGCAGACGGGCGCAATAAAATACTTTTCAATGACCAGATAATTACGTTAAAATTACTGCGGGAATTAAGCCGGAATTTGATAGAAATCCATGGTCAGCATGATAACCAAGGGCTCTTAAATCCGGCAACACATTGCGGCATTTTAGACGGATACGGCGATTATGCCAAGAATATTGCCGAGGTCAAAGAGGCATATACAGCTTATAAAACAGGCGCAAAGCTGCTTGAAGAAAAGCAAAAAAAGTTAGAACAAGCAAAAGAAGAAGAAGATAATTTGCGGCATTGGGTGCAAGAACTGAATAAGCTTGCTCCGCAAAAAGGTGAAGAGCTCATTTTGCGTAATCGTCGCAGCGAATTGATGAACGCCGAAAAAATAATAGAAATGCTGAATTCCGCCTATTCTTGCCTGAATGGCGATAATTCCGTTTTAGAACAGATAGCTCAGGCACAAAATGCGATTTCTCGGGTAAATGAGATAGTAAACAACAAATATGCGGATATTGAGCAGAATTTGGAAACTGCTTTGTATAGCCTGGATGAGGTTGTAGAAAGTATTGAGGCCAACTCGGAAAATATCTCCTTTAACCAAAATGAAATTGATGAGATAGAAACGCGTTTGTTTGCGTTGCGGGATGTTGCCAAAAAACATCAAACGGAAATAGATTTATTGCCTGAAAAACAAAAAGAACTCTCTGATGCTTTGCAAAGCCTGCAAAGCGGGGAAGATACCTTAAAAGAACTGAAAGAAGAAGTTGCCGGCCTGCGTAAAGCTTATATAAAAGCGGCAGAAAATCTAAGTCAGAAAAGGAAGAAAGCCGCCGAAAAGCTTGATAAGAGCATAATGCAAGAGCTGCCGCCCCTGAAAATGGAAAAAGCTGTTTTCAAAACCAAAATAGCTGTTAATGATGAAAAACAATGGTCAGAAAAAGGATGGGACACGGTTTGCTTTGAGGTTTCCACCAATCCAAATACGCCGATGGGGCCGCTGAATAAAATAGCATCAGGCGGCGAGCTGTCGCGTCTTATGTTGGCATTAAAAGTAAATCTGGCTCAAACAAGCAGCCGCGAAACGCTAATTTTTGATGAAATTGATACCGGAATAGGCGGTGCGACGGCAGAGGCTGTAGGAGAACGCCTGGCTCGGCTCGCCCAAAAGTTTCAGGTAATGGTTGTAACGCACTCTCCGCAAGTCGCGGCCTTCAGCACAGAGCATTTTAAAGTAGAAAAGAAGACAACAGGAAATGCAACAACAACCAATTTAACTAAATTGGATTCAAAAGGAAAAATTGAAGAAATAGCCCGTATGCTTTCTGGTGAAAAAATAACAAAAGAGGCTCGCGCCGCCGCCCAGGTCCTAATCAATAAAGAGCCGGTTCCGTCCTTGTTTTGACAGGCAATGAGTTTCTTACAGTTTATTTTGCCGCCGCTTTAACCGCGAAAGTTTGTAACTTACGACAGATGTATCACGGCCGGTTTTGGCCAGTCTGTCATACATTCTCTCTATTTCTTTTTCCAAATAAGCCGTTTCAATTTTTGTATCAAGTTCGGCTTTTTCTTCATCATTGCCCAAACCTCGAATACCGCAAACATCACGTATAATATCGGCAACATCTTTTCCTGTCTGTTGTTTTTGCTGAATAAAATAGGGCAATTCGTAGACTAATCGGCGCGTATTGTCATACACTTTATTGCCTTCGCAACACTTATCATATTTGTTTTTCAGCAGGCTGAAAGCAACTTCAAGTTCAAAATCATTGTCTACGACAACAAAAGGAACCGGGTCTGAAAACCCTTTATTTGAAATAGATTTTAAATATTCCAATAAGTGATGAAAAAAACCGTTGATATTGTAAAGGATAAACGGCTTTTTTTGTAACAATCCGTCTTGCATGGCTACACAGTCATAGGCCAGTTCATCCAAAGTACCGACACCGCCGGGAGTAAAAACGACAAAATCCGCATTTAACAAACGTTGTTTGCGTTCCTCCAGGGTTTTGGCAAAAATAACATTTATATGCTGAAACATCTTATCATCGGAATCGTAAAGTTTAAAATATTCGGCAGTTGTAATTCCTTGAATTGGAAAATCCGGAGTCGCGCAATGCTGTTTTTCATTCCATGCATCCATAACGCCGCGGGCGACAGCCCCCATGATTCCGGAATTGGATAAGCCGAAATCAAGCTTAAAGCCCATTTCAACAATTTTTTTTCCGAGAGTATAAGCTTCTCTGACATAAACCGGGTTATGCCCGCCGCGTGACCCGCCCGCAACAAAAACCCGGATGCCGTTTTTTTTATTTTCCTTAATAAAGGCAGATAACAGCTCGTCTTCGCCACAGTTTGTTTTCTTTGCCATATCAAAACCCTCCAGTTAAAAATCCGATTCGCCATAATGTGCTAAACAAGAGGTTCAATGTCTCCTTGTTGCTGTTTTTTGTAAAAATCTTTAACGAAATCCTCCAGAGTATCCTGGGATAAAGCCTGACGGATTTTTTGCATTAACCGTTCATAATATCGGATATTATGCCAACTTAGCAGCATCACGGCCAATATTTCATTGCATTTTTGCAAATGGTGAATATAAGCCCGCGAATAATTGCGGCACAACGGGCAATCGCATTCGGCTTCAACCGGGCGCGGATCTTCGCGGTGGCGTGCATTGCGGATATTGATTGGGCCATAATCGGTAAAAGCTTGTGCCGTTCTTCCCGATCTGGTCGGCATAACACAGTCAAACATATCAACACCGCGCAAAACCGCACCGACAATATCGTCTGGTTTTCCGACGCCCATAAGATAGCGGGGTTTATCTTCCGGTAACATTTCCGGTGCATAATCCAATACTTCAAACATTTTTTCTTGACCTTCGCCCACGGCCAAGCCCCCGATAGCATATCCGTCAAAACCGATTTTTTTAAGCTTCGTAGCCGATTCTTCTCGCAAGTCTTTAAAAATACTTCCTTGCTGTATGCCAAATATTCCGTAGCCGTCTCTGTCTTGAAATGCATCACGGCTCCTTTGGGCCCAGCGCATGGAACGTTGCATGGAAATCTGTGCCTCGGCATAGGTTGCGGGGAAAGGCGTACATTCATCTAAGCTCATTGTAATATTAGAATCAAGTTTATGTTGAATACCGATAGACTCTTCTGGTGTTAAAAAAAATGTTTTTCCGTCTATATGAGATTTAAAACTAACCCCCTCTTCGGTTAATTTGCGCAAACCTTTTAAGCTCATAACCTGAAAACCGCCAGAATCGGTCAAAATAGGACGATTCCAATTCATAAATTTATGTAAGCCGCCCATTTTTTCAACCAAATCGGCTCCCGGGCGCAGCATAAGGTGATAAGTATTTCCCAAGATAATCTCGGCTCCCGTTGACTCCACGGATTCGGGAAGCATGGCTTTAACGGTGCCGCATGTGCCAACCGGCATAAAAGCCGGAGTATGGACAATTCCGTGGCGTGTATAAAGTTTTCCCAATCGGGTTTTATTATGTTTTTTTAAAATATCAAATTTAAGTGCCATTACATTTCCTTATTCTTTATAAATTTTACTCCACAGCGGAATCTCGTTGCCGATTCCTTTTTTTAGTTTATCCGCCTCTATAAAGGCCATTTCGCCGCTGTCAAACATAACACGATACCATTTTTTATCACCGGTATAGCCCGTCAAACGAACGGTTGTTCCAGGCGCAACAACGGAAAAGACGTCAAAGCTTTTATCAGCTCCGTGCATAGCCTGGGTTTCGGTTATAACATGGTATAACTTGTCTTTGTCATAAATATCAACAGGAATATCAAAAATTCTTGCTACGGCAACATCGCTGAAAACTTTTTGCCCGTTTTGAAAAACAACAACCTCCTTAACGCTAACCTGGTTTTGGTTTGTATATTCTATATGCCGCAAATAGATGAGGCCACAGATGAAACCGATAAAAACAAGCAATATGGCCGGATATAGCAATTGAATGCGTTTCAATCTTGAAAAATTCCATTTTTTCAAATTCAACGGCGTGTAAGAGCTTAGTGTTTGAATGTAATCGTTTATAAAAGAAAGTTGATTTTTATCGGCAAATTCTTTTGCTTTTAGAGCCAAAGTCAGAGCTTCGGCATACTTTCCGTCACTTTCATAAGCCAAAGCATTATGAAGCATAAGCAAAAGATTATCCTTGGAGCGGTTAATAAAAAAAATGTTTTTAACAAGCGCGCCAATATTTGCAAAAAAGGCCGTTATTCCCCAAAAACCCCGAGTCCAGTTATGTTTTGTAATACGTCTGACAACGCCGGGAGCTTCTTGATTGTTGCAATAATAGACTTTGTCAATTTTAGAATGCCCTAAGATTTTTCCGGTAATTTCAACCAAGTGTATAGCACGTAGGTTAATATCTTCCTGGCCGTGCATATTTTTTAAAACACAAAGGGAATTCATATCCGGAAAGTCATTTCTGCCGTATATGAGAGATAAGAGCGTATATTTTAATCTATTTTTGGGGTCTTTTAAAATTTCATATGCAACAGAAATTTTTTGAAACATATCCACGGCCTGCGGATCCTTATTATAATCAGGATGCCAGTATTTTGCCAACTCACGGTATTTCTGCCGGATTTCCTCCTCCGTAGATGACGGAGATACATCTAAAATCTTATAATATTCCAAGCTGTCATAAATTTTTGTTTTTTCAGCCATTTTTTATCTCCTGGTCTAATTTCTTTGCAATATTGCAAATATCTAAAGCTGCCTCTGAAGTCGGATAGCGTGATAATAAAAGTTCTTTATTGCGGATAGTATCTCTTATTCTGGCATCAAAACGGACAATTCCGATTAAACTGGGACAAACCAAACTGTACCGTTCTGCAGCCTTATTTAGTTTTTCATAAACTTTGTATCCGTCCTCAAAAGAATTTACCTTGTTAATTATTAAATTATAATTAGCATTTATTCCCGTTTTGTTTATAAAGCGGATAAGTTCAAATGTACTGACCAAATCAGCTGTGTTTTCCGAGCACATAATCAAAATATTATCAGCAATTTGGCACAAGCTCAAATTTTTATCGGTAAGCTCTGTTCCGAGGTCAATAATAGTGTGCTGATATGCCTCAGAAAGTATCAATAAGTCTTCGGCGAGAATTTGAACCCGCCCCAATGGAAGATTTGCCAGATAATTATTTCCGGGTTTGGCGGTTAGAATATGGAAGTTTTGATTTTTATAAGCCGTAACAAGTTGGTTGAGCGTTTTTTTTCCGTGGATATAATCTTCCAGATAAGAGGTGTTTTGTAACATAAGATAAGAGGAAATATTAGAAAAATTGCCGTTCCCATCTACCAATAAAACGCGTTTTTTTGCATTATTCAGAGCATAAGTCAAATTTAGGGCACACCAAGAGGAACCGATTCTTTCCGCTCCGGAAATAAAAACAGAAATATGATGGGGAAATTCCCTGCTGAGAAATAAGTTTTTATAAATCAAATCGGTTGAATTATCCAATAAAGTTGCTCCTGCAAATAAAACCAGCATAAATTATTTTTTAACATAATAACATTATATTTAAATAATACAAAGATTCTTTTTTTATGATACGGGGGGATAATGAAAAATATAAAAGCATTGTTCTTTTGTCTGGTCGGAGCTTTAGGCGCAGCAACTGTTCAGGCTGAAACAGATAGTGGAATTTGGATGAAGGGCAAAGAGGTTAATGGATACAACCAACCTCATTATGAAAAAATATCAGGGTACGATTGGAAAGACAGATATATCATAACCTCTCTTGCAGATCCGGATAATTTCCCATGGTCGTCGGCATCGCAAGGGTCTGTATTTTCTAAAATATTTAGAGATTTGGCAGAAAAAGAACATATTATCGTTGATTTTTATTATCCGAGAAATTATCCGAATGCAGTACAAAAGTTTGAAGAAGGGGTAGTCTCGTCCTTTTCCGGAGTCAATACGCTCTTCGGAGTGTATTATGAAAATATTCCGTATTCACAAAATGTGTATATATATCCGTCATTTTTTGAAAATCCTGTTCACGTTATCACCTCGGCCAGCAGCAACCCGGATATAAATAATAAAGAAGATTTGAAGAAATTCAGAGGCGTATATGCGGATACAGACAAATTTTCCAGTTTTGTATTAAAAGATTTTTCTAATTTTGGCATAAAGAAAGTAAAAAACTTCCCCGAAGCATATAAGCAATTATTAAGCGGTGAAGCTGATTATATTGTCGGCAGCTATTATTCGGGTATAATAGAGGCTTATAAATTAGGTATACGCGATTATGTGACATTCAGCAAAGAGGCTGTATGGAAAATGCCGATGTTCTTTAGGGCTTTCCCGAAGATAGAAAGATACTCGCGGGTGGAATATTTAAAAAGATACTTAAAAAGCCCCAGATATAAAAAAATCAGAGATGAAGCTTTGCGGGAATTAGTAGAAATATATAAAGAGAACACCAAAGGCGTTGTGCCTCCAACCTATATAAAAACAACCACAACACAAAAAAATGAAGAGCAAAGTCAAAACGTTGAAGAGGAAAATGCGACAGTTTCGCCCCCGATAATGGGAGATAAGAAAGACTTGAAAAAATAAATTTAAATTATAATATGGCTTAGAAAAGGAGAGATTATTAAAATGGTTCTTTTAGTTCATCACAGTGTTTCACCTCAGTCGCGAAAAATCAGGCTGATTATGGCAGAGAAAAAAATGCTATTTGTGTTAAAAGAAGAAGAACCATGGAAGCTATCTCAGGATATTTTAAATATAAATCCGGCGGGAAATTTGCCGATACTTGTGTTTGACGGAAAAGTGGTAGCTGGGGATTATGCTATAACGGAGTATTTGGAAGAAAGCAATCCTCAGTATAAATTACTGCCGGAAGACATATTGGAAAGGGCAGAAGTCCGTCGGATTATGGAATGGTTTGATGTAAAATTTTATAATGAAGTGTACAAATACATTGTTGCCGAAAAAGTAATAAAAAGGTTTCAATATAAAGAAGCTCCGAATTCAAAGATACTAAAAGCCGGAGTAAACAATCTGAAATATCATATGGAGTACCTGGAATATTTAACAGATCGGAATAATTATCTTGCCGGCAAAAATTTAACAATGGCAGATTTGGCGGCGGCGGCGCATCTGTCAATAGTTGATTATTTGGGGGACGTGCCCTGGAGTGATTACAAAAATACAAAACTGTGGTATGCAAAAATAAAATCACGTCCGAGTTTTAAGGATATTTTGAAGGATAACATAAAAGGGATAACACCGTCGGCAACATATGCTGATTTGGACTTTTGAGCATGAAAAAAATAGGAGTGGCAATATTTTGTATTTTATTGGCAGCCTGTTCCGGGGGAAGAAAAGGGCAGGTGGTCTTTCATTGGGACCGTTATAACACGGGAGGCATAAAGTTTGCGAGAGATCACTCAGAATGTATGCGTCAGGCCGAAGCGTTCAAATTCTTTCCGAATTTCAAAAGTTGGTTTTACACAGAAGAGCAACGCTACAATATTGTTGTAAAATGGCATAAAGAGCACGGTATATGGGCTAGCTTTGTGCCATATCCGGGAGCTATGCCCATATTGGTAAATTCGGTTCGCGACGATTCGGACGCCAGTCCGAGCAAATATCAAAAATGCATGCTCAAAAAAGGATACGTTGAAAGAACGACAGATATTCCCGAGGCCAGCAATTTATTTATTTATAAGCCGCAAAGCGTTAACCAGGATGCACCGTTGGACAGCACTTATCCGTAATCAAAAATTCCGCTGTGAAGATTTGTTAAAAACAAAAGATATATCTTGATTTAGACTGTGCATTTTCCGTTGGCAGAGTGCATATTCCCGTTGCAATTCGGCAATCATTTTTGGGGGTTGAAGAGCTACACCGTGCAAGTCAGTGCGATAGATTCCTGTTTTCAGGCCGGTTTGCCACATATGTTCCAACGTGCACTCCGGATGAGCTTGTTTTGCCAAAGCAAAGGTAGCGGTAATTTGTGGAATAATCCAGCTGTATCCACCCAAAGCATAATGTTTATAGTCATCATAACCCGTATTTAAAGCCGCCGTCCTGTGTTCAACTGGAAACAGAAGGGTCTTTTTATCGTCACTGCTAAACCAGTCAGGTTTGACGCGGTGGTCAATATATTTAGTTTCAAGAGGCAATATATTATCGGGGCTGTCCATATCTTTATTTAAATCCCGGTTATAGCCATTGTAAGACAACCCTTTTTCTTTAAATAAAAGGACACTTATAAATTCAATGCCTTCTTGCTCGGCAAGTTTTCTCATTTTTTCAAAATCTTCATATCCGTCCATTGTCGGCAGGCATGCTTGCGAACAAGATATGGCTGTAATTTTTTCTTTTTCCGGTAACAGCCGGTTTATTTCAATACAGCGTTGAATGGCAAGAGGAATGGTTCCGACGGTTAGCTCTTTTCTATTTGAAGAATTTGATGATTCAGCAAAATAATAAACTTCAGCATCAGGAGCTATGCCGCAATTGGTGCCGACGGCCAAAGATGTAACCCCTGCCCCATGAAAACTTCCGCAAGAAAAATCACCAAATTGCTCATAATGCTTTATATTATCATGATATTCCCTGTGATCTGGCAGGCCTTCGTCAATAATGGCTATTTTTATTCCTTTTCCGGTAATGCCATTCTTATGCAGCTCTTTAATGCCTTGTCCGGCATTTTTTCCTTTTTCAATAAAGAGCGAAGGGTTAAAGTCTTTAGGCAACACGGCGTTTGAAAAATTTGTATGGGAAGTAAAAACAATGTCGCCTGCACGCATGGGGCTTATATCAATATTAACATCACAGTTTGAAATATCTAAAAAAGGGCGGGTATTCTCTTTGTTTATCAATTCTTCTCGTCTGGCAGCATTCTTTCGTATTGTCAATTCTATATTTTCTTTTTGATTTTCAGGAAAGCTGTTTTGTTCAAATGGCTTATAAGGCAATAGTGCATGATTCGTTTTAGCCAGTTCATATAATAACTTTGTTTTTTGAGATGTGTTCATAAAAAGTCCTCCATCCAATAATATTTAAAATAACACAAAAAGTGTCATCAATCAAGTATAAGGCTAATATTCTCCTCCGACAGCCTTATAAAAAGCTGTCAGATTTTGTAAAACATCGGCATGACTTGAAATCATATCTTTTTGCGCAGCCAATAAATTTTGCTCTGCAGTGGCCACATCTGTAAAATCAACAAGACCGTTTTCATATTTTGTTTGTGTTAATGTCATAATATTGCGCATTTTATTGTACGCATTCTGTTTGTGAATACTGTTTTTTTGAGATTGCTCAACAGCCGTAATAGCATTTCGTATTTCAGTCAAAGCGGTTAACATAGCATCATTATAATTTAAAATATACTCTTCCTTAATATGTTTTTGCAGTTCAACATTATTAACGAGCTGTCCCCAGTGCCAGACGGGCAGGCTTAGCCCCGGCGTATAGCCGTATATCTGGCTGTCCCGATTGAACAAAGAATGCCCGCTTGAGGAAATAAAGCCAAATGTGGCGCTGAGATTAAGAGTTGGATATAAATTAGTAATAGCTTCATTTACAGCCGCATTTTGTGCTTTAATTTGAACCTCTGCTGCACGAATATCCGGCCGGTTGCGCACCACGCTAAGTGGCAGGGTATAAAGTTGTTTTGTCTTAACTGGTACATGGTTTGATATGATATTTTTCTTATATGTATCTAAATTAACGGGCAAATTTTCAGGTAATACGCCCAGAAGCGCGGCAAGGGCATTTTTATAAAGCTCAATGTCTTGTTTTAAAGGCGGAATACCGGATGTTGTTGTTTCTACAACATATTCTGCTTGGCTGAGGGCTAAATCATCTGCAAGTCCGACAGAATGTTTTTGTTTAACAATGCTATAAATTTCCTTTTGTAATTTCAAATTGTTCAGCGTGATACGCAACATTTCCTGCGTCTCTCTGAGGCTTATATAATTATTAATGACTTCGGCAACCACGGAAACTTTTATATCAGAAAGAGAAAATTGATAATTTTTCATAAATTCATAATATTGCTCGGTTACATAAGCGCCTTTTCCCCAAATATCCAATTCCCAGGAAACATCTGCGCCGATTTTGAAATCATTAACATCATAAGCAAAATCTTGGTTGTTGCTGGCTTTATTAAAATCATAATTGCCGGAAACATCAATCATTGGATAATTATTTTTGGATTGTATTTTGAGATTATACCGTGATTGTTGCAGGCGTTCAATAGCCTGCTGAATAGAAAGATTATGGTTTAGAGCGTGTGTGAGCAGTGTATTTAAATCGGTGTCTTTAAAAGATTTATACCAATGAACATCAATCGGAGATTTTGATGGCTGAATATTTAAGTTTTTCTGGACATCGCTGTCCGTGATAAAAGAAGCGGCCTGATACTCTTCCCCGACACGGCAGGAAGCAGTTATCAGAACGATAAGGATTAGCACATATCTACGCATGAGAAATCTCCTTGGCGGAACAGTTTTTATTTGCCGGATAAAAATGCTCTTTGATATGTTCAAACAAGGCAAATAAAGCAGGAATAAAAATAATGCCGACAAGCGTTGCGATAATCATTCCGAAAAATACGGTAACGCCTATGGATATTTGCGAGCTAGCCCCCGGGCCGGTAGCGACAACCATGGGAAAGACGCCGAGAATAAAAGTCGCAGCGGTCATTAAAACGGCACGAAATCTCTCTTCGGCACCTTTTTGCGATGCCTCCACAATATCCAGGCCTTTATCGCGATATTCTTTGGTAAATTCAACGATAAGGATAGCATTTTTGGCAGCCAGTCCGATGAGGAGAATAATCCCAAGCTGAGCGTAAATGCTCAACGGTAGATGAAAAAGGTGTAGTCCGATAAAAGCGCCGAGGACGGCAAATACCGTGGAAAACATTACGGAAAAGGCGAGCATCCAGCTCTCGTACAAAGCAACCAAAAATAAATAACAAAAGATAACAGCCAGCGAAATTAAAATACCGACTAAACCTTGCGTCTCTTTTTCTTGTAAGGACAAAGCCGTCCAATTTATAGAAAATCCGCGCGGCAAAAATTTTTCAGCCAAATTTTCCATTGTATCCATGGCTTGTCCGCTGCTGGTTCCTGCAGCGGCTTGTGCCGTAATGCCGGCAGAAGCATATAAATTATACCGGTACATTATTTGAGGTGAAATTGTCGTAGAAACATCGGCAAAGCTGCCTATTTTAATCAAATCGCCTTTTGTAGATTTCACATAAAGGTTTTTGACATCATCAATACTGTCGCGATAGTCAAAATCCGCCTGCAAAATAACGCGGTTTACCTGGCCGTCAAGCGTAATATTGTTGATATATGTAGCGCCGAGATTACTTTGCAGCGTTTCATATAAAGAAGAAACGGGAATATCATAAGTTTGCAGCTTATTTCGGTCAATATTAAGATAAAGATGCGGTGTATCCGCTGTATAGGTGCTGAAAGCATAAGCCATGGATGGGTGTTTGGTTACTTCTTGCAGATATTTTTTTAGAGCAGAATCAAGTTGCTGAGGTGTGGCCGATGTGTCAGTGGCCACCAGTTCAAGCGATAGTCCGTTGCTCTGTCCGATTCCGGGAATTGAAGGTGGTGCAAAGAAATTTAAATCAGCTTTGGCATAATGAGAAAAAGTATGTTCCAAAGATGCCGTAATTCCTTCAATAGATAAGTTTTTATTAGTTCTTTGGTTCCAGTTTTGCAATCCGATAACGGCGAGCGCAACATTTTCCCCGCCGCCGCCTAAAAGGCTGTAACCGGCCACGGTAATAACATATTTAATTCCTTCCATATCTAAAATTTTAGAACTCATCTCTTCCAAAACAGAATTTGTCTGGTTAATGCTGGAAGTTGAGTCCAGTTGGACATTTGCAAAAATAATGCCTTGGTCTTCTTCCGGTAAAAAAGAAGTTGCAGTGGTCTGAAAAAATAAAAAAATGACAGCCAACACTGCAAATATAATCAACGCTGTAAAAACAAGAAATTTAGCAAAAAAGCCGACAATTTTCGTATAAATATTTTTTAAAAAATCTAATCCGGAATTAAAAAGGTTAAAAAAAGCATACCCGGTGTGTGTTGTTTCATTTTTCAAAAATATGGCGCAAAGAGCCGGACTCAGTGTTAGGGCGTTAAATGCAGAAAAGATAACCGCGGTACCGATAGCAACGGCAAATTGTTGATATATTTTTCCTGTTATGCCCGCCATCAGGCCGACAGGTACAAAAATAGCCAATAAAACAAAGGTTGTCGCAACGATGGCGCTACCTATTTGTTGCATTGCCTTAACCGTAGCTGCATAAGCATTGAGATTTTCATTTATCATAAGATATTGAACGCGTTCCACGACGATAATTGCGTCATCAACAACAAGGCCGATAACTAAAATCATGGCAAAGAGGGTTAATATATTGATATCAAATCCCAATAGATAAATAATGATAAAAGTGGCAAAGAGGGATACGGGAATGGTAATCAGCGGAATAAGGGTCGTTTTAACTTTTTGTAAAAAAAGAAATGTAACCAAAATAACCAACCCGAAAGTAATAAACAACGTATCCACAATGGCCGCAATAGAAGCGCGAACATAATCCGTAGAGTCGTAGGCAACTTTTATTTCCATATCTTCCGGAAAATCTTTGCTTAGTTCTTCAATTTCCTGACGGACGGAATCCATGGTTTGCAAAGCATTTGTGTTCGGAGTCTGATTTAGGGAAATAATAACGGCCGGTGCATTGTCATATTTAGAGTTGATGTTATACGAATTTTGCCCAAGTTCTATGCGGGCTACATCTTTTAAATAAGTTATTCCTCCGTTTTCAGATATGGCAACAACGATATTTTCAAAATTTTCAACACTGTTCAATAAGCCCTGAGCTGTCAGCGAAAGAACCATATTGGTGTTTTTGTCGCTGGGAGCCGAGCCAATACTGCCGACAGCTGCTTGAATATTTTGGTTTTGCACGGCTTCAATAATATCGGAGCTGCTCAGGCCGAGAGCTGTAATTTTATCAATATCCAGCCAAATGCGCATACTGTATTGTGGACCGAAAATCTGAACTTGACCGATGCCGGGCAGCCGTAATAATGGATTTTTTATATTGGTATAAGCATAGTTGCTTAAAAATAAGTCAGAATAAGAATTTTTTGGCGAACGCAAAACAATTAACCCTAAAATATCTGCATTTTCCGTAGATACATCCAGCCCTTCTTGTATAACTTCGCTGGGCAGTTCACTGTTAACCTGTTGCAATCGGTTTTGAACTTTAACCTGGGCAATATCCGGGTCTGTTCCTATATCAAATGTAACGGTTAATGTATATGAGCCGTTATCGTCAGATGTAGAAGACATATACAGCATATCTTCTACTCCGTTCATTTGATTTTCTATCGGAACAGCCACTGTATCTGTAAGAACTTGGGCATTAGCGCCTAAATACGTTGTTTGCACTGTAATTTGCGGTGGAGTGATACTGGGAAATTGTGAAATCGGCAAAATTTTGATGGCTAGAGCACCGAGTATGATTAAAATAATGGAAATAACCATGGCAAAACGCGGGCGATCTATAAAAAATTTAGAAAACATAATCGGCAGCTCCTGTTAAAAAGGTTAGTTTATAATGTTAATTTTAAAATCCGGCTGTCCTGTTGTGTTGGGAGCTGGAGACAACAATAACAAATCTCCGGCAAGAAAGGTGTTTTTCAATATATATTGGTTGCCGTTATCGGCAATAATTTCTGCTTTAATTGTCAGTGGCATATTATGCCGGAGGATGTTCAAATAATTTCCCGACGGTTTCATTTTAATAAAGCTTTTATCTACGGAAACAGTGTTTTTAAAAACGCGAGAGACCTCAACTGTTACAAAAGAATTTGGCAAGAGTTCGTTTTTGTCATTTTGAAAGTAGGCATATACGGCAAGAGAATTTGTAGATTTATTGATTTTGTTGTCAGTGTATTTAAAGGTGCCGTTATGCTCAAAAAGTTTACCGTCGGCGGTTCTTATCTGTATAACACAGTTTTTAAAAAGCACTTCGTCTTTTTGTAATAGGTCAAAATATTCGGTATCGGTCAAAGAAAAAACGACACGTATCGGATTTGTTTGAACAATATCCAATAAAACGCCGCTTGACGGAGAAACATAATCGCCCGCACTGAGAGAAAAATTGCCGACCAAGCCTGAAATAGGCGCCCTTATAAACGTATATCCGAGATTAACCTGTGCCGCGGCAAGATTTGCTTCTGCATTTTTCAAAGAAGCCACCGCCTGTTTATAATTGTTTTTTGCGTTATCTCTTTCCATATCGGAAAAGGCCTTTGCGCCGGAATCTTGTACCCTCTTATAATAGGCAAGATTATAATCAACAGATGCCTGTTCCCGCAAAACAGAAGCTTGAGCCGCTTTAAGTTGGGCCTGATATTCATCCGGGTTAATCATTAACAGCGGCGTATCTTTTTTTACAAATTGGCCGGGTTTAATATAAATATCTTGTAAATAGCCGCTGATGTAAGGAACAATTTGAACCTGATGAATTGATTCAACAAAGCCGACATATTTATTCTGTACGGTAATATCTTGCGAAACAATAGGTTTCGCATCAAGGACAAGGCTGCTGTTTTCAGATACGGGCGATTTTTTTTCAAAATCAGTTATCTTAAAACACCAAAAGCCTAATCCGAAAGAAACAAGACATAAAACAAACAACAACCAAAGGTATATGCGCCTTTCTTTTTTATTCTCCATTCTGTTGCATCCTTATTTGCAGGGTTAGTTTTCCAGAGTAGATAATAAGTAAAAAGACACTTTCAAGGGCTATTGCATAAGTTCTATGGCCTTCGTTATTTTGCGTATGGAATTAAGTTCTATTTGCCGGACGCGTTCTTTTGATATATGATAAGTTTTGCTGAGGTCATCCAGAGTAATTGTCTTATCATAAAGTCGTCTTTTAAAAAGAATATCTTTTTCGCGCGGATTAAGTACATACAAGGCATTATAAAACATTTTGCGTCGGTATTTCATCGTTTCTGCATGAGCCAGACACTCTTCCTGAGTAGGTTTGTTGTCAGAAATAAAATCAAGCCACTCTGTTGTCCCGTCGGCGTTTCCGTCAATAATGGTATTAAGCGAACCATCGTGGGATTTTAATCGCATATTCATATCGGTAACATCTTGTACGCTGACATCAAGCGAAGAGGCAATACTTTTCAAAATATGTTGTGACAAATCTCTGTCATCAATTAAATTAAGGCGGTTTTTGATTTTGCGTAAATTAAAAAACAATTTTTTTTGTGCAGCTGTCGTTCCGAGTTTAACCAAAGACCAAGAATTAAGTATATATTTCTGCACTGAAGCTTTAATCCACCACAAAGCATAGGTTGAAAAACGAAAGCCCTTTTCCGGGGCAAATTTATCAACTGCATAAATTAAACCGATATTGCCCTCGGAAATCATTTCTCCGACGGGGAGTCCGTATCCGCGGTATTTGGAAACAACTTTAACGACAAGACGTAAATGAGATGTAATAAGTTTATAAGCAATGTCTTTATCGCGTTTTTTTTGGTACTGTAAGGCTAAATCATATTCTTCTTCGGAAGTAAGCAGGGGAAATTTTTTTATTGATTGAAGATAGCGGGAAAGGTTTTCTTCGGGTGAAAAGTCAAGTCCATTTAGAATAGATTGTGTTTTCATATTTCTTCTCCTAAAAGTTGACTAACGAGAGGATATAATAGGAAAAATTTTTCCACAATCTAGACAATAGTTCTATTTTTTTAGCGCTTTATTGTTAAAAACGGGGCGAAATTAAAACTAAAAGTTATAATTCAAATCTGTTTCAGTGTGTTGATTAGCTCCTTCATATCTTCGGGAAAATCAGAGGAAAAGGACATAAATTGATGCGTTCGCGGATGTACAAAGCCAAGCGAATAAGCATGCAAAGCCTGCCGCGGAAAAGAATTGACATAAAGTTTTATTTTAAGGGGCAGGGATACGCTGGTTTTCTTTGTCTGCACATAAACATCGTCGCCGATAAGATGGCAACCGATGGAAGAAAGATGGACGCGGATTTGGTGAGTGCGTCCCGTTTCCAAATGGCATTCAACTAATGCGGCAGCGTTTTTGTACTGTTCAACAATGGAATAGTGCGTAACGGCTTTTTTTCCGCCGGAAGATACAATGGCCATTTTTTTGCGATCATAAGGACTCCGGGCAATATTGCCGCATATTGTTCCGGAAGAAGGTTTGGGAACACCATAAACAACGGCGTAATAGGTACGTTCAACAGAATGACACGAAAATTGTTCAGCTAAAAAACGATGTGCCGTATCATTTTTCGCAACAACAAGAATACCGCTGGTGTTGCGGTCAATTCTATGCACGATACCTGGGCGGGCTACTCCGCCGATTCCGGACAAGCTGCCGTGGCAATGGTATAAAAGGGCATTAACAAGCGTCCCTGATGAAACTCCGGCGGCGGGATGGACCGTCATTCCAGCCGGTTTGTTGACGACAATAACATCACTATCCTCGTATAAAATATCCAAAGGTATATTTTCTGCAAGAGGAATAGCCTCTTTAAGGGGAGGCATGTAAACCAGGTACACTTCTCCGATTCGCGTTTTGTAATTTTTATCAGTAACAGGAACATCTTGAATAAAAACACAGGTTTCTTCAATCAGGCGTTGAGCTTGCGCGCGTGAAAAATCCGGAAAATTATCCGCGATATATTTATCTAATCGCTGTCCGCTTGCCATTTCATCAACGGGAGATGTATATAAAATGTTGCTATTTTTTTCAGTCATCGGGGCATATTAAAGATATATTCACACATTGCAAGTTAAAATAAACCGAAGTAAAAGATAAATCAAGGATATAATCATGCCAAAAATAAAGATAATTAAAAGCATATCACTGATATTGGGGATAGGGATAATTTTCTGTTTCTATTTGATGTTTGTACGTGCGTTTGAAAAAAAAATTATGCCTGAAACCGGTTTTCGGCAGGAAAAAAAAGTCATAAATCTGGCTGAAAATGCGGAAATTAAAAATTTTTATGTGGCAAAGAATAAGATTTATATCCTTTTACAATCGCCTTATCGCGATACAATCAGCGTAATTGACGAAACCGGTAAAACCGAAATAATGACGATAAATGTAACAAAGGGGAAATGTAATGAGTGAAGAAGAAGACTCGCTGGATGCTTTTATAACGTCAAACACGCCGCAGAACCAGCCGGATAACAAACAAAAAAATAGCAAAACGGAAAACTTGGAAGATGAATTTGCGAAATTGTTAAATGACTTTATCAATCAGGAAAATACTGATAATAAGGAAGTTTCCAAAGAAACGGAAAACAAGGTTCAAAATACGATAGTTACGGACAGTTTGGATAATTTTCAGAAAAAAATAGAGCAAAATGGTTTGGAAAATTTTATCACGACTTCCAAAAATCCGGAAAAGCAAACAGAGAATCTGGATAATTTTATAACTGCTCCAAATAAAGGGCCGACAGCTGCTCCGGACATAAACCAGGTTCAGCCGGAAGAAAAAAAATCCATAGCGGAAGAAGATGAATTAAAATCAGAAGAGCGGGAACTGGCGCGTGCCGTAGGCAATTTTCAGGACGGCATATATGCACTGGCAGATAAAAAAAATATAAAAGCTCCGGAAACGGATTATAATCCAAAAATGTTGTTGCCGAACTATAAGCCGAGCATAGGCAAAAAAATTGCCCAATATTTATTATCCTGCTGGGATTTTATTAACCAATATGATCCGGAAAATATGAAAAGGCTGTCTAAAAATGCCGGAGATGAAGAATATTTGGCGTTTGCCGAAACTCTGAACGATACGGATATGCAGCTTACAATAATATCCTATGTGGAAATATTGATTAATATGGAAATATGTGAAGTTAGCTATGCGCAAAAAAAAGAAATTATACAAAAAAATCGAATAAAAAGGGAGTTATATGAGGAGTATATAGAGCTGCAAAGAAGAAAAGAAATCTTTATAAAAAAATTAAAAGAAAAGAAATTCCCCATAGATGTAGATAAGTTGATTGGAAATTACTTTAAGGCAGCATCAAAAGATGCCGATGGCTCATTCAAAGCTCTGACCAAAAATCCGGCAATGTTTTCACCGATAGAAATAGATAAAATCCGCCCGAAATTTTTTGGTTTGATAAAAGTAACGCCAGAAGATGGGATAAAGGCGAACCAAAAAATCGGAAATTTCATAAAAAAGCTAAAAGTATAATAAAAAAGCCTTTTGCAAAAGTCTTTAAAGTGGACAAAGATTAGTTTTTGTGTTAAAATAGCATAAAACAGTTGCAAATGGAGGAAAAAATGGATGAACAAAATCAGACAAATAACATTTCCCAAAGAATGAATGAAATAACTAACAATGTTCAAAATATCTTAAACAAAGTAAATTCGCAGGGAAATAGTTCATCAACGGCAAATACGCCAGGAGCTCAGCCGGATGCGCAAGCTGCTACGCAAAATGCTACACCTCAAGAAAATGGTCCCTCGTCAGGCGAAGCAAACACCGCAGATTCTTCTTCCGAAACGGCAAATGCCACAGAAACTCAGCGCCCCATCATTTATGATGGCGTTTCCCGCGCTTATGCTGATATAGATACCGGGCAGTTTGATACCAAAGCACCGCGTAATGTTGAGAAAATAAAAAACAGCAAATCCGGCAGCATAACTCCGCCAAAAAGAGAAAGAGGAGGTAGCAAAGGCAAATCCGGCGGTGATAATATCATGGAAGTCTTTTGGAATGATTACATTATGGCTTTTTATTTGACTGCGGTGGATACTGTTGTAGATACGACATTAGACTTTGCGGAATGGGTGTTGTTTGAACCTTTCCGGGCCAAACAAGGTACCGTCAATAAAGAAACGGAAAAAAAAGCCAAAAATGTCTATATGATAGGAGATGAATTATATAAAGAACGCATAGAAAAATTTGCCAAAGAAAAGGATAAACTGATAGAAATAAATGAAAATTTAGCAAAAGAATCCCAAGGAATCCAACCTCAGTGGACTTTGTGGGGGCAGGTACCTCCTTTTTATCCGAAGTTAAAGCAAATATACGCTAAAGCTAAAGAAAATCCGCAGTCTCCGGAAGCCAAGTTTATAGAAAAATACGGATTCGGCGTTAGTGCCGATGTCATCAAAGGGCGCTTTGCCAAAGAAGAAACATTGTTCACTTTGGCCGTTCGCCTGGCAACCATAGAAGAAGTGACAAGACCGAAACAAAACGGCGTATCCCAAGCTTTCTCGGATACATTAAAAAATCTGGAAGATGACCTCAAAAACGATAAGAGCGGCAATGTCGCAGATATTAAAAATAAAATTTCAGGAAGAGTTGCCGGATTAAAAAATGAGATGAGCGAAGATGAATTTGCCGGCATTTCCGAAAAAATTGGCGAAATGGAAGCGTTGCTGCAAAGTAACAAAAATGCAAAAGAAATTAAAAAAGAAGCTTTGGCAATAACCAAAGAAATCCAAAAACAAAATATAGGGCTTGCCGATAATGAAGACGTTATCAAAGGGCATATACTGCGGAACAGCAAAGAAAAATACAGAATGATGATGGAAAATATTGATAAAATTCATGAAGAATATGCCAATGATTCCGAAAAAACAAAAGAAACCATAAAAAATTATCTGACTTCAATAAATAACGTAGCCAAAGATGTCAAAAAGGATACGGACAAAGTTGTCAGCCCAGGCATGTTGGGCGCCAAAGCTTATATGAAAGGTGCAAAAAAAAGCGTAGAAAATATTAACAAAGCCATCAATGAATTTGAGTTAAATGGCCAGCCGATAGGTTCAAGGGACAGTGCCGCTCAAAAAGATGAATTTTTGTTAACCGAAAAACAATTTTCTAAGGCTATAAGAGATTATCAGTTAAGTCGTTAAGGGTTGTAAAATGAAAAAAATCAAAAATTTCATAAGATTCCTGTCAATCTGCATAATAGTTTTTTTTGTATTAGGCTATATCTGCCAGTTTTTATTTAAGTTGCTTTGGAGTTTTGAGCTGTTTAACCGGGTTTCGTATGATATCATATATGATTATTGGGAAAAAGGCGGCGTATTTAAAACTTTTCGTGATTGCAGTTTAGCCGCAGCATTATGTTTAATGCCGTTTATCGGTCTCATTTTGAGTTATAAATTGTACAAATACGGATTAGTTAGATTTCTGACGAATCCGATTATCAAGCTATACAGGCGGGTGACGCGCCCGAAAGTAATGGAAGTTGAGCACGTTTCCATTAAAAATTTAGGCGGCAAAGATAAAACATTGGATGAGATTATTGCCGAAAAAATAGAAAAGGAAAAAGGTGGCGTTACAGGTGGAAATGCTGTGCAAAGCTTAAGAAAGCAGATTGCGGCAAAAATTGAGGAAAACGAAAAACAATAATACCTTGTTAACTAATTAGGGAATACAATAAGAGGAAAGAAAGAGCCGGAGAATAACTTGAAACCACTGGAAATAATACTAAAAACGTTAATAGTCGGCTGCCTGTGGAGTATAATCTTCATAGATGGCATACGTGTGGTTTTGCTGATTAACTGGCATTTTGATATATTTATGTCCGGGCACTGGCAGCTGCTCAGCGCCAAGTGGAACAGCGGCGCTCCGATATCAAATTCAGAAATAGGCTTTTTTATGATTGTTGTCAGCTCAATACCGCTTTGGCTTGCTGGTTGGGTTGGGCTTTGCATTATAAAATGGGAAAAGCTGCTTAAAAGAGTCGTTTTCAGCCCTCTCTATTTATATAGAAAAATTACCCTGAAAACAAAACCTCCGGTAGTGGTAAAGAAAAAATCGGTAACGGAAGAAACAAAAGTCATCAAAAAAACGCCGATTATCAAAAAAGCACCGGCCAAACGGCCGCCTCTGCCGTCAGCAACGTTAATGCAATCAAATATAAACAACAATTTAAATTCTTCCGGGATGAGAACATCTTCATACACGCCGGGTAAAAAAGATGCCGAAGCTCCGATAAATCATGCTTTGTTTAATTTTGACGAAGATGATTTTGACTTGGATTTTGATTTTGAGAAAAAAGAAAAGAAGCCAGAAGCAGACACGCCAATCCCGTCAGCCTTGATGGCTGATGAGCCGGACACGATAGAAGCCTTGCCAGTAGAAATATCTGAAGAAATAAAAAAGAACGCTCCGGAGACTGCTGTTCACAAAAAAGAAGAGAAAAACAAAACGCAACCAAATAATAATCAACAAAATGGCAAAAAAGAGAATCAGCCCCGCCAATCCAAAGGAAACGAACAAAATCAGGTGCCCTTTCCGGCAAAAGAATCTCATACGCCTGTTCTTGATGTGCTCAATCAAAAGGGATATGATGTTATTTCCTCGGCAATTATTAAAGATATCACCATTGACTATATCGGTGTTTCCAAAAAACAATTGATATTGTGTTATGTGGATAAAGAGGTCGGGGACTGGCTGGCAGATGAGGAAAAATTCAATGATGAAGAACCCTTGTGGTTTTCAGAAAGCAGCCACCGGGTTTCTCCGATACGCAAAATAGATATTGCCCGCGATATATTAAAAACCAAGCTGGCCGTTGGCGACATGGATTTTGAAATAATATCTTATGTAGTCATTCAGTCCGGAAACATCATTAACGCAGAAGATATGTTTGAAATCTGGAATAATATGAATATAAACGTAACCAGGATTAACCGCGGAAGCCCGAAAGAGATTCGCCTGTTTTCAAAGTCATTGGATAACTGCGATGAAAAGACAGATAAAAATACATTAGAAAAACTGAAAAAACTGATTAGAAGCTTAGCTTAACCAACTATTGTAACGAGGGAAAAATGGCAAAAGAAAGAGGAAAAGAGTGGGAAGAATATGATAACGCCGTCCGCTGGATGACAATCACATTCGGCATTTCCATCGCCGTAACTGTCATATTGATGTACACCGCGCCAATCCTTGCATTTTTTATGCAAAACGGCGTATCCAAAAAGAGCGTGGAAATCGGCGGTATATTTTTGAAAAAATCTTTTTCGGATTTTGGGTTTCTTTGGGAATGGTATATGAGATGGATGAAAAAAGTATACCATTACAACGGAGCTTTTCGCCCGTCATTGTGGCTTCCGATATTGCCGTTTCTGACATTTCCCGCAATTTTGTTAATAGGCGGTATAAAGTGTCCGTATAAATTCCAATCAAATATTCACGGCTCGGCACACATTGCCACCTTGCGTGATATTGAAAGGATGCCTCTGCTTGGTTTTGACGGATTTTGTATGGTTGTCGGCAAATTCCAGGGGCGAATGTTGAAATTAAAAGAAACCTTGTCAACCTTGTGTTGTGCACCTCCGGGAACTGGTAAAACTGTTGGAGTCGTTATGCCAACGATTTTTAATTCCGAACGTTTAAGTATTATAGTAAACGATCCAAAGCCGGAATTATGTTATAAAACATCGGGAGCACGAAATAAAGTTGGTCCAGTTTTTATTATTAACTGGGGTAAAGAAGACAATCCGGCAACCGGAGAATATTATCCGAGCTGGAATCCTTTGTCTCCTGGAGCTTTACCCAAGCCGGGGCCTGATAGAGACCTATATGTTGACTCTATGTGCAATACACTAGTGGAGGATCCTAAAGGCGGAGCTGACCCGCACTGGTCAAAAACCGGACGAAGCGCACTTTGCGGATTTATTCACTTTATCTCTTCCAAATGTGAAAGAGCCTTGGCAAATGAAAAATTTATTCAAAAGATTTACGAAGGTTCAATGACGGCAGAAGATAAAGCCGAATTGATACGATATTATGATGATATGAGTATCGGCGGCCTCCGCGCAAATGCTGCTCGTGCGATTCAGGATTTACAGAACGGAAATTTAACCATAGAAAACTATCTGCCGATAGGAACATGGAATCTGTTGCCTGAAAAATGGATTAACCACGAACCATGTCTGGCAATGATTTTGGAGTGGATTACCTCTTCCCAGATAGAGCAAGCCAACGAAATCAAGCGCCGCTTGGAAGAGGGCGACCAGATGGCTGCAATGGCTGACCCAATGCGCGATTTGCTTGACGCCGCGGTGGAAGAAGCCAACAATTACGGCTATTCTCGTCGTTGCGTTACCGAATTGAGCGCCTTGAGTGCGATGCCGGATAAAGAGCGCGGCTCCGTGCTGTCAACCGGTTTAACCGGTATCGGTATTTTCAAAAACTCTGCCGTTGTTGCCCGAACCAGTTTTTCGGATATTCAGTTCAGAGATTTGCGGGGTATGAAAGACCCGGTAACCGGCGAATGGAAACCGATTTCAGTTTATCTTTCGGTTAACCAGACTGACGCACAGGCCTTGAACCCGATTAGCGCAACATTTGTAGATTTAATCAGTTCATACTTAATATCCAATCCGCCGGACTATATTAATCCGACGGATGGAAAAATGGGGCCGTTCGCTGCATTATTCGTGCTCGACGAGTTTCCGCAAATGCCGAAATTGAAAGCGGTTATTGATGGACCGGCGGTCGGACGTGGTCAAAAAGTGTCATATCTGTTGATTGGCCAAGATTTGGGGCAAATTTCCGGTAAATACGGAAAAGATGACCTTGAAACGGTTATCTCAACAACGGCCTGCAAAGTTATCTTATCACAAAACAACGAACAAACCGCACAACGATTTTCCAAAATGATTGGTAACAAAACCGTGCAAACCACGTCATATAGCCGAAATGAAGGAAGTCTGGCTAAAGAGTATAATCCGTTTGCTAAAAATGTCAGTTACCAATTACAAGGTGTTTCAGCCATTAGTGCCAATGATTTGCTGAGTTTGCCGATGTTAAAACAGGTTGTCCTGATGCAAGGTTCAATTGAAACGCCGATTATGGCAGATTCTCCACGTTGGTATTTAGATAAAAAAATGAAAGCACAAGCATCAATACCACCAGCGCCTAACGTGCCGGATTGGATTGTTGC
>CALXTP010000019.1 GCA_944391435.1 uncultured Alphaproteobacteria bacterium | reverse complement strand
ACACGATTAACGACTACGCCAACCTTTACCAGCGCGACCGCGCCGTCCTTGAAGCCGCTATTGACTACGAATACAAAGACATCGCTCTTTATGCCAAGTATAATAGGCTAATACAAAAGAACGACCCCCAGCTCTTTGACTTCGGTGTCAAATATAAGTTCTAATCTCTCAGCACCTGGAGATTGAATAAAAAAATCCCCGCAGTTTCAACAACTGTGGGGATTTTTCTTGCCTTTTTCCGGCTTCAGGCGCCGCAATCACGCGGCTCAAACAGAAATTACAGCTTATCAACCAGTTCTTCCAATTGATCCAGATAATACCCGATAAGGTTAAGCCCGCCCTGCCAAAATTCCTTACTGCCGGGATTAAGCCCGAACGGGGCAAAAATTTCATCATACTTGCCGATTGCCGTTTTGGATAACAGTTCCAGATACTTATCGGCAAAGTTATCCACGTTGTTCTGCAACTTTTGCCAATAAAGCGAATTGACCACGCAATCGGCAAACGAATAAGCATAAACATAAAAAGGCAAAAAGAAGAAATGCCCGACCTGCTCCCAGATACATGCTGAATTCTCATCAACCTCAACCCAGGGGCCAAGGCTTTCTCTCATTTCTTCCAGCCAAATCTGGTTCAGCCTCTCGGCCGAAACTTCACCCAGCCTGCGTTCATCATGCGCTCGTGTTTCAAAAAAGTGAAAAGCGATTTGCCTTATTGCCGTATTTATCATATCATTAACCTTCATCGCCAGCAAAGCAATCTTTTCTTTATCAGACGTTGCCCGGTTCAACATGGATTGAAACACCAGCATCTCACCGAACACCGAAGCAACTTCCTCTGTCGTCATCCGCGTCGTTTCATTCAAAACGCCGTTTTCGCGCCTGAGCTGATGATGGCATCCGTGCCCAAGCTCATGAGCCAATGTCAGGACATCGGTTCTCTTGCCGACAAAATTCAGCAGCAAAAACGGATGTTCTTCCGTTTGCGGCCCGGAACAAAATGCCCCGCTGCGCTTGCCTTCTTTCGGTGCCACGTCAATCCACGGCTTATCAAAAAACTCGCGTGCAATATCATACAGTTTCGGCGAAAAATCCTTATACGCGTCCAAAACCGTTTTTACGGCCTCTTCCCAACTGTATTCCTTATCATCTTCAATCGGCAGCGGCGCGTTTCTGTCCCAATATTTAATTTTATCCACGCCAAGCAGCCTGGATTTGATTTTATAAAAGCGCCAGGCAATATTTTTATAGTTGTCGCGCACGGTTTCCGCCAAATTATTAACTGTTTCATCACTGACTTCTTCCGCCAGGTTCCGTGCCGACATCGGCAGCTTAAAACCGCGCTTTTCATCTTCAACTGCCTTGTCTTTCATTATCATGTTATAGATATAGGTAACGGCAAAGCTGTTTTCTCTGGATACGTTATTTATTTCCTTGCCGGATTTTTCACGCAGCTCGGCATCAGGGCTGAGGCACAGCCGGCTGATTTGCGCATCATTATACTTTTTCCCGTCAACCGTATAAGTCAGGCGCGCCATATATTCCTCATACAAGCGCACCCACGCCGAACCGGACGTAACGTCTTTTTCCAAAAGCGTCTTTTCCACCTCTTCGGAAAGCTCATACGGCTTATATTTCCGGACTCTTCTAAGATAAGGCAAATAAAACCGGATTTTATCATTGCTAAGCAGCTTTTCTTCAGCTTTTGCGTCTAATTTATTATATTCCAGCCCGAAAAACAGCAAATCCTTGCCGGCCTCATTCAAACTTTCAACCACTTTCTGATAAAGGGCAGAAGCTTGCGGATCCGTCAAATGGGTGGAGGAATTCAAACCGGCATACCCGCCGAGTTTGGACGCCAGGCGGTTCATATCTTCCAATTCATGCAACGCCTGCAAAAATTCTTCTGCCTCAAGCCGTGCCACCCTGCCGCGATATTTTTCGGCAAACGCCCGCGCTTTTTCGGAATATATGCGAATATCCGCATCAATCTGCGGATCGTCAACACCTTTATAATACTCGGATAAATCCCATTCGGGCAACTTCTTTTCTGCCATATCTTTTACTCCTTACCATCAAATATAATCATTAAAACCTGAAAAAAGCAAAGCCCTATACGCCTCGCCACGCCAAAATCTGTATCATTGCCCCGTTTCCGGCTCATTTTCCTGCGCCTGTCCGTCTTCCCGGATTTCCTCAAAAAAATCCCCGGGATACGGATCATTGAGCCGGTTGGCTTTCAGCAAATCTTCAGAAAAAGGCTCGTCTAATTCCGGCGGAACCTCAAACGTCTCTGCTTTAAATATATAATTTGCCCACGGCGTCTTTTGCCTGCCGCCCAGCCATGCCGCCACTCCGTCAGCCATAATGCCCGCATAGCAAAGATACCCCCCGCTGATGGCAGAAAATACTTTCCCCGCCTGTTTATTCTCACCGTATTGCCCCAATTCATAGGCCATACGATAAGTACACGGAGCAAACCCGCGCATTTTGCCGTCATTATGCGGCGCAATGGCCACAATGGCAATAAACAGCATAAAAACAATCACAAACAAAAATAGAAGGGTGCCGAACCAATATTCTTTGAACTTGCTCACCAATTTTCCCTGTCCTTATAAAATTCCTCCAACTGTGCCAGTTCCTCCCGCGTATTCGCGCTGGCAACTTCTTTCGGATGGCATTCTATTGCCGTACAGGCCAGCCCCATGGCGCGGGCAATTTGCACTGCATCTGTCAGATAATACTCGCCGGAGGCATTTTCATTGCCGATTCGATCTAAAATATCAAATAAATAGCGCCCATCAAACCCCATACATCCCGAATTGCAAAAATCAATTTTTCTTTCTTCTTCCGTGGCATCTTTATATTCCACGATTTTAAGCAATTCGTTGCCGTCCATAACCAGACGCCCGTATCGTGCGGCATCATCTGGCCTGAACCCCATAACGGCCACAGCAAAACCCTCGCGTATCTTTGCCGCCGCCAGCTCAAACGTTTTGGCCGTAATCAGCGGCGTATCGCCGAATACCACCAAAACAACCCCTTGAAAGCCGGACAGGATTTCTTTGGTACACCTGACCGCATCGCCGGTTCCGAGTTGCTTTTCCTGCACGGCCGTCGGATAAGGCGCCGTTTCCTGCCTGACAACATCGCCATCCGGAGAAACAACCGTAACAATCTTTGCCACGCCCATCGCCTTCAGCGTATCAATAATATGGCGTATCATCGGCTTCCCGCAAACCGGCATCATCACTTTCGGCAAATCGGATTTCATCCTTGTCCCTTTTCCGGCACCGAGAATAACGGCTGCAATCTCGCCGTTATGAAAATCTTTTTTTTCATCTTGCCCGGCTGCAATAAAATTTGTCCCCATAGTTATCCTCTTTTAAAAAAATTAACTTCTTGTCTTTATTCTAAAAGAAATATATGCTGTTTATACGATAAACGGTAGTGTTCCGCAACTG
>CALXTP010000018.1 GCA_944391435.1 uncultured Alphaproteobacteria bacterium | reverse complement strand
TTTATATTGCTTGCCGCCTGTTTTAATTACTGCATACATTTTAAATCACCTGTTTTTTTGAAATTTAAACATAACTTTTTTGTGCAATATACATAACTTTTTAAAGGTGTCAATAAGAATCTGCTGCTAAATTTAAATTAATTTGTTTTTAAAGCCTTTTTTTGCTGATATTTTAGCAGACGAAACAGGCGCGGATGCATGAAAATTCCGTTCCATATTCCGATTTTTTGTGCTTGGGCGGCTCTTTGCAGACTGTCATAAGCGCTTTCAAGGTAAACGATGGCGTGCCCGCTGCGAATCATCTCGGCGTTGATATCTGTGTTGCCGGCGTAGCAAGTGCACAAATCCCGGTCATATTTATCCTTTTTGTGGATGTGGCAAACAATATTGCGGTTTTTGATGAGTTGCGCCAGAAAATCGGCAGATTGTTGCCCGCATGGGTATAGTTTGCCGGCAGCGTTTTTGCAGGATTGGTCGTATTCCGGAGCGTCAATGCCCATTAAGCGTATGCGGCGGGTGCCGATTTCCAGGCTATCGCCATCTACCGCAAAAGCAGGATTTTCGGAAGATGAACGGATAACACTTTCCGTTGTTGCATCCGGTTCGGCGCGGGCAGGAAGCAAAACAATGAAATTTATGATTATTAACCATAAAAAGGAGGAAAAAGCACGGTGATGATGACAAGATGTGTATATTTTTGACAATTTTCTTTCCATTGACAGACTTTCAATATAAATTTTCGTACAGATAACATATATTTAATTGTTTAAAGGTTGGTTATTGTGCGGAATAAAAAGAATTGCGGTCTGCGTCTGACGGTTTTCGTCTTGCTGCTTGCGGCGTGTGCTGACAAGGAGGCGTGGTGGAATAACGGCGAATATGAATATGTTCCCGTGGTAAATGACAGCCAATATAACGGACAAAGCATGACAGCTGCCGATGCGGCGTTTTGGGCGGATAATCCGGAGGCGGCCGCTCGCGTGTATAATAAAAGGATTCCGCCGCTGAATTCGGTTGTCGTCTGTCGGGAGAAACAATGTGCTCCGGCATCTTTATCTACGTCACGGGAATATATTTTTAATGCGTTGGCACACCTGGTTGATAACAATCTGGATAAGACGGCCCTGTTGTGTGAGGCCAATCCTCAGGCGCATGTGTGTGTTAATCCGTATCTGACCGTACCGGCCAAGGTTGGTGTTACGCCGGCGTATGTCTTTTTTGACGGGGTTAAAATCGTAGATGCATCTACTGCCAAGGGGAAAACGGCATTGAATCTGGCGCTGGGCTATAATTTGAGTTATAACGGACAAACCCCGACGGTATGTAAGCCTGATGTCGCGATGTTGTATGTCAAGAGCAATAATGATATTGTTTTGAACGGCAACGGATTTAAATGTGATATGACCAGTGTCGGCACAACGACTATCCGGATTATGTTTAATGTGGACTATATTGATTTGGATTACGGATATATCGGCGGTTATTATTCTATCGGATTATCCGGTTCGGCAAATGGCGGCGGTTCCGGATACGGGCTTATCCGCCTTCCGGGAGATGCTCATCCGTTGAATCCGGCTTTGCTTGCTCCGGAAAAAGAAAAAGCGGATATTCAGCCTTTTGTTAAGCCCAGTGTAGATGAAGCAGCCGTGAATAAGCCTGTGTCTGACGAATCGATAAAAAATACCGAAAAGAAGGAAAATAAGCCTGAACAGAAGGCTCAAGCAGAAGAGAAGCAGCCGGCTGTGCGGGAAAAGTTGAAATTGCCCGAGGATATTGCGGAGGATGGTGGCAACGGAAAATATCGCTTTGAGACTTCGGAAAAAGGAACGGAGATAAATGCTGCACAGCCCATAAGGATTACGCCGGATACGATTGTGCGCTCCGATCGCATTATTTTAAAACCCGCTGACCAGCCTCAGGAATTGCGCCCTTTTGAAGTGGAGGGAGCTGCTGATGATGCCGAGTTTGAGGAAATTTATGTTGACGATTTAGATGAATATATTAAATAATAAAGTCAGAGGGGATAATTATTGCGGAGGAGCTTCAAATATGATTTGGAGCTCTTTTGCAGGTAAAGCGAGGATAAAATGGATAAGAAATTTGTTATTTCGTTGATTGGCGCTCCGGCTTCGGGCAAAGGGTATATTGCTTCGTCTTTAATTAAAGAATTAAAAGAAAGTTATGGTTTTGGCGATGGCGATATTAAAGCTATTTCAGTCGGGGCGATGATCCGGCAGGAATTGAAAGAAAAAACGCCGTTGGGGCAGAAATTGGCTGCTAATATGACAGAGGGCGGTTTGGCTCCGGATGATATGGTTAATGAGATGCTGAGCGAAACGTTGGAAAAAATTAAGGCAAAGATTTTGATTTTGGACGGATATCCGCGGACGGTCGGCCAAGTGAAAGAATTTGATAAATTGGTGGCGAATTATAACAGCGCGGTAATCTTTCGCGATACGCCGGTGGATTTGATTCTTGAACGGGTTAAGAATCGGCGGATTTGTGAGAAATGCGGTATGGCACATGAGGCGAGCGATGGGGTTTGCTCCTGCGGCGGACGGCTGATAAAACGGAAAGATGACGAGGTTTTGCCGGAGCGTCTGGCCGAGTATGAGGAAATGACCAAACCGGCGGTTATTGAACTTAAAAACGAGGGAAATAATTTCTTCTGGTATGAAGGGATGGCCGAGGGGGAAGAAATTGCCAGAGAATTTCTGGAAGCGAACGCAAAATACCTTAAGTAAAATTCGGCAGAAAAAGGCTAATGTGGTTTTTTATATAAAATGAAAAAAACGCCCGGTTTGGGCGTTTTTTCTTAAATCAGCTTTTTGTCCTATTCGGAAGAAGTAAAGCTGCAATTGCTGAAAAAATGACAGCCAACAGGGGCCATGGCGGACAGCCGACATTCGGTAATTTTATCTCCATCCATATAAAAATGGCTAATTCTGCGCCGGCCATTATCCATAAATGAATTTTGCTGCAGCTTATTGAGTCATTATCGTTCAATTTTAATTTGATTCCGATAAAATGAAGCAGTAATAAAATGCAAGAGCCGCCAATTCCCAACCACATTATGTGTAAATATGCGGTTGAAATTTCGTGATACATTTGTGCCTGTTGGGCTGAGTTCATAAGAATTAAACTATCCATAATTATAGTTTTTGATGGTTAATAATATTTATGATGTTCGCAGTATATTGCAGGAGCAAAAAAAAGCAAGTTGTTTTTGTGACTGGTGTTTTGCTTCTTTTTTGTTATAAAACAGTCTCCCGTTTGGGCGGGAGACTGCTGTAAACACTGTATTTAAGTAAGTGCTTTATCCGGGTTATGCGTCTTCTCCGGTTTCCTGATTGACGCGTTTGGCAGACAGGCGGATTTTGCCGCGGTTGTCCGTTCCTAAACATTTAACCCAAATCTGGTCGCCTTCTTTGTAGAAGTCGCAAACCGAGGCAATACGCTCGTTTTTGATTTCTGAGATGTGAACCAAGCCTTCCGTTGAGCCTAAAAAGCGGACAAATGCTCCGAAATCCATAATTTTGGTAATGGTTCCGTGATAGTTTTTGCCTTCTTCAGGTACGGCGACAATACCGTTAATGATTTCAATGGCGGCGTCTGCGTCTTTCTTGTCAACAGCGGCAACATTTACCGTTCCGTCATCGTCAATATCAATCTTGGTGTTGGTCTGTTCAATGATTTCACGGATAACTTTGCCGCCGGTGCCGATAACTTCGCGAATCTTATCTACCGGAA
>CALXTP010000017.1 GCA_944391435.1 uncultured Alphaproteobacteria bacterium | reverse complement strand
TCGTCAATAACACGGCCGTTTTCATCAACATAGCCGATGACTTTGCCGTTTTTGTCATAGGCTAACTTGCGCTCAAGACCTGCTTTACCGATGATATTGCCATTTTTATCAACGATGTTGCCGTCTTTATCCAACTTTCCAATGACGTTTCCTTTGAAATCTTTAACCGTTCCGTCCGGCTCAACATAACCTATTACTTTTCCGTTTTTATCCAATGCCAAGCGGCGTGCTTCGCCCACTTTTCCTATAATTTTACCATTTACCCCGATAACATTACCTTTTTCATCCACATAGCCGATAATTTTACCGTCCGCCCCGACAACATTGCCGTTCTCATCTACATAGCCGATGACATTACCATCTTTATCATATGCCAAACGTACGCTTTTGCAGGCTGTGCAAATAACCTCTCCAACAGCCACAACTTCCTTTTCCTGATTAACGTATCCTATCAACTTGTTATTTTTATCAAAAGCAAAATTATTGGCTTTCATAAAACCTATATGTCCGCCGCCATTGTCTAAAATACTCTTTCCGTCCTTATCAAGATGACCGATAATGTTGCGTTTTGCCGCCAAAACATTACCGTCCGCATCTACAATACCTATGATTTTATCTTCATTGCCACGAACATAATTTTTGTTGTCCACATAGCCGATAACAAAATCATCCGAACGGCGAACAATATTTTGTGGAACACCTATTTTTCCGATTAAAATATCTTTGCTGTCTACGACATCATTGTTGCGACTGTGCCCGATTACCTTACCGGCAAAATCTTTAACCTCGCCTTTTTCGGCCAAATAACCTATAACTTTGCCATTACCGTCATAAACTATTTTTTTGCGAACACACGTTCTGCCGATAACTTTGTCTCCAGCTTTGACAACATTACCGTTTTTATCCACAAAACCGATTATTTTTCCCGTTTCGTCTTTTACATGCCCGTTTTCATCCACATAGCCGATGATGTTGCCATCTTTGTCCGTAGCAACACGGTTAAAATCTCCAGCTTTACCAATGACGCGCCCTTTCATATCCAGAATTGAGCCGTCCGCGGCCATTTTTCCTATCAGGTTTCCCTTAAAGTCTTTAACAGTTCCGTCTGGCGTAACATAACCTATCACATTGCCGTTTTTATCGTAGGCTAAACGTTTGTAGTTTCCGGCAGCTCCTAAAACCTTGCCGCTGGATTCAATAATGTTTCCGTTTTTATCAACAACACCGATGATTTTGCTATTGCAGTCAATTACCCTACGCTTGTCGTCAATGTAACCGATAAAAATGCCTTTGTTGTTAAATGCCAGCTCGTGCGTTTTTCCTACTTTGCCGATAACCTTACCGTCTTTATCAACAACATTGCCATTACCGTCAGCATTCCCCAACAAAATGCCGCCGCATCCTTTTACCGAATTATCGGTATCCACATAACCCATAAATTTGCCATTATTATCATATGCCAAAGGCCGCGATGTACCTGCTTTACCGATAATTTTGCCATTTGTTCCAATAATCTTGCCGTTTTCATCCACATAGCCCAGCAGCTTTCCGTTTTCGCCGATAACTCGTCCTTCCTCATCAACGATGCCCATTACTTTGCCGTTTTTATCATAAGCCAATGTGGCAAAATCTCCGGCTTTACCTATTTTTCTACCGTTTTTATCAATAATCTCTCCCTTATCATTAACCTTTCCGATGATATTGCCATTAAAATCTATGACATTACCGTCGTCATCTATATAGCCAATCGGCTTGCCGTCTTTACCAAGAGCAACACGTTTGCGGTCCATATTTTTACCGTTTTGCGCGTTTTCTATGATATTGCCGTTTTCATCAACCGTCCCTATCAGTTTTCCGTTTTGGTCAAAGACGCGTCCCTGCTCATCTACATAACCTATTACTTTGCCGTTTTTATCCAGAGCCATTTTGGCATAAGCGCCGGCCTTGCCGATAATTTTACCGTCTTTATCAACAATGTTGCCATCTTTATCTACCTTTCCGATAACATTGCCGTTGAAATCTTTTACGGTTCCGTCTTTATCTACATAGCCGATAACATTACCGTCTTTGTCATAGGCCAGACGACGGCTTGCGCCGACTTTACCGATAACTTTCGGCTGATTGCCGTTTTTATCAAATTTTACCACTTTACCGTTTTTATCAATATATCCGATGGCCTTACCGTTTTTATCATATACGATTTTCCGACTTTCCCCGTTGGCGCCTATTTTTTCTTCTTCAACACGATAAACATTGCCGTCTTCATCTACATATCCCACAACATTTCCGTCTTTGTCAACCACGCTGTTATCAGGCATAACGACGCCCAAGACATTGCCGTTCTCGTCAACAACAATATTTCCTGCAGATGTTACTTTGCCTATAACATTACCATTTTCATCAACAACTTCTCCGTTTTCATTCAGGCGCCCGATTATTTTTTTCGGGTCATTGATGTCTACAACAGTACCATCCGGCAGAACACGCCCGATTATTTTTCCGTTTTTATCATATACAAAACCTGCTTCTACGGCTTTGCCAATCACTTCCCCCTTGCTGTTGACAATTGTTCCGTCTGGCAAGGCTGTCCCTATTGTTTCCCCTTGCAGGTCAACAACTGTTCCATCTGTCTTGACATAACCGATTATATTACCGTCCTTATCATAGGCTAATTTCATATTTTGCGCCACGCCGATAATATTGCCATCTGCATCCACAATCATGCCGTCTTCATTTACGCGGCCAATAATATTGCCATCTTTGTCATGCACATTTCCGGCTTCATCTATGTAACCGATAATTTCTCCGTTCGGGCCGATGGCTAAGCGATGAGCGCCAACACCATTTCCTCCGACATAGCAACCGCTGCCCGCATCGCAATTTTGCCGGGCATCTTCCGGATACACCGCGCTGCCTTTGATGCTGACTTCTTCCGATTTAGCGCTGGACTCATCCAACCGTGTTTCGTACCAGATAATTTTGAAATTGTTTTGTACATTGCCCGGAAAATGCGGCGTCCAGGATATTAAAACATTGCAGGTTTCATCCCCGCGTAAATCGCGATTGCGGCATTTATCCCTGAACTCAAACCCGTCTTCCGTCTCTTCAACAAGCTCAACCCTGACGATATGGATGCTTTCGCTGCCATCGGTTCCTATTGTCAAAACGCTTTGATTTTGCGTATCAACACCGAGCACAAATCTATTCATGTTAATCTGAGCCGGGGTTACTTTTATCGGCTTTTGCCTTGCTGCATAATCTGTTTCTTCCGCGTCTATGAAAACAGGTTCTTCGGCAACCGAAACGTCAGGCAGAATATTTTGATTTTCCACAAAGTCCGGCGTGTTTTCTTCCAAGTTATATTGTTCTTCGTCGGCAGAAATAATCAATAACCCGAACAGGAAGAAAACTCCGGCAATAATTCCTATTATCAGAATTATTTTCCGGGTTTTTCTTTCATATTCTTCAAAACGGGTGTTTTCGTTCATTGTATTCTGACCACACTACAAAAGATACCGTTACGCCCCAGCTGGCTACAAATATTATCTCCCTCTTCCAACGATTTGACAGGTCCAACGCGAAGATGGAAGACTTCTTTTCCCTGGCCGTCGGCAGGAGTGTCTACGGAATAGAAGGGTTGATATTTTCCAACCGTTGCCGAATAATTTTTGGAAATATCATTCCATAATTTTTCCAAATTATTTACGTCTTCGTCCGTTCCCAATTCAATGGATATATTACTCTCGTCATTCCGGTCAAAAGCTTTGCCGTCGCGAAATTCTTTCAACAGAGCTTCCATTTCCGCAGACATAACCGTATTTGTGCCTTTTATATCTTCTTTCGGCGTAATCAAAACCGGGCTTGAGTTGTTTGCAGAATTGCCCAACACCGGAGGATTGGCACCGGTATTTTTGTTTGCATTTACGTTTTCTGCCGACTGGGTTTTATCTGTTTGCCTGGTTATAGAGACTTCTCCCGCATTGTTGTTATACTGCGGCGTAACCAGTTCGGCACCGTTTGCCTTAATATCATATTGCCCCGTCAGTTGTTCTGATGGAGCCGGCTCCTGATTTTCTGGAGCAACAACCGGCTGTACTTTCGGCAGGGAATCTAATATATTTCCACCTTTTTGCGTGTTTCCACCGTTTTGCATACCGGTTTGTTCCGGCTGCGCCGTATTGCCATTGCCGGCGGGAAATGTATTTTTCTTATTTCCGGTGCCGCTATTTCCTTGATAATTTTGAACGGGAGCTTGTTTGCCGCTTATGATATCTTCATAACTTAAGCCGCTGTTTTCTTCCGAAGAGCTACCTTTTTGCGCATTAGAGAAGGTATTATTGCCAAAGAAGCCTGCACCCGCCTGGCTTTGGCTGCTACCCATACCAGATGAGCCACCGGTTCCTGTCGCTGCTCCGTTGCCGGTACTGCCATATACATCCTCGTAATTTTCCGCATTTGTATTACCTGGCTGTGAGGCATATGCATTTTGCAAATCCCATTCGTTTGTTTTAGCATAAACCGTATTTTCTAAACCGTCGGAATCAGCACGCCGCAATTTCAGGCAGACAATCCTTTTGCCGCTGCGCAAAACCATATCACCCATACCTTCAACGATTATCAAACGATTATTCGGCCCGGCCGTACGGAAACCTACCGGGGTTTCCGATCTCTCCACAATTAAGGTCACAATCGGCCGCTGTACTGCCGTCAGGGCTTTTTCTCCCAAGTCTATATAGGTAAAAATATTATCACGCCATACGCGTTCCGGAGCAATGATGATATCATCCGGATTGGGAACATATACTTCTATATCAAAACGAAACTTTGTCGGATCTACCGGAATTTTTTCTATCCAGTCTTCTTTTTGCAAATTCCGCGTATAGGTGGAATCTTCACTGTTACCATCCGGACTTCCCTCACCAGAACCAGAATAACCGCCTCCATATCCGGAGCCGGAACCTGCATTAGCTCCTTGTTTCTTTTTGACTACTTCTATATCTATAATTGCATTTGTAATTCTGTCTGTGTTGACCGTCTCGCTTTGAACATAAAAGACATACTTATTGCCGGAACGCCCGAAAACAATCATATTCGTATCCACGCCGACAAACTGCGAAGAATCCGGATAAACCAACAAACTTGACGGGCCTTGTATTTCTGCATTAAAAGACAAACCATCACCGATGTACACATTTTCAATCACTTCCCAATTCGGAAAATTGATGAGGGTATACATACCTTCGCGCACCCTGACAGGTAAAACCAGCTCCGGCGTCCAATAATATTTTGTATATCCCGGGCGCGTCTGCCCTTCTCCCATGTGCTGCAGAGGATCTTTCCATGCGCTTTGCATCATTCCGAGCGAACCGACACCTCCCAAATAATTTAAATTGGTGGCCGCATAGTTGCCCTGACTTTGGTCAGCATTCTGATCCAAATTATCTTTGGTTACCTGCGCCTGCGCCGAATAAGCCAATGCGCCCAGCGAAAAAACCATTATAAAAAAGATATTATTCATTTTAATCATACTGCTATTCCCAAAGCATTAATTTGTTTTACGTTCAACTTGCCGATAGTCTAACACAGTAAAGCCAAGCGGATTTTTTAACCTTTCGCCAAATTTAACCCTTTTAGCCCTGTATCTTATCTTTATGGAAGCTACCCAAACACTGACGCGCGGCATTTCATATTCGGGCATCATATCCTCCACCCTGAACTCAACCTGCCACCACGTTTCGCCTTTATTGCCGCCAACTTCCGTTACCGAAGCTATTTTAATGTTTCTTGTTATATTATGTTTTCGGATAAGTTCCAGAGCAGCATCGGCAAAATCTTTACGGAATTTATCATACATTCCCGTTGAAGACATTTCCTGTATTGTACTGCCCGGCCCCCAACGCCGCTCCATTTCGTTAATATCGTTCACAAAGGTATTGCGCAGCAATACATATTCCCTTATGAAAATTTCCGTCAGATATTTATGTTTATAAATATCTTTAACCGGATGGATGGTATAAATCTGATCTTTTTTATCCGAAAAGCTGAACAAATAAGGTTCTATACGATACAAAGGCGTAATGGCAAATATAACATATGTCAATATTATGTTACAACAAACGCTGACGGCAAAAATAATTGCAAATGCACGCGCCGTCCACAAATATCTTTTCTCCGTGGCGTTTTCAACAATAACGTCCGCGTTTCTCGCTCTGGACTGCCGGGCAGCTCCGAGGCGGGGCGCAGCCTTTCCGCCTTTTCCTTCAAGAAGAAGCTTTTTGGTTCCGTCAGAAGATATTTGTTCGGCCATCCGTCTTATCCTTTATGCTTAACTCAGCGCTTTAAACCAATCCGGAAGCGTTTTGGGTAATTCTACTTCAATACAGGCACACGGAGAAAGTTTCAATTCATAAATATCTTTACCAATTCCAACCGGTTCCGGTTCATAATAGTCGCCGATTAAATTGCATGCCGCCAATACAAACATGGCAAAAACTAAAATCAATGCTTTATACATGGCTCCCCTTTCTTTGATAAGTTTCTTTTTTTATAATTAAAACTTTTAATTTTAAAAGTCTAACGAGAAAACAAAATGCAGCCACTTATCAACAGGCTAAATCGTCTATCAGTAGTATAGCATGATAAAGTTTAAGAAAAGACTAAACGTCAATTTCGCTTTGAAAATAACTGTGTACGACAAAACCAAGCGGATTCAGCAACCGACGATACGCCGTCCGGCGGCGGGGATTGACATATCCGCGGATATTGGCTGTCCAAAACCTCTCGGTTATAATCGGTTCTACGGTATCCATGCGGGCATAGCGGCTCTGGCTTTTGAATGTGTAGTCATAGGTTTTGAATTCTATTTTCCAAGTATTGCTGTTTTCGCCGCCGGTACGCTCTACGGATAAAATTTCAACCGAGCGGCTGGAATTGTTTTCCAACATCTCTGTGGTCAGCAGCGGATAAACCTTTTCAAATTCCTTATACACTTCGTAGGTAGAAAGATATGACACCAAGCCTCCCCACAACCAGCGGTTTTGCATCTCCCTTGCATCTTTTATGTATGTGTTGCGGAGCTCAACATATTGCTTCATAAAATTTACCATCATCTGTTCGCGCGAGTCCATCTGGAAATTGACATATTCCCTTTTAACAAGCGATTGAGAATCGGAAAATTCCACAAACATCTGCGGGTCTATCATGATTTCCGGCGCAAGTTTCATTATTGCCAATGTGGCACATACGCCATACAAAAGTGAAGCCGTTGCAAGCAATGCCGTCAGACGGGCTATCCACTTATAGTAAACCATCTTGGCCCGACGTACTTCTACCACATCTTCGGTAATGAACTCCGGGGCTTCCCGCGTCTTCGTTTTATCACTAATCCGTAAGACTTTTTGGTTGGCTATATTAGGCATTGCTTGCTTTTATGCTCCTTTTTTTAATATACCGGGCAATAGGCCGCTGCCTGGCTTTGGTTATCCATAGATGTCAAACCTTCCTCTTCGGCTGCCCGCAAGGCATCACGATTTGCCAGGGCTTCTTTTACGGCCTCTACCATAGTGGCTCCCGTTTCATCCGGCTGGATGGTGGCAACCTCGGCATTTTCAACCGCCAATGCGTCAAAGTAGTTATCCATCTTGGTCAGGCGTTCCTGGACGCGCTCTTCATCTCCGGCGTTGAACTCAAGAGTTTCACGGCCTTTATATGCGGTTCCCGTGTCTTCATCGGTGTAACCATGTTTGGCTTTTTGAATAGCTTCGTCTTCCAGTTCTCCCAGCCTGCAGTATATCTGTTCATAGTATGAACCGCTATCAGCACTGCCGCAATCTACGTCGTAGACGTCGTCCGAAGCGTCTTTTGCCAGCCCGCCTGTTTCCATAATCAACTGTGCACATTCGGATGCACTGGTTTCGGCGCATTCGCTGTCATCTGTGTCTTCGCACAGTTCTTCACCGGCAATGCTTTCCCCTAATGCGTGTATTTGCGTGCACAAGCTTTCAAGAGCTGCAACAACATCTTCTTTATTGTTGTCCATGGTTTTTTCGGCATTATGCTCGGCATTGACCGCCTCCAAGAACGAACCAATCACGTTGCGCTTATAGGTTGCCAAATCCGCACGCTGGCGCTCAATGTTGTTATCCTGATTGTTGTCATCCAGCAGATAGTCAAAGATATTTCTCAACATCGGGCGATACTCCAGATTGCCGTTCAGGAACTGCCCCAGCTCGCTGTAATTGGTATACATCGGCTCGCTGGTGCTGCCCAGGCTTCCCTGCAAGGCTTTTGAATCGCTTTCCTCTTCGGCATGGTCTGCCAGCAAGTGGCGTAAGCCGCTGTTAAAACCGGCAACTTCCTGACAAGTCTGAACCGTTGCGCCGGACGGTATGGAGCTACGTTGTTTGAAGCTCATGTCACCGACACCGTCGCCACCTCCGACATCTATGATTTTATTTAACACCGTATCTACTATCTTGCCGTTGTTGTCTTTTTTGCCCAGCTTGCAAGGATATACACCGGCACGTCCGATAATGGCGCGGTAATGCTCTTCCTTGGCATTCGGAATATCAGCGTTGTTGATATAGTCTTTCAACTTATCTTCGCCATACGAACGCTCTACAAACGTCTGCTGGTATTGGCCGTTATCCCTGAAGTTCGGCGTGGCCAACAGATAACGCCAGGTTTCGGGCAGATATTCAACTGTTTCGGCACTTTCTGTCGTGGTATGTTTATATTTTTTATCTACCAGAGTTGAACGTGACGGCTTGTTGTCTTTCTTCGGTACATCGTCATAATCCAGCGCGCTGAAGTAGAAGACTTCTCTTAACGGTGCCAGGTTTAATAACGGCCGGTGCGGCGCCATATAATCGCGGCCGTTATTGCTGTCCGTATTTTCATCAGCCGATGGCGTCAACTCGCTAACCGGCTTGCCGAAAGTCGGAATAGTATTGGTATAAAGGCCTCGTGCCGGAAGCCCGACAAAGTAGTCGTTATCAGTGGTGATATTTTCCGGAATACCGAAGCTTTCGGACAACTTAATGCCAGCCTCTTCCATGAGGGACGGGTTAATGGCCTGTTTCAGCTTTTCAATCAAAGCATAATGTTCTTCGGTTACAAGCGGAGATTTTCCGGACATTGCCGCTTCGCCGACTATGTCGCCGCCGTCTTCGTAGTTTGTATGTTCATAAATCTCTTCTGACGGTACGGCATCATCTTCACCGCTGACGCCCCACTTATCCATAACATCAGAGATTTCTTCGGCTGCTGCATCTATCTCTTCCTTAATGGTTTTATCCGCATTAGGAATATAGGTTTGCTGCAGATATTGTGCCGCTTCTTTTATCGCCTGTTCGCGAATCTGTTCGGCTACCGTTTCCGGCGTCTGAACACCATTGGATATTCCTAAGGCATTTAGGGCACCGCTGGCGACAACAAATTTTCTAACGACACCGTAACCGGCCAGTTTTGACGGGTATTGAGACCATTTTCCGTCTTCAAACCAACGTTTGCGGATAGTGCTGTCTACAATTCCATACAAATCGCTCTGGACTTGGGAATCGTCGTTAACACCATCATGGTCATTGGAATCTACCGTACTATACAATACGCGAGCCATTGTCCATGACAAGTTGTCATACGTATAATTCTTAGAATGCTTTTTACAGAATACGCCAAAAGCTCTTTTTTCCGAACACCATTCACGACTTTCCATGCGTGCCGGGTCGGAGCCGTCATTTTGCGGTTCAAGCTTCTTTTCAAAACTTTCGTTTTGTTCATCAATTACGGCTTGTATCTCTTCTGCTTTTTTCAAATAAGTATCAGCAAAGTCTTCTGCCTTTTGGCGGATTTTTTCACTCAGAGAATCTATCTTTTCCTGTTGGATATCAAGCATATCCTGGGCACGATCCATTTTTGCCTGTGCCGTTGCAATTTGCGTATCCAGCCTGGCAATATTGGTAAAGACGTCTTCTTCTGCCACATTTTCATACGGATCTTCTTTATTTGCAGAGCTTCGGTATTCGTCGCACTCTTCAATTTCATCCGGAGCATTGGAGCATAAGAACTTGAGTTCTTCTTCTATGGCCGGAAGTTTACCAATCCTGTCCGCTAAGGTCGGATTTTCTATTTTTTCAAGATCTTCGCCGGCACCGGTCAACAAAGCGTCTAAATCCTTTTGTAGATTTTTCGGTTTTGGCGTGCGCCCTTCAAGGCGTTCTTTTAAGGCCGGAATCCGAACATTATTCAGTTCATCCAAATTTTCAATCAGACCACTGACGTGTTCCACCGTGCGCTGACGGTCTTTAATCAGGTCGTTTTTGGTGGCCGTTGCCGTATCCAGATTTGTGCTGGATGTTGAACGACTTGCTATGGCCGATTTGAGCTGGCTTTTTAATGAAATCATATCTTTTTCATATTGCTCGACCATTGCCTGCAGGGTTTCTTCAGCCTGTTTGCGGGCTTCCATAACCGGTTTCAAGTAATCGGAGGCAACTTTTCGGCCGGC
>CALXTP010000016.1 GCA_944391435.1 uncultured Alphaproteobacteria bacterium | reverse complement strand
ACTTAATGTCCGGCCGGCTTTTCAACGAGCATTCGTGTATAATCCGGACGACAGGGACAGGGTTATGCTCTCAGTTTATAATAATATGCCGTTAAACAGCATGTATTGGGCTATAAACCCGGATGATACGTATGAAGTTATTGACGGCCAGCAACGCCTTATTTCCATCTGCCAGTTTATTACAAATAACGACGGATACGGCAACCCTATCGCCATTGATTTTAACGGGCGGAATACGCAGACTTTTGAGGGGCTTTCCCCGGACAAGCAAAGGGAGATTTTAGATTACCGGCTGCAAGTCTATGTTTGCGAGGGGACGGACGATGAAAAACTGGACTGGTTTCATACGATTAACATTTCCGGCAAGCAAATGACCGACCAGGAACTGCTTAATGCAAATTATACCGGGCGATGGCTGACGGCAGCGAAACAGTTTTTCTCTAAGAAAAACAATAATGAGGCGATTGCGATTTCTTATTATGACAACGACGATAAAAAAACTTTGCTCAGCCTTTCCGCAGATAAAACCTTGGGGGATATGGGCGGACTCGGCGATAAGGCCAACAGGCAGCTGCTGTTGGAATTGGCGCTCAAGTGGCGGGCAGGGGCACAGCCGGCGGAATATCCGCAAATTAAAGATTATATGAGCAAGCACCGTTTTGATGACGATGCCGGCGAACTTGTTGAATATTTTAAGAATGTTATCGGTTGGGTCAAGCGGGTATTTGTTGTATACCGCCCGGAAATGAAAGGAATAGAGTGGGGATTTTTATACAATAAATACGGAAAACAGCCTTTTGATCCGGTAGAAATTGCCGATGAGCTCAAGCGTTTGTATGACCTGTATGACATTGATCCGGACGGCTTAAAAAAGACGGGCTTTTATGAATATTGCCTTTCCGGCGACCGAAGTTTGGTTTGGCGCCGTGCTTTCAGCGACCGGCAACAAAAACAGGCTTATGAGAGGCAGAAAGGGAAATGTGCCCGGTGCCACAAGCCTTTTGCCCTAAAAGAGATGGAGGGACACCATAAAAAGGCTTTTGCCGACGGCGGCGAAACGACGATTGAAAATTGTATAATGCTATGCAAAGACTGCCATATTGATTATCATGCCGAACATAACTAAAGGAGGAGGTTTTACCCTCCCCCTTTTTTTAGCTATCAACCAGTTTATGCGGGCGATACTATCATAAACATCTGCTTGCCTTCCAATTTTGGTGCGGCATCTACTTTACAAAGCCCTTCCAAATCTTCAATCAATTTGTTCAGCACTTCTTTGCCCATATCATTCGCACTTAATTCACGCCCTTTAAAACGCATTGTAAACTTTACTTTATCGCCTTGCGCTAAAAATTTCTTGGCCTGCTTGACTTTTACTTCATAATCGTGCGTGTCTATCATCGGGCGCAGTTTCAGCTCTTTTATGCTGATGACTTTTTGATTCTTTTTGGCTTCATTCTTCTTCTTTTGCATTTCATATTTATATTTGCCGTAATCAAGAATCTTACATACCGGCGGTGTTACCTGCGGGGATATTTCTATCAAATCCAACCCGACTTCTTGTGCGGACTTCAGCGCTTCCGTTAAAGAAACAACGCCTAAATTCTCACCATCATAATTAATTAAACGTACTTCTTTTGCTTTTATTTCACGATTAATGCGCGGCCCGTCATTTTCCCGTACTGGCGCATTTCTATTTTCTGTAGCTATGGCTGCCTCCAATTAAAATTAATGTTTCGGCATATATGTTAATGTAATTATTATTTTTAGCAACAAAAATTTTGATTTCAGCGGCTAAAAATCCTTATATCCGTCCTTTGGCGCAAACGTATGTCCGGCGAAAAATAAAGTTGTCCGAAAAATTTTCTTTTTCCTGATAATAAAACGAGTGGGCAAATAAAACTTCTTCGCGTTCTTTATTAAACTCTATCCCGATAAAGCCTTTTGCCAAAAGGCGGTCTATTATATCCAGACGCTCATAAGGCAGGGCAATCCTCGGCTTAAAACAAGATAATACCGTATTATGCCCCACCGGCTTATGAAGCAAGGAGATTTGTCCCCCATCCGAAGGGTCTGTTGCGGTGGCAAATAAATTAAACCGATTGCCGAAATATGGCGACATATTCCACTTGTTTTTGCGGTCAATAATGGACGTGCAATCCGTGCATCCCATTCGTTCGGCTTGTTTTATACGATAATTTATCATTATGCTGTTTAAGGCGTTTCCCCGATAAGCCGGCAACACCGAATCGGCTCCCAAAGACGCAACGAGATTTTTTCCTTTGTTGCGCGAAGCTGCAAAAAAATCAAATTTTGCATTTGGCAACTCATCTTCCAGCTCCATCCGGTTCCGGCATATTTTTAAGTAAGACATGCCGACAAGCTGCCCGCCGACAAAGACACCATTGTAAAATGTTTGCGGGTTTTGGAAAACATCATAAAAATATTGCTGCGTATGCCTGTGAATGAAACACTCTTCTCCCGTGCGCAGATTTTTATATATATCAGCAGAAAGCGCCCCCATAGACGGCGCATCATTTTGATTGAGCGGACGTATATAAAAGCGAATCGGCTCTGATTGCTTTTTGCCATTTATTTTATATAAATTTCCGACCCAGACTTCTTTTCCGTTTATAAGGTATGTTTTTATTTCTGTTGACATTTTTCTTTCTTACAAAATTAAAGAGCGGGATATACCCGCTCGTATGACTTAGACATTGTTTTGATAGCAACATCAAGGCAACGGCGGAATAAAATATCCCGGACGTTTTTGCTTGAGCTGTTTTATATCAAATACTTTTTGCATGTTTTTCCCTTAAAAAATTGATGATAAAGTATAATACATCTGGCAACCTGTCAACCAATTTTATATATTTTAGCAGACAAGATACCGGAGGCGTTATGATTGATATTAAAAATATTTCTGACGAAGAAGCAAAAAAGCAGTTGGAATATCTGGCTAAAGAAATAGAAAAAGCCGATATTGCCTATTATCAAAATGACGAACCTTATCTTGATGATGCAAGCTATGACAAACTGCGCCGGCTGAATGATGCCCTTGAGGCCAAATTTCCACACCTTATTCGTTCTGACAGCCCATCTAAACGTGTCGGGGCAATGGTTAAGAGTGAATTTAAAAAAGTGGAGTTATCTGTTCCAATGCTCTCGTTGGCAGATATCTTCAGCAAAGAAGAACTGCAAGATTTTATTTTGGGCATTAAACGCTTTTTGAACAGTAGCGCAGATATAACCTTTACTTCCGAACCCAAAATGGACGGCTTATCTTTTTCGGCTCTTTATACGGACGGTATTTTTACACGCGGCTCAACACGGGGCGACGGTAAAACCGGAGAAGACATTACGGAAAACCTTAAAGCCATTAGCGGATTTCCTCTATATATTGACAAAGACGTGCCGCATATTTTTGAAGTGCGCGGCGAAGTTTTTATGTCAAAACAAGATTTTTTTAACCTTAATCAAAAAAATGAAGAGGAACATAAAAAAACTTTTGCGAATCCTAGAAATGCCGCTGCCGGCTCGCTACGCCAGCTAGATGCCAGGATTACAAAAGAACGCCGCCTCAGCTTTTTGGTTTACACCTGGGGCGAAGTTTCAGATATTCGTTGGAAGAGCCAAGAAGAATTTTTGGATTATGTTCGGGGTCTGGGCTTTCCTGTTAATCCTTACAATAAAGTTTGCCACAATGATAAAGAACTGATGGACAGTTTTGAAAACTTAATGGAAACCCGGGCAGATCTTCCTTACGATATTGACGGCATTGTCTATAAAGTCAATGACCTTGAATTGCAAAAGCGACTCGGCTTTTTGACACGAACGCCACGGTGGGCCATTGCACACAAATTTCCGGCCGAGCAGGCTATCACAAGGCTTAACAATATCCGAATCCAAGTCGGAAGAACCGGCGCTTTGACGCCTGTTGCAGATTTGGAACCGATAAATGTCGGCGGCGTTTTGGTTTCACACGCAACATTGCACAATGAAGATGAAATAAAACGCAAAGATATTCGTATCGGCGATATGGTGATTGTACAACGTGCAGGCGATGTTATTCCGCAAATTGTTTCCGTATTGAAAGATAAACGCACTGACGCATTACTGGAATTTCAATTCCCGACAATTTGCCCCGAATGCGGGGCACATGCCATTCGCGAAGAAGATGAGGCCGTACGCCGCTGTACGGGCGGTTTATCCTGCCCGGCACAAGCCGTGGAAAGGCTTAAACATTTTGTATCACGCGAGGCTTTTAATATAGAAGGGCTCGGAGATAAGGTTATTGAAGATTTTTATAAAGAAGGCTTTATAAAAACACCATATGATATTTTTACATTAGAGGAAAGAGACGCTCCGGCCGATTTATTTTCTGCCGCACATTCATTAAACTTAGAAAAACGGGAAGGCTGGGGGCCGAAATCCGTCCGCAAACTGTTTGATGCTATCAACAAAAGCAAAACCGTCAGTTTGCAAAAATTTATTTATGCGCTTGGTATACGCCAGGTCGGCGTGGCAACTTCTTATCTGATTGCAAAACACTACCATACTTTTGGCGCTTTTATGGATGCGATGGTATCACAAGATTTGCAATTATTGGTCAGTATAGACGGCATTGGCCCGGCGATGGCGCAAGATATTGTTGAGTTTTTTAAAGAGAAACACAATATTGACGTTATCAATAAGCTTTTAGGCGTCATTACTATTGAAAATTTTGAGGATATTACCAATACATCTTCTGAAATTTTTGGAAAAACAATAGTTTTTACCGGAACCCTGACAACTTTGACAAGAAATGAAGCTAAAAGCAAAGCCTTAGCTTTCGGCGCCAAAGTTTCCGGCTCTGTTTCGGCACATACGGATTATGTTGTTGCCGGAGAAAATGCCGGTTCCAAATTAGCAAAAGCACAGGAACTCGGTGTCAAAATCATATCCGAATCCGAATTTAACCAATTAACGCTGTCTTAAAGTTCCATTTGGTGCCGCTTGGCTCTTTTGCGCTTGTAAAAAGTCTTATAAATATCTATAAAGACAACGTTGAAATATATCGGCAAAACGGCCATTACGAACAATAACGTATTTATGTCATATTTGATGTCTACATAATAAGACAGTGCAAAGATTATGCTCATTATGATGGCGCACAGCACAAAATTCCTATAGTTTCCGTGTGTCTTGCGATATGCTTCCATAATGGAGCGACTTTTGCCTATCAGAGAAGATATCCAGGCCAGATACGGGCGGCTTATGGTATATGGCGACAATAATATCATTAACAGGTAAAATGATGTTTTGCCGGGCAACGAATCGTGACTTTGCAATATTGCCATATAGTTTTCAAAAAACTCCAGATACTTATCTCTAAATCCCATAAACAACGGTATGTACGGTGCAACGACCAACAGCAAATAAATCAAAATATTGATAAACATTATTTTACTGGCCGGTATCAAACCGTTAAATATCCTTATCAGCGAAAAATACGGCGGGTGCTGCTGGATATGCCGGATAAAGACACACCAAAAGGCATAGTAAGCAACCAACCATAGAATGCTTAGCGAATTTGTCCAGCCGTTCGGAATGAAGAGAAATATGCATAAAAAGGCAAAATTTGCCAGGCACCACAACAAAAACGTCCCTTTGAAATGCCATACAAATTTTGCACTGCCTTTTAAAGAAGCCCAAAGTGAAATTTTTTGGACTTCTTCCGGCGTTTTTTTATACCTCGTCTTCTTCAAATCCTGCTGTTTCCTCTTCTTCTGCGTTCGGGTCGTAATCTATGCCCAATTTTGCCAAAATATCCTCATTTTCATCTGAACGCTGGGCAACAATCCAATCCGGCACGTTAGGCGCTGGTGGTATTGATGCTTGTGCTTTCATTTTTTTATCTAAATACCAACGTGGAGAATCTGCCATAATCGGCGTTTCAATTGAACCTTGCATCAGGACAA
>CALXTP010000015.1 GCA_944391435.1 uncultured Alphaproteobacteria bacterium | reverse complement strand
TACGAATCAGAATTGAAGAATGCAAAAAGCAGCAGGTGCCCATTACCAATTACGGCATTATCATTTCCAAAATGCAGGGCGTGTTGGAGCGTGTTACCGGGTTTATCAAAAAATAGACCGGCGCAGGTCTTGGCTATGGTTTCCGGAGCGGCGGCGCGCAGGGTGCCAGGCATGGCATGAGGGGCTGGCGAAAGGCGTTGCGCATGAGCCGGCTGTTCGGCGGAGGTACACGGGAGGTGCTGAAGGCGGCTATGTCCGGGAAGCACGGGCAAATGTGAAAAAAGCAATCTTTATTTTTAAGAAATGGCGTCCTTTTGATGGGCGCCGTTTTTGTAGATGCAAAAAAGCGGCTGTTTCGGAGGGAACAGCCGCTTTGGGGTCAGATAAAAAACGTCTGATAAAAAGTTTTTACTTTTGCTTTTCAAGTTTGGCGAAAATCTCGCCGGCATTGGGTAGCTCCGAGATTCTCTTTTGGGCTTCGCTGCAAAGGTTGTGACCACGTCTGACATATTTAAGCATAATCTCGGCAGCGATTGGCAAGTCAAAGATTTTGAGCTGGCAGTTTTGGGGGATTAGGTGACCCTTTTTAACTGCATTCAGGATGATTTCACCGGCGTTGGGTTGTGCAAAAGTTTCTTCAGCAATTCTTACGCTTGCTTGTGTTCCAATTTCTTTGTTAATTATCTTTTTTTATACAGAAAACCACCGGCTAGGCCGGCGGGTTCCTTTTTTGTTGCTGCCATGCGTTTTGCCGTGCCGGTTTAGCTGCGGGCATCCTGATATTTGACGCGCTTTTTTATCAGCCCGCGGATTTTTTCGGCGTCTTCAGCGTCCATGGCGTATAACGGTATGGAAAACGGCGTGAAGACATTATGCCGGCACAGGCGCTGCATGAACGTCAGGCGGTAGCTGTTTTCCGCCGCCGGCTTCAGGTGCAGGGCGATAATTGCGCGGCGGGTCAGCGGGCTGGTGTATTTTTCTTCCGCCAGAGCGACGTCCTGCCATTTCAACAGGCTGTTGTGGTCAATCTTTATCCCTTCGCGGGTGATGACGGCCAGCGTCTGCGGGAATATCAGCACAAAGACGACCGAGGCAAAGGCGGCCAGCGTTAAGAACATAACGACCGTCAGCAGGAGCGCCACGAGCCAGCTGGTTATCAGGTGAGCTTCAATCAGCCCGCGTGCTAACGCCCAGAGGATACACGACAGGGCGGCGTAAACCAGGGTCAGCATGACGATTTGGCGGCGTTCATAGAAAAAGATTTCTTCCGCGCCGGGGTGGATAATGTTTTTGATGCGTTCGCGCAATTCGCGGGCAGCCTTTTTGGCGGCGGCCGTGGTGGCATGTGTGATGCCGGCGGCGGCGTCTTTGGCTCCGACGGGGGCTTTTTTGGCGCGGCGCGGTTCTGTTTTCGTTTCGCTTTCAAGCGGGAAAGAGCTGCTGATTGCTTTCATTTCGGCTTCGGCGAGCCGGGCCGCCCTTTTGGCGCGCAACATGGCCCGGACGGCCTTGCGGGCTTTGACCGTGGCGCGCAGGGCTTTTTGAGAGGCGCGGCGGGCCTTGTGTTCGGCCGCTTTTTCTACCGTTATCAAGGTTGCTTCCAGAGTATGCTCCACGATTTTTTTCGGGGCTTCCTTGGCCACGGACGGGAGCTTTTTGATTTTTTCTTTTACGGCTTTGCCGGCCTTGGCCGTCTTTTGGCGGACGGCAGCGGTTTTGCCGGATTTGGCCGGGGCTTCCGGTTTTGGTGCAGCCTTGGCCGCCCGGGATGCGGTTTTGCCGGCCTGCGGCTTGGCCGCGGATTTGGCTTTGGCAACAGCGGCCGCCCGCGTTTTGGGCGCGGGGGAGGCTTTCTTTTCGGTTGCCGGTGCAGATGATTTTACAGCTTTGGGCATAACGGTTCCTTTCCACGAAAAATATTTACGCTTAAATTAACACGGCAACGGTTAATGCCGGGTTAATGGCAGCGGATGACGGCAGATTTTTTTGCCCGTTTGCGGCTTGGGGTGAAAACCGGTCAGAACATGCCTTTGCGGCGGAAATAGATTATCGTCATGATGGTGGCGGCGGCAGATATGCTCATTACCAGCCAGAATCCGTTGGGGTTTTCGGCAAAGGCGACCGGAACGTTCATGCCCCAGAACGAGGCCAGCATCGTCGGTATGGACAGGATAATCGTGATGGCGGCCAGAAACTTCATGACCAGATTGACGTTGTTGTTGATGATGCTGGCAAAGCCGTCCATCATGCCTTCCAAAATGGAGCGGTGCATGTCTACCATTTCTATTGCCTGCTTGTTTTCTATTATCACGTCATCCAAAAGGTCAGCATCGCTGTTGTCAAACCCCGCGAATTTGGCCATTGCCGGGTCACGCATCAGCCGCAGCAGCTTTAGCAGCACAAGGTGGTTGTCTTTTAGCGCGGTCGTGAAATAAACCATGGACTTTTGAATCTCCATCAGCTGAAACAGCTCTTTGTTGGAGGTGGTGCGGCGCAGGGCATATTCCAGTTCGTCAATGCGCTTGTTGATGATGTTCAGGTATTTCAAATAATACTGCGTGCAGCGGTATAAAATATTCAGCATAAAACGGGCGCGGTCGCGGGTGTCAAACGTTTTGGCGGTGGAGCGGTTAAACGAATTCATGACCCGGTTGTCGCGGGCGCATATCGTGATGAAATTTTTTGGCGTGATAACCAGCCCGCACGGCAGGGTGTCAAAATTGCCCTCGTCGTCCAAAAGCGGTAGGTTGACAATCAGTGCCAGCGAATTTTTATCCTGCTCCACGCGTGAACGCTCGTCGGCGTCCAAGGCGTTGCTCAGCAGGTCATAATCCACGCGCAGCCCGTTTGAAACAAGCTGCATTTCTTCTTCATTCGGATTGACGAGCGAATACCATGACATCGGGAGAATCTTGTTTTTTTTGAGCTTGGCCAGCTTGCCGTCTTCTTCGGTGCGATAAACCCTCAGCATACTCCCTCCCCGGCGGGTGAACGCCTGCCGTAAAAAAAATAATCATGACATTTGCAAAGAAAGTAAAATGGTGCGGCCAAGAAGACTTGAACTTCCACGGGCTTAGCCCATAACGACCTCAACGTTACGCGTCTACCAATTCCGCCATGGCCGCACATCTTAAAGCCCGGATGCCGAAAACTTCCGGCTGGGCCTGTCCCCGTCCGGATATCCGGCAGCCAATATGCATCCGGAAAATCCGCGGGTTGCCCGCCCGCGAAAAAACGGGCGGCAACGCTTTGACCCGGCACCACGGCAATGTATTCCGGCACGGTGCCAAAACGCTCGTTTGCACCGGCGCCGCTATTAGCGCGAAACGGCGTTGCGGTGCAAAGCAAATCTGAGATATAATAAAATTCCGAATAAATCAAGTTTTTTTTTTGCGGTTGGGGATTTTTTTTATTTTCAGAGGCAACGGTGCCCGCGGCACCTGCGTTAAGTTGTCCATTGGAACGAGGGGGCGTGGGGAGAGAGGGAAGGGGGGAGAGAGGGAGCGGAGAGGAGAGGAGCGCAGCGACGCGGCAGTCTATGAGGCGGAGAGAGGGGGCGGAGAGAGGGAAGGGGGGAGAGGGAACGGAGGGGAGAGGGGAGGAGAGGAGGAGCGGATGAGCGGAGAGGGGTGGAGTTAGGGATTAGGGGGTTGAATGCCGACAAAAAAATATTTGCCTTGTTTGTGGCAAAAGGGGTTGACATTGTGTCAGATGTGTGTTATGGATATGCCATAATGGAGATTTGGGTCTTGCGGAGGCTGGCGGTGCCGGCTTTTTTTTGTGGGGCGAGAGAAGTTTGCGGAGGCTGGCGGTGCCGGCTTTTTTTGTGCCTGTTGTTGCCCGGGCGGGGCGGGCTTCCCGGCTGCGATGAAGAGGGCAGTGTTAAGTTGCGATGAATCGGGTTGTGCCAAAAATATTAAAAGGGCTGTGTATAGGACGGCGTATTGTGCCTGCTGCCGATAAACTGCCACGCAACAGGATACAATCAACGGATATGCCCGACAAGGTGCTGCCAACGGATAAAAGGCGGGCTGTTAAATCCTTGCGGGTTGTGCTTGACTTTTCGGCGCCGGTGCGCTAGACAGACAAAAACGAATGTTGTTAATCTTTGCGGAGTTTTTTATATTATGAAAGCCAGAACACGTTTTGCCCCGAGCCCGACCGGCTATATGCATATCGGCAACTTGCGGACAGCCCTTTATGAATACCTGATTGCCAAGTCTTCCGGCGGCAGCTTTATCTTGAGGATTGAAGATACAGACCAAAAACGCTATGTGGAAGGCGCTACCGAAATTATTTACAATACCCTTAAAACCGTGGGCATGAATTGGGACGAGGGGCCGGATGTCGGCGGCGCTTATGGGCCGTATATCCAATCCGAGCGTTTGCCGCTTTATCAGGAATATGCGCATAAACTGGTTGAACTCGGCGGCGCACATTATTGTTTTTGCGCCAAAACCGAGGCTGATGAACAAAAAAGCGAAGAACTTAACATCAAATTTAAAGACCCGTGCAAACGCCTGCCCTTGGAAGAGGCCAAAAAACGCGTTGCCGCCGGGGAGCCGTATGTCATCCGCCAAAATATCAACCGCAAGGGCAAGTCGCTCTTTCATGATGTGGTTTACGGCGATATTGAAATTGATTATGACGAGCTGGACGAGGGCGTACTGCTCAAGTCTGACGGCTTTCCGACCTATAATTTCGCCAATGTCATAGACGACCATCTGATGGCGATTACCCATGTGGTGCGCGGCAACGAATATATCTCCTCAACGCCGAAATATAACCTGATTTATGAGGCTTTCGGCTGGACGCCGCCGATTTATGTCCATGTGGCGCAAGTGATGAAAGACGCACAGCACAAGCTTTCCAAACGCAACGGCGATGCGTCGTTCCAAGACCTGGTTGCCAAAGGCTATCTGCCGGCCGCTATCCTGAACTATATCGCGCTGTTGGGTTGGAACCCCGGCACCGAGCAGGAGATCTTTTCGCTGGCCGAGCTGGAACAGGTTTTTGATGCCGAACGGCTGAACAAGTCGCCCGCTATTTTTGATATCAACAAGCTGCGCTGGATGAACGGCTGCTATATCCGTGCCCTGCCGTTTGCGGAATTTCATAAGCTGGCGTGCCGCGAATATGACAAGTTCATTACCCGCGATATTAACCGCGAGGCGCTTTCCAAAGTTTTGCAGCCGCGTATTGAAACGCTGAACGACATAGCCGAAACGGCGGCGTTTATTGAGCAACGGCCGGATTTCAGCCCTGAGCTGTTTAATAACAAAAAAATGAAAACCGATCCGGAAATTGCCGCCAAAGCCCTGGCACTTGCCTATCCGGCGCTGGAAAAGCTGGATGACTGGACCAACGAGGGTCTGTTTGAATGCCTGAAGCAGGTTGCTGCCGAAAACGGCATGAAAAACGGGCAAGTCCTTTATCCGGTGCGTGTTGCCCTGACCGGGCTTGAGACGACTCCGGGTGGTGCCAGCGAAGTGGCGGAAGTGTTGGGGAAAGAGGAGACTCTCCACCGTTTAAAGTCTTAAAGGGGTAAATTTTGGCATCTAATCGCGGATGGTGCTCCACTTCGGTCGGGTCATGTACCTCTATGTACACTCCCCTCTCTTGGGAGACATTCGTTTCTATCTGCTCAAAATTTCCCTCCTTTAAGCGCGGGGCGAGAAGACGGTTATTTCGCAAAATTTCCTGCTTTTAAGTGCGGGATGCGGTAACGGGTAAAATAACAGGCGTTGTAAGTGGCAAAGTAACGGGCAAGGCGGGGTGAGGCCAGTGGCAAAGTAACGGGTGAGGTCAGTGGCGAGGTAACGGGCTCCGGCCTGTTTTTTTTAGGAACAATGTTTTTTGCGAGAAGTTTGCGTCTGCCGCGTGCGGGCGTTTTTTTTATTTTAATTTAAGGAGATATCAATGATTGTTCAAGGAGGACAGCAATGAAAGGATTAACGAATGCGGTTATTATACAAGGTTCTTCCGGTGATGGAGATGTGGTTTATGCCGCAAATGATTCTGCAAAGGAATATTCTGCTAACGACAAGGTATTCTTAAATTTTAGAGGGGTAGAACAGGAAGCTACTCAAACATCTAATTATAGTTCAAATTTGTATCCTTATTTTATTGGCACACAAGCTTATTTGGGTGGGTCTGATTTATATAAAGAAGCCTATGATGAAAATGCAAAGTCTTGGACAGATGTTGACTTAGGTTATCTACTCAATAACATAAGCGGTCTGCAAACATTTAGAGATGGAACTGTTGTTGCTAATACCTTTAATACATTTATAAGAGATGATGTAGATAAAATGGCTATTGCAAACGGGCAGGTTAATTATGTTTTAAGAGGTATATATCTTGGCAATAATCTCGTCTTGTACTCTACATCAACAGAAAACACTTTTGAACTGAAAGAATATAACCCTGCCGATAATACCTTTGGGGATACATATTCTACTTTTTCCGGTTTGGGATACACTTATAATGCCTTATATGATAACGGTTATTTAATTCTTATACAAAACAACACTAACCCTACGTTTAGGTTTTATGATATATCAAATAAATCTTCTCCATCGCTATTAAATACTCAATCATTAAATGGTTATTTAATTATAAAGGGTGCTACCGGTACAAACGTAGGCGATTTTCTTTTTGGCACTACTGATTTTAATGATGATGGGTATTACAGTATTGGAACATTAAAAATATATCAGCTAGATTCTACACCCTCGTTAGCTAATCCGACTGATTTGCCTTCTGATTTGCAAAGTTTAATAGGTGTAAAAGCAAATGCTTTCTATGATGTCAGGACAAAGATATTAACGGTTGGCACACACGATAAAGTATATGCTTGGTCTTTTGATGAAACAACTAAGACATTTCATTCATTAAACATTGATATAGACTTATCAGGCATAACCAATATGCATACCGACGGTGCCTACTTGTTAGCCTTATCATCTGATTACAAAACAGCTTTTGTCGGTTATAGGCGGCAATCGTCCAGTTATGTTTATCCGGTCATCGTACGTTATAAATATACAGATGCAACAGGCTGGACAATCGTAGATTTTAATAATGTCAATGAAGGCTCTATAACCGGTATTGCCACGGGAGAAACGGACGCAGAAGGAAAGTATGAAGTCAACACTGTATTGCCCCAGAAACTTTCTTATTCGGTTACAGTTACACCAGACCCCGACACCTTTACATTCACAGGAGAAGTTCAATGACCACATACACGAAACAGGTTTATAAGGATTTGCCTTTCAGCTATACGATAACCAAAGAGGGCTATTGGGACAAAACGGCAACGAAGTCCATATCAGCCGACACAACGGAAACCGTAACGCTTGAACCATACGACGGGGTAACAATTACTTATAATGGTGGAAGAATCGTTGTGTCTTCAGGTTCATTGCCCGATGGTACGGATTTTAATGGATTTACAGGTGTAACAGAAACGTATGGCTACAAGTATCTTTATACCGGTGTAGGATATGCTAATTATTCCACTGTTGGCTCGCCTGTTGTAGATAAAGTTTCCGGTACTGTTGCAGGGTTTGCGACTGGTTCATACGTTACAAGCCCGTCCGCATTGCCGACATCAACTTATTTTGATATGATTCAGAAAGTCAAATTTAATGGTGGTACGGATGAGCAGTGTGTCTGGTTTACGACCAAAGACAGACCAATCTCCTTTGAAAGTGGTAAACTGGGTATATATCAAAGTGGTTGGCATCAAGGAACAACTGTTTACACAGCAGGTGTTTACTGGATTAGGGCAATCTATGATAACGGTACGTTAAAACTGTACGCCCTTGCAGACAATAATTATACTCTGGACACATTGCCGGAAATAGATAGTTGGACGCTGGAAGTAACTCTTGAAAGTTGTCTTGATGCTTGGTCTGGGCAGACACTTATGTTGAGCAGAAATAATGGTACATACTGGAAAAGCGAGATGTATCTAAGCGGCACTAAAGTATCCACGGATAGTGAAGTTATATGGGTTGTTGAAGGGGAATATGGCGAAATCCTGCCCGGAGTTATGGCTGAGAGCGAAGGCTCTGTGCGGACAACTTATAAGGCGATGTATAAACCTGATGATATCGCTTTGTATTTTCATAATACAACCGTTTCCGACAGGATTTGGCTGGGAGAGATAACCATTCTTCCCAACCTGTTGGGTAAATATCCCAAGGCGAATTTTGAGCAGGTGGGCGATGTAACCTATACCGATAAGGTGGCAGGAGGGTTTAATGCAAGCTCCTATCTAACGGCGGAAATTGCCACAAAAACAAGTATAGGGAGCTATACTTTTATAACAAAGGTTACGGTGGCAACATCTCCCCAAACGCAGGCAGGAGTCGGTAACTCTGAGAATGACAAAGGTTATGTGCGGATTTTCCACAGTAGCACTTTGGGAATATGGGACGGTTCGGCAAATCAAGGCACGTTTGCTGTTACCGCCGGCAATGTTTATTGGGTGGCCTTGCATTATAACGGCGAAAATACGGTGCAGTATGTTTTGGAAGACAACAGCTACACATTGGATACGTTGCCCGAGTTCACAACCTGGACTTCAAACGTTACGGTGGAAGGCTCTTTTATGAGCGATATATTCGGCAATAAAATGTATATAGGCAGGCACGTTAACGACAGCACGTCTGGCGAATACTGGGGCGGGACGATAGACCTTGAAAATACTGTCTTAAAAGGCAAGACGCCATATTTTGAAGGGCCGGAAACAGTATGGTGGAAACCTTTGGGAACGTATTAGAATCAAAGGGCGGAAGCATAAAGCCGCCGCCCCGCTTATCTATCGTTTGATAGATAAGAAAAGTCGGAATTTCCGAATAATGATAATAATTTTTATTCTCATTATTATACCTTTCAATAATATTGAAAGGGGAAAAGCCGCGCTTATTTTACTTGACAAAGCAAATAAAATAAGTTATCCTTAACGCAGAAGAAGGTTAAAGATAAGGTTTAACCCCTTTCGGTTAGGACAAGCCCGGTGTTGCAGCACCGGACTTTTCTTTTATATATAATTCGTTTTTTAATGTCAAGCTCGGGGAAATCCGGGCTTTTTTGTTGGAGGGTGGAATGTGCAAACAGAGGGTGGCGCTGGATATGATAGAGGCGCAACACGACCATGGCGGCATGTCGGACGCGGCGCTGCTGCTGCATAAAAAGCAATGCGAGGATACGGATTTGATGAACAAGCGCATAAACGAGATAGACAGCAAGATAGACCGGCTGGAGAAGAAAATAGACGAGGTGGTGGCAAAACTGAACGAGGGCGGGCAGTTTGGCAAGAACTTAAAGGAGATTTTAAGCAACAAGGTTTTCCTCTATATCCTGATTTCGCTGATATGCGCGGCGTTCGGCGTATCGGCCGGGGAAGTGGGGACGTTTTTGTTTAAGGGGTAGATAAATGGCGGAAGACTGGGAAATGCGGCGGCTGATATTCCACGAAGGGATGAGGCTTCAACCGTATAAAGACACAAGAGGGTTTACGACCATCGGCGTCGGGCGGTGCGTGGACACAAACCCGTTCACGAAAGCGGAGTTAAAAGCCGTGGGTGACTGGCAGCACGGGATAAGCAAAAACGCGGCGCTGATGTTGCTCAGAAACGATATTGACCGCTGCAAAAAGGAGCTGGCGGGGCTGGATTTTTACGGCGGGCTGGATTTGGAACGCAAATACGCTTTATTGGATATGTGCTTCCAGCTTGGCTTTAAGGGGCTCAAGGGTTTTCAGAGGATGCTTGAGGCAATGCGTTGGGGCAAGTGGGCAACCGCGGCGGCGGAGTGCTTAAAATCGGACTATGCCCAACAGACGCCGGCACGGGCAAAACGGATTGCAAGGCTGATTAAAGAGGGGATATGGCTGAGGGAATGAGCAGATTTGATATTTGGATATACCGGCCGGATATTGAGGCGGCGGCACGCAAGATAAACAGGAATTTTGTTTATAACGGGCGCGGGCGGGCGTTTTTGGATGTTTGGGAGCAAAAAAAGGTGGAAAACCGGCAGATAAACGAACTTTTGGCAAAACAGGCCAAACAGCCGCCGACGAAAATTGAGGTGCCGGATGACTAAGATTTTAAGCTATGCGGTCGGCGTGTTATTGCTGGCGCTGTATATTGCGATAAGCCTGTATATCGGGCGGGGTCGGGAGATTGAAGCGTTAAAGGGCGAGAGAAACGCCCTTATGGGGAAAACATCATATTTGGAGGCGGAAATTGAGAAACGAAATGAGAAGGCGCTATATGCCGATAAGCGCGTGTGCGAAGTGGAGAAAGCAGCAGCGGCGGAGAAAGATAAGGGCGGTTTTGACTGGGATAGCCCTTTGCCTGCTGATTCTGTTACTCTGCGGCTGCGGGCGGACTGAATATGTCTACATTGAAGCGCCGCGCGAACCGGTAACCTGCCATAGGCACTTGCGGACTTTTCTTGATATGGCGAAGTGTTTGGAAGAGTATAAGGCGAAGTATTGAAAGCCGTACTTGACATCCGGGTGGAACGTGATATATTTAATTCTGCCTTTACGGAGAATCGGAGTATATTTGATTTTGCGCTGCCCTGCAATGAGTAACTTCCGTAGGGCGCTGTTTTTTATATGTTCAAATTTTTTCTTTTGTTATTTTTTCTTTTTGTGATTGCGCAAATTTTTGATTTAGCAAAACAGGATGAGGCATATAGGGGTTGAAACGCCGGCTGGCGTTTGGAACAATGTTTTTTTGGGGAGATGTTTATGGAAAAAGAAAATCATGGCAATAAAGAATATCCGGCAAACGGCGGCGAGGGCAATTTGCATTGGCGGCCGGTAGCCGAAACCGGGCGGGCGGACGAATCGTTGGCTGAGGAAATGGAATCCGGAAAAAGCAAAACGCCGGGCAGAGACGGGGGAGTGCCGGCTTTGCAGGAAATTATTGATAATGCGGCAGATGAGCATAAGGATGTCCTCAAGCAAGTGCAAGAACATCATCGGATGTATGTGGATTTGTGGCTGTCCCACCTTAAAAAGCGGCACGGCAGATAGGCGCAAAAAGGATTTTACGGCGACGGCCGCAGTGCGGATTTGGGTTGCTGCGGCCGGGCGAGAAAGGGCAGGGCGAAAGCCTTGCCCGCTTTTTTTGTGTCTTGGAATCCGGGGGAGATGCGGAGCTTTGGGGGAGGCAGTGATGGTGCGGAAAACGCCGCATCAGGCACGGGGCTTGGGGTGTAATGTTTTTGCTGCAGGGGGAGGGATTATTTTTTGTGCAGGTTGAAAATAAAAAGGGAATTGCAGATAAAAAATGGTGCCGTTTAGTGGACTTGAACCACCGACCCACGCATTACGAATGGGATAGTTTTTAAAAATAATTTATGATTATTTGTGTTGAAAGATGTTCTAAATACTGTAGACATCTCAATTTGTTATTATCTCTCAAAAGAGCATTTGTGATGATTTACGTCGATATGTTTTAACCCAAAATTTGGGATAGGTTTGGGATAAATCTGTGCCATATAATATAAGGAAGCAAAAAAATGACAAGAATTAAGTCAAAAAAATATACAGGCGTATATTATAAAGAACATCCAACAAGAAAACATGGTGTAAAAAAAGATAAATATATTACAATCAGGTATCAAAAAGATGGAAAAGGGGTAGAAGAAGCTTTAGGTTGGGCATCAGATGGTATGACAGAAGAGAAGGCAGTGAAAGTTCTTTGTGATATCAAAACCAATATTAAACTTGCAAACGGAGAACCAACATCGTTGAGAGAAAAACGTGAATTAGAAACAAAGAAAAGAAATGAAAATATAACTTTTCGGGAATGGTTTTTGGGAGGTTACACAAACTCTTATCTTTATGAAAAGAAAGAAAAGAAAAAAAATCAGGAAAATCACGACTTCAACACATACTTTGATAGATTTTTTGGCAATAAACCTCTAAAAGATATTGTATCTGGTGATTTAAAAAAGGTAAAAGTAACTATGTTGAAAGATGGATTAGCAGATGCAACTATAAACAAAACACTGGTAACTGTTTCTTTTATTTTTAATTGTGCCAAAAAAGATGGAGTTTTTGATGGTAAGAATCCGTATGACGATTTCACATCATGTAAGTTAAACAATGACAGACTACGTTTTTTATCATCAGAGGAAGAAGAAAAACTTTTGTGTGAAGTGCGGAAACGTAGTGAACAGTTGTATGAAATCTCAGTCTTTTCTCTCCAAATGGGACTTCGTGCTGGTGAAATCTTCAATATAGTAGGAGAAGATGTCAATATGGAAACAAGATTAATAACAATTCGTGATTCCAAAAATGGTACAGACCGTTTTGCTAATATAACTGATGAAGTATATCGCATTTTGGAAACAAAAACATTACAAAACGGTGAGTATGTATTTAAATCAACAAAAGGTACTAAAATACAATCCGTGTCAGATACCTTTGAAAGAGTTGTTGACTATCTTGGTTTTAATAATGGTATTAAAGATGCTAAACATCGTGTTGTTTTTCATACACTTCGTCACACATTCGCTAGTAAGTTAGTTCAAAAAGGCGTGTCTTTATATGTTGTACAAAGATTAATGGGTCACAAAAGCATCAAGATGACAGAGAGATATGCTCATTTGGCTCCAGAAAATTTATCTGCTATTGCAAACATATTTAATAAAATGAGTGATTTTGATATCGCTGATAGTGTTATGAACAACAACTTGAGCGATAACGTTAATAAAAACAACTTAGCAGCTTAAACAGATTGATATAAATTAAGCCCAGAAGCTGCAGCACCTCTGGGCTTTTTTGTTGTTGTGGTTGATTATTACTTACTGCTGTGGTTCTTCATCAACAATCATTCTATCTACAATCCAATTGATTAAATCATCACGTTTGTAGCCGACTTTTCCACGAACACCGTCAGTTGAAACAAATTTAATTGGATTTGATATACCTTGTCCCTTGCTGTCGTATGATGATAATGTCGAACGTTTTACAAGACCTCCCGTTAAATCTTCTACTTTTGACCTGGCAATAATCGGAGGAAGTGTTTCAGTAAGAAATTCACGCATCTCTTCTATCTTTTCTTTTTTCATATCAAATTTTCCTTTTATTCTAAATTTTATTTATCCATGCGCATCTGTTTTGAAATATGCACATATTTTAGAACTCAAAAAAAACGGAGAATTAAAATTTTTTTTGATATGAGATAAAAAAATTATTTAGCAAGCCATTCCAAAACGTTTAGCTGTGTAATCCCTTCATAATCTTTTGTACCATAATCTCTGGTTAGTACAAACTTTGGATAATTGTCTTTTATCAGCTTTAGTGAAGCCAGTTCCCTTTCGATGGTTTTAGGTTCATTCATGGTATCACAAACCTGGTAGTACTCTAAACCATTTGGGGTTTCTGCTACAAAATCAATTTCTGCTGTAGCTCCGTTTCTGTCTTTGGTTTTGTAATCTATTTTACCAATATAAACTTTATATCCACGACGTAACAATTCAAGATAAACAACATTTTCCAGTATATGACCTGTATCTTCAACTTTATCATTCATAAGTATATTTCTGATACCCATATCCACCAGATAATACTTATTTTGCGTTTTTAAGACCTTACGACCACGAACATCATATCTATCTGCTTGATACCATATATATGCACTCTTAAACGCATCTAGATAATCATCTAACACGCTTGGTTGAAGAATTATTCCATCGTTTTTAAGCATATCACTCATCTTTTTAACTGATATTTCCGAGCCTATTGCACTTGACATAAACTTCATAATACGCTTTATTCTGCTGGCGTTGCTAATATTCTTTTTGCTCATAACATCATACAAAACCACCGTATCATAAATTCCATTGATATATGTGTCCACTTGTTTCTTTAGGTTTGGGGTATTCAAATGAACAAAATATTGTGCATATGGAAACGAACTATATTCAAGATATTCAGCGTATGCTTTATCCAAGTTATTTGTCGGGTTAATCGACAAGAACTCTTTAAAAGATAACGGATACATTTTTATTTCTATGTATCTACCTGTTAGTGATGTCGCCCATTCACCAGACTGTAGCTTAGAGTTTGAACCAGTTAAATAAATATCAATGTTCTTCTTCTCATAAAGACTACGGACAGCTTTTTCAAAATTTTCAACGTTTTGTATTTCATCTAAAAAGACGTAATTTTTCTTATCTTTAACCAAATTATTCATAATATGCTGATGTAGCTTATGATAGTCTAAGAGTTCAGTGTTTTCTTCCTCTTCTAACTTGATAATTTGGATTTGTTCTGGCTTTACACCCTGTTTTTTTAATTCTTCGGCATATAATTCATATACTGTCGATTTGCCACATCTTCTGACACCTGTTAATATTTTAATTAAATCGGTATCTTTAAAATCAAACAATTCTTTTATATATTGTGGTCTTTCTATGATAAAATCTTTCATAAGCACCTCCTTTTATATCTTAATTTTAATAAAAAAATAGGAAATGTCAAGAGTCTTTATAAAAAATAGAAAAAACTTATGACATTTACATAGTTTTTATATTTGGAAAGATAATCACAGCTAAAACTAAAATCTTAAGAAAATATTGACTTTTTCAACATAAAGTATACATAAAAATAACGCCCCGAATAAATCCATCGGAGCGATATTTTGAAGCAACGTAGGTTATTTAGTGGCTGCTAGATAACCTATTTTTCTTTTTTTACACCTTTAAACGGTTTTTTATCTGATTTTTGGTCAATGAATCGACCTGTATCAGAATCACGTTTAGTCCAACGGTCATTCTTAGGGTTATGTACCTGTGAACGATTTCTAATAGCACCGTTACGATGCCCATCTCCCGTTGGTGGATTTGTCGCCATATTTTTCACCTCCTTTCGTGAGTGTAATTAATACTTTGGAATAAGAAACACGGTGTTTTCGGATTCCATTGTTATAGTAGAACATTTGTGAAACATCCACAATATTAAACGCATACAATTAACAATTATTTTTTGCTGTTATTAAATTTTCATTTTGGGTGGATTCTTTTAGTGGTAAATGTTAACAAATCGTTAATGTGTGTGGACTAATGGGAGAGCTTGAGATGGGAACGAAATCAGATTATATTGCTAAAATCAATAAGATACCTACCATTTCATTTAATAAAGAACAGAAAGAAATCGCTAAAAAGATTATTGAAAACACTGATGAAAAAGACCTTGATGCTGTTTATGGTCTAATAACTCAACGTGTTAAAACTGGTTTTGTGTTTGATGAAGCTCCAGAAGTTAATCATAATTAAAAAGAACAGGAAATGATGCTCCAAGACAGAAAAGACCTTATGGATATTATCCTATTTTAGTGGATGAAAATCAGAATATACATTCTATAACATCAGAAGAATATCATTCTATATATTCAAAAGAATCTAAAACATTCAATGACTCTTCTGTATCTAGTATTATTAGAAAGTATGAAAAAAAAGGGTATAAAGTAATTCTTCCTATTATAGATAATCAGAATGCTTCTTGGCGATGGAAATATGAAAAAGTAAAGAATGAAAATTATAATATAATTGCTATAAAAAATAATGATGGATATACATTATATAAAAAGCAAAGACCAGAACTTGGGGATTTGCCCTCCAAAAAACCAAAGACACTGTTATATAAACCAGAATATAGCACAACCACAGGTACAAATACGCTTAAAAACATTCTAGGAGATAAAAAATTTGACAATCCTAAACCAGTTCAATTGTTAAAAGATTTACTATTCATATCATCCAATAAAGATTCCATAATTCTAGATTTCTTTGCTGGTTCAGGTACGACTGGACAAGCTGTTATGGAGCTAAATGAAGAAGATGGTGGTAAAAGACAATTTATTTTAGTTACCAATAACGAAAATAACATTGGAACCGATATTACTCGTGAGCGCTTATACAGAGTTATCAAAGGTAAAGGTAGCAAAGGTGAAAAATTTAAGTGGACATATACAAATGAAAAACCATATCTGTCATCAAATAATGTGACAGTGTTTAAGATAGACCACACAGCTCTGACATTGAAAGACTTGGAAAAAGCAGAAAAGATACGTGATGTTGCTAAAGCAGAGTTTAAAAAGCTTAACCCTAACTGTTCACTGAACAATGATTTTGATGTTTATAACGAGTTAGCAGCCCTAAACCCTCAAAAAGGTGATAAATAATGCAGTTAACGTCAATACAACTATCAAAGGTTCAAGAAATTTTGGACTATTATAATCCAGAAAAAAAAGTTATATGTGAATTTAAAGCCCCGACAGGTTCGGGAAAGACTCTTATGGCTTCTTATTTCATCTCAGCTATGATAAACAACAACTCTGATGATAAATTTATTTTTGTTATAGCGACACCTTCATCTTCATCTTTACCTGCGTTTTTTGAACAGAAACTCAATAAATACAAAGTTGATTTACCTTTTTCTAAGTTCGATGTGGAATATATACAATCACCATCATCAGCCAAAGCAGATAAAACAGAAGCTATTCAAAAGATTTTACCAGAAATAAATAAAGTTTATATTTTTGGTAAAGCTTCTTTCGGTAAAGGTCGTATTTTATCTGAGTACAAAATTATTGATGATTTTGTGATATCTGCTGTCGATAAAGGGTATAAGCTTATATATATCAGAGATGAAGCTCATATCGGTGGTGAAAAGAAAGATAACAGTGAAGAAGCACAAAACTTTGAAAATTTGATGACGAGTAAAGCTTCATTCGTTTTGAAGATGACTGCTACTCCAGACTTCAAAAACCCACAAACAAAAAAGATTGTTCTTAAAGAAAGCACATTAAATAATCCATTGTTAAACGATGGCAAGTTCTTACTAAAAACGCATCCTGTTTCTTTATTAAATAAGAATCTTGAAGACACAGAATTACTTGAAGATGCCATAAAAAATTTCAAAAAGATAAAGCAAGAATATGCAAAGCTTAACATTGGTATTCGTCCTGCAATGCTTATACAGGTGGACAATGATTCTGCTACGGATAAGATTAAGTCACAGTTATTTAACGAAGCTTTGGAAAGTATAAAGAAAAAGCTAACCAGTTCAGGTTTAGCTTGGGTTCAATACTTTGGAAACAACGATAAAGATTCAAATCGTGTTTACAAAAATAATTTTACTTTAGATGATATAACCGAAAATAATAACGAAATTGATGTTGTTATCTTTAAAATAGGTCCTGCAACTGGATGGGATATACCAAGAGCTTGTATGATTGTACAGCTAAGAAACGTTTCTTCATCTAACTTGAATATACAAACTATTGGGCGTATTAAAAGAAATCCGTATCCTAATTTGGAAAGACCAAATAACGAGGTAATTACTGATAATTATTATATCTACTCTAATACCAAAGAAGAAGACAATGACTTGATGCTTTATAATTATCAAGTCAGACAGAAATTTGAAAACGAAACCTTTTTATCCATAGACATAGCCAATAAAAAAGACTTAAGTGGAGCAAACTTACAACCGAATTTTATAAAGCTATTTAAAGACTTTTTAAGTGATTACAAACATATTATTCACCAACAAGTGAATGAAGCTTTTGTTGATGACGGTGAGAAATATGTTAAAATCTTAAATTCAGCCAATGGAAAGCATATTTATTCAACTGTTACTAATCCATTTATCTTTTTACGTGATTATCAAAGATTAATCGCTGCAAATAGGTACATCTATGGAATCATCAAAGCTACTGTTGAAGATTTTGCCACTAAAGAAAAGTTACAGAAAGAATTTGTGTTTACAATACTACTCGATAACTACAAAAAAGATATTTTAGATATCATTTCTAAAACACGTATCTGTAATCCAACTTATAAAATAACAGAACAGCAGTATGACCCCAAATCTTACGTTGAAGTATTTAGTGAAAGACAAGAAAGAGAAGAAAAAGTTTCTAAAAGAGACTATTTGTTTGATATTAATGGTGATGATACAGTAAATGGCAACAGACAACCTTTAGATTCTGACCCAGAAAAAGTTGTATTTGATAAAATTTATGATTTTTCAGATGATTCAGATATGGTAAAGCTTTGGGCTAAAAATCAACCAACTTCAAATATTTTTGGTGAGTACCTTGACGATGTTAACAACGTAAGACACAGCTACTTTGACTTTATTATAAAGTTTAAGAACGATTTTTATTTATATGTAGAAGTTAAAGGGGACCCAGATATAGATGAAGAAAAAACGGCTTTGCTAAAAAAAGCTTACGCTGATTATTTTGAAAGCAACGATAGAGATTTATTCTCACCAAAGCTTGCTATAGCTGTGTTTCAAGTGAATAAAAAAGGTAATATAAAATTCCAAACATTTTATGATAAACACGCCATAAAAGAAGAACTAAACAATATGTCTGTAGACCAGTTGCTTAATAAACTATCTAGTCTTGAAATAAAATAAGTTTTTTGGGTTTTAAAAGTATTATTTCTTTATCTTGTGTTAAGTTATACCAAAAAATCAAAAGACACACCTCTACGGCTTTAAAATCAACCATATAAACATTGAATCTATTTTAGTTGTTACCAACTATAATTTTTTCGTCAATTAAGTTCTATTAATTGGTATAATTTCGCTTATTGGAATAATTTCTATGCTACTTGTTGGAGAGGTTGTAAATTCTTTCACTTATTTGGATTCTTCCAAGATTTCAACCTCTCTGCCTTGTGTTAACTTACTTGGTGTTAGCAAAAAGAAGAAGTTATAAAAGAAGCTTACGAACAGTTTGTGCGTTATGGAAAAGAAATAAACGTGCTTGTATCAATGAGCACTTCCAGTCGTCTATTTCACTATGTTCTAGGTCATACATCTAAAATAACTTTTCTAAGTTCAAGAGTCAAAGACCAAAACAAGCGTTACGATGCTATTCTTCTGAGTTTTCAGAAGGGTTAAGCCATAATAAACAAACGTTAGCCATACCCATCATCTAAATCATCATATAATTGCCTGTGTAAGTAGTAAGATTGATTTGTTGGAAATATATAAACAAAATAAAACAAGTATTGGTCAAACAATGAACCAAAGTAATTTAATGTTCCAGTTATGAATGATTTTATTTTATTATAAATCTTATGTTCATCTGTATGTGGGTTATTTTCTACCATATTTATACATTCTGAAGGTTCTTTGGTGTTTGTTTCATTGAATTGGTAGTGATATGTTTGTTCATATGGTAAATCAAACAAAACAGTGGATGGAACGATTGTTGATGTATCACCAATGACGTTTTGGTTAAATCTTATTTCTTTGTTACAGTATGCTATAACTTGCTCAGGAAGATAATTTATGGTACTAATGTGTATATTATACCAACTTAACTTCATCACTTTTTCAACAGATTCAACAGATTTTATCATTTTTTCTTCGTCTATACCATTAAAATTAAACAAAATGTGAAAATGCCAATAACAACCCAAACCACGTTCACCAAAAGCAATAAAGAATAGATGTTTCTTATTCCACCACCTACCAAGCAGGTTCTTTTCAAATTGTTTCATATAAATTCTTAATTGTTGTATGGCTTGTCCAAAATCTTTTTTTTCATGGTGCTTTTGAAGTCGTATTGTGATGAAATGTGTAAAATTATAACGATAAATCCAGTTATATATGTCCTTTTGTCTTACAGTCTTGTTATGAACTGTATATGATTTTTGGTCATTAGGTTCTTGGGATATACAGCTTAAACTATATTTGGTATATTCTTCATTGTTAGTAATCATTGTATATCTCTCTTATTTTTGGGGTATAATTGTCAACAAAGCACTTAGTCAACCAAGTACCATTAAAAAACAGATGTAATAAACATCAGATGAAATCTATGAACCTCCACCGCTGATACAAAATCATGAGCTTTGAGAACGTCATCTTTTAAATAGAACGATTGAAAAGATGAAAGATGTGCGTGGGTTAATTTAAAAGTGTAGAAATAAATAAAATTAATCACTGATACTCGATATTACAAAAGCTTTAACTACCCCACGTGTAAAGCGTTTTTACTTATTTAGGACGAATCGGGCGTATTTATAGTCAAAATTACAGCTATAGCTTGACTTTAGCAATACAATCCAATAGAATAGTTTGTACTGACGAAGAAAGTTCAGATGAAGAACATCAAGACATACAAAAGTAAATTAAAATTGGCAAAAATGAAGGAGTTTGAGAAAAATCTGGGATAAATCTGGGATAACTTCTAAATTCCCAAAATACCAAACTTCCTAAACCCCTTGAAAAACCTGGTGCCGTTTAGTGGACTTGAACCACCGACCCACGCATTACGAATGCGTTGCTCTACCAACTGAGCTAAAACGGCAACAGGTGCTTTTTTATCAGCTTTATTTATAAAATGCAAGTCTTTTTTTCTGTTGGGGATATTTTTTTGCCATGGCGCAGAGGCAGTGCAAAAAGTGTGCAAGAGGGAGTGCTAAGAAGAGCGCATAAAAAGATAGCACAGAAGAAAGGGCGCGCGGGGCGGCCGCAGCGAAATGAGCGGTTGGCAGCATTACATATATTTCAAACCGATGACACAGGTTTTGTTGCCGCTGCAGGCGCAGAGAGACAGCGCTACCATCGGGCTTATCGGCAGGGCGTTTTCGTGTTTGCCGGGAGTCAGGATGCCGGTTGACAGGTCGGAGCCGGATGAGGAATATGTTGATTCCATCAGCGGCGCATCTATGCCGTCCGCATCGGTGCCGACGTACATGGCCATCAGGCCGGAAGCAGGATCTTCGCCCCAGTCGTTGGAGGCCAAAAGCAGGCAGGCTTCCTGCGACAGGCCGTCGGCATAAATTTCAAAGGCCTTTTCCTGGTTAGATTCTGTTTGTGACGGGAAAATCCGGATATGCCCGCTCAGGGCATGGGTTATCAGCGTTCCGGAGCTGGCTCCGGACGAGGAAAGGGACGTCAGCATGCTGGTCGGGATAATCCCGGCGTTTATCAAAACCCGTTCGTTTAAGCCGGTAAATTCGTTCTGGTGGAAAAAAAGAGTGCGGATGTTGATGCTCAATTCCGCCATCTGGGACAACAGCTGGTTGGATTTGTATTTGGCCATGGCTTTGGAATAGCCCATAATGCCGCCGACGGATAATACACCGACAATTGCCAGCACGCCCAGCATTTCTATCATGGAACGACCGTTTTGATTGCTTGTCATGATACCTCCCGTTTTCCCGTATTGCGTGTGGCAGTATAGGCGGAAATACTTAATTCCAGCTTAATTTTTCAGATATTTTAGCATAAATTTTGCGGAATGTAAAGCCTGTCAAAAGTGCTATGACTAAGGATATAGCCAGATATGTCCAGGCGAAGTTTTCATTGCCGGCGGGGAAGGGGTAATACCAGATGTCGCTTTTAACGCGGGTGGCTGCAGACGAATCGGGCGAAAGGGGCAGGAACAGCGCTTTGGCAATCATAAAGCCGGCGAAGTGGTGCATCATCAGGTCAAATGTGTGGGCGGAGATATATTGCAAAGCGGCGTTCTTTTGCCACAGCGGCGCCAGCACGCGCGCTACGCGGAGCCAGAACAAAATGGCCAAAAGGCTTAAAGCGTATATTGCCGCCGCGGGGGCGTTGACCGTGTTCAGCCACGAGGGGATGTGGTTGATGCCGGGGAAGGCAGTTGTCAGAATCGTGACGGCGAGCAATAGCAGCGGCAGGGCATAGACGGCCGGCAGGGTGTCATATTTTTCCAGCAGGCGACGGTAGAGGAAGCCGAAAGCAAACGGCGGCAGGAAATACAGCGTCCGCAATGCCGCGAGCGCCGCCCCCGGTTCGCCATGGTTTTCCGGCGCGCAGGAAAGGGCTGATGCGCCCAGGGCGCAGGCCGCGGCAAAAAACAGCAATGCCGCTGTTTGGCCACGGGCATCCGCCTTTTCGGCAAACGGCTTTAGTATCACAAAGCTTGCTGCCTGTACGAAAAACAGAGGCACTAAAAACCAGCCGGCCATGTTATAGATAAACCGGTGGCCGTCGGTCAGCGGCGCTATCAGCAGATTATAGGCGGACAAATCCCCGCCTAGGCTGAAGCCGTGCCGGCGGTTTAAATACCAGCAGAGGAGGCCGTAGGCGGCGTTCCAGGCATAAAGCGGCACGATGAGCCGCATGAATTTGCGGCGGAAAAAGGCGCCGTAGCCCCGGCTTAAATTCAGAAAATAGCCCGAGACGAACATAAACAGCGCAACGTGATAATTCTGATAGCGGAGCAGGCCGTGCAAATCCAGATAGTCAAAAGAGCCGACATGCCCGTCCATAATCATAAAAATACCCAGCACATACAACATGCCGAATACGGGAGAACGTGCCGTTGCGGCGGCAGGGGCGGTATGAGAGCCGGTTCTCGGGACGGTGTTGCGAATCCCGGCACGCGGGCTTAGGCTGTTGTTTGCCATCGGGTTAACCTTTTGTAAATCTTTTTGCCTTACACTCTTTATTTATAGGGATGTTAATGCCGAAAAATTAACTTTTTCCTAACGCGTTACATCCTTTTTGAAATTATTTGGTGTGCATAAAAAAGAAAAACAGCTTTCTAAAGCGCGGCATTTCTTTTAAGCTCGCCCGCAGTAGTTTTTTTTCGGGGGAAGGCATGGCTTCTTATAATATATTGAATTCCGGCAGGCGCGGTTGGAGTACGCAAAGCTGGCTCTTGTTTATTTACAGCGCGGTGGTTACCTGCGCGCTGGTGGTTGTGGTCAGCAAAAACCGCTATGATGCCGTTTCGGCAGACGAAACGCCGACGGCGCTGGAAATCTCGGCGGCATCAACGGCGGCGGCTTATACCGGCGAAACGCTGCCGGCAGAAGACGTGCCGGCCATCGGCGCGGAAACGGCGGACGGCGGTTTTGTTTCCGGGGCAGGCGAGGAAGAGTCGTTTGATAATCCGGAAATTGAATGGTCGGTGGAAACGCTGGAGAGCCAGCCGGTCAGCAAAGATGACGTGGTGCTGGTGGAAAAAGGCGACCATTTTATCGGCCTGTTGCAGAAAATCGGCATGGAATATGCCGAGGCAAACCAGGCTGCGGAAAGCCTTAAAGCGGCCGGATACGATGTCCGCGGGCTGCGCGCGGGGCAGAAAATCAATATCGTCAAAACCGTGGACGAGCCTTCGGGCGGGCTGCTCAGCGTGGATAAAATCGTTATTGCCGCCGGGGCGGGCGTGCGCTATGTGGTTACGCGCAACGAAGACGAGCAGTATGTAGCCGAAAAAGAAGAGCTGGAGCTGAAAACGGAAAACCGCACGGCAGAGGGGGTTATCAACTCATCGCTGGCGGCGGCCATGCAGGAAGCCGGCGTGCCGGCGACGGTTATCGGCAATTTTATCAATATTTTTGCCTATACGGTAGATTTCCGCTCTGACGTGAAAAAGGGAGATTCGTTTAAGGTCTTGTTTGACCGCAAGGTCGCGCCGGAAGGGAAAGTTGTCAAAAACGGCGATATCCTTTATGCCGAGCTGAACCTGGGCAAAGATAAAATCTCGCTTTACCGCTATGAAGACAGCAAGGGCGGCGTGGATTATTATAACGACAAGGGCATTGTGCTGAAACGGGCGCTGGACCGCAAGCCGATGGAATTTCGCAACGCGCGGATTTCTTCCAGATTCGGCTGGCGGCGGCATCCGATTTTGAAACGGCGCATTTTGCACAGCGGCGTGGATTATGCTGCGCCGAAAGGTACCAAGATTTATGCCAGCGCTGACGGCGTGGTGCGGCGCGCGCAATGGGCGGGCGGCTACGGGCGCTATGTGGTTATCCGCCATAATTCCGAATTTTCTACCGGATATGCGCATATGAATGCGTTTGCCAAAGGCATCCGCCCGGGCGTGCGGGTCAAACAGGGGCAGGTTATCGGCTATGTCGGCTCCACGGGGCGTTCTACCGGGCCGCATCTGCATTTTGAAGTGATTAAAAACGGCAAGAAGGTTGACCCGCTGAAGGTCAAAGCCGCGACCGGCACAAACCTGGCGGGAAACGAGCTGGCGCGCTTTAAGAAAGAAGCGGCGAAGATTGCGGCGATTGCCGAGGGGCTGAAGGCGTATGCGGCCAACGGCACGGCGGATGCGGATAATGCGGCCGTGGCGCCTGAGGCAGATGCGAATACGGATGTTGCGGCGGCGAAGAATATGCCCGGCGAAGAGAATGGCAGCGAAAAAACGGCAGCCGTGCTGACGGGCGGGGTTGCTCCTGCGGCGGCGGCTGGGCTGGCGGCCGGACATCAGGCCGGAAATGCATCTGCGCAAACGGCAACGACGGCGGCCGATGACAGCCGGGCAACCAAAACGGCTGCCAACCAGCTGAAAACGGCCGGACAGACTGAGGCGACCTTTGTGGCCAATTAAAGCGTCGGCGATGGGTATGAAATAATGGCAAGGCGGGCAAAATAGCGACGGGGAGCGCCAAATGTCGGCGCGGCGGCTGTTGCAGCAGGGCTGTGCTTATGGCAGCGGGGCTGTACCTGCAGCGGGTGCGGGCTTGCGGCAAAATGGCTGCGGAATGTCCAAAATGACGGTCTGATTGTTGTTTTTTTTGCTTGACTCTTGGCGCGGAAACGTTATGATTCTGCTGCAACGTATTTTTAAGGAGAGAATTTAATGGAACTTAAAGGATCTAAAACCGAAGCCAACCTGCAGGCTGCTTTTGCCGGCGAATCCATGGCGCGCAACAAGTATACCTATTATGCTTCCAAGGCGAAGAAAGAGGGCTATAACATTATTGCCGATAAGTTTGAGCAGACGGCCAATAATGAAAAAGAACACGCAAAAATCTGGTTTAAGCTGCTGCATAACGAGGAAATCCCGTCAACAGTTGAAAACCTGAAAGACGCTGCGGCCGGTGAACGCTATGAGTGGACGGATATGTATGACACCATGGCCAAAGAAGCCGAAGAGGAAGGCTTTAAGAAAATTGCTACTTTGTTCCGCATGGTCGGACAGATTGAAAAAGGGCACGAGGAACGCTACAATGCTTTGCTGGAAGCGCTGGAAGCCGGAAAAATCTTTGAACGCCCGACAAAAGTTATTTGGGAATGCGCTAATTGCGGCTATCGGGTAGAAAGCCCGAAAGCGCCGGCGATTTGTCCGGTTTGCAGCCACCCGCAAGCGTATTTCTTTGAGTTGCAGGAAAAATTTTAGGCTTTTTTCGCAGGAGGTATGCCGGCCGGTTTGTTAGTTCACGGCGGGCGTACGGAAGGCACCCTTGAAAGAGGGTGCCTTTTTTGTGTGTCCGGAAAGTCTTGAGGCAGACGGTGGCAGCGGTGCCCGCGGTGGCAGCGCCACCTGCAACGGTTTGTCCTTTGGGACGGAAGCGTGATTGTGCGGCTATGGATTGCCACGGTGGCAGCGCCAGTGCCCGCGGCACCTGCAACGGTTTGTCCATTGGGGCGAAAGCGTGATTGTGCGGCTATGGATTGCCACGGTGGCAGTGCCAGTGCCCGCGGCACCTGCAACGGTTTATCCATTGGGACGCGGGTGTGATTTTGCGGCTATGGATTGCCACGGCGATAAATCGCCTCGCAATGACGGGAGAAGGGAAATTTTGCAATGACGGGAGAGGGGAGAGGCAGAGAGAGGCGAAGATGAGATAAGAAGAAAAAGGGAAGAGAGAGAAGACAGAGAGAGGGGGCACGGGTTAAGCGCCCCCTACAAGCTGAAAGGCCGGCCGGCCGGGCTATAAATTCTCCGGGGTTATGCGGAGGGCCGGGTTCCAGCCGATTTCGTTGAGCAGGGCTTCGGCCTCGGCAAAGTGGCGGCCGAGGTGGGCGGGCTCGTGCGCGTCGTCGCTTAATACAACCTGTACGCCGGCGTCGGCAAGCTCTTTTATTATCCACGGTGCAGGGTGCGGGCGGTTGATGCGGTCGTAGCCGCTGGTGTTGATTTCAAACGCGGTTTTGGTTTCTTTTAGCGCTTCTATGATGCGATATTTGTCTTCGTCAAATTCCGGAGTGTCGCCGAGCCCGAAAATGGTGCAATAATCCAGGTGGGCAATGAAACGGAAATAGCCGCTCCGGATGG
>CALXTP010000014.1 GCA_944391435.1 uncultured Alphaproteobacteria bacterium | reverse complement strand
GCTGAGGATGATATCTTAAAAGAGTACTTCGGAGAAGACGAGTCTTACTATGACATCTTTTCTGAGGTTGAGGTACAGTAACGAAATCTTAACACAAAACAGCATCTCAAAAAGGTGCTGTTTTTTTTGTTATTAATATAACAAGGAATAAATATCTCTATTTTTACACCAAAAGTCCGATAAATCATCAAAAATCGCTAATTTCAAAATCTATAAAATCGGACTGATTAAAAGGTTTGGAATACATACAAAAAAAGCACCTAAATCGGTGCATTATCAAAAATGGTGCAGCAGATGAGAATCGGACAGGAAAAAGGGGAGCCGTTCGGTTCCCCTTAATTTTTTCAAATGATACGTTGATTAAAAAGCGTATCTGATACCCAGAGAAATTTCATCCAGGCTGTCCAGCTTGGAGCCGTTTACCCAAGCGTGGTGATACATAACTCTTGCACTGGCGTTTTCCGTCATCGCATATTGCAGGCCGGCACCCAGGCGTTCTGCCATGCCATAGTCTGTGCCGAGGCCGTTGTTGCCTTTAATCTTGTAGTTGGCAATACCGGCGGAACCTAACAGTTCCCATCTGCCGGAGCAGCCGAGCTGCTGGTATACGATTGCATCCAGGCCATAGCCGCTGATGCGGGTGTCATGGCTGGATTTGTGTTCTTTCAGGCCATAATTGTAAAAAGCTTCCAAGCCAAAACGGTCGGTTCTGCCGCCGATGACACCGGAGAGAGACCAGTCTTTGGAGCTGATGCTGTGGCTGGAATCCGTGTCTACCATGGCATAGTTGGCATCTAATCCGACATAAGGCGTTACATCAATGGCTTCTGCGTTTGCAGCAACCATTCCGGCAAGTCCTGCCAATAATAAAACTTTTTTCATTTAAGAGTTCCTTTAAAGAGTTAAATAAAATCGTTGTTCTGTGAAACGATACCGTTAACTTTAGTTTATATTTGGTTAATTGCAAGCAAAATTTTTGCCTGATGCCGGTGGAATGCTGCCCCTTGGGGCCGGGTGGCGGCAGATGAAATGGTTAACAATCGGTTAACAGTTTGTATTAGAACAAAAGTTTTAACAACAAGAAGCGGAGCGGGACAGGCAGAAGACCGGCGGAAAAATTTGGAGTTGACTGTGAAAAAAGATATATTGACGGCGGCGGAGAGCCATTACGTCCGCAAAATGAACGGCTGATAAAACGAATCGGGAAGGCTGGCTTGCATTGAAAAACTCAGGAGCCTATCCGGTGGTGTACCGCTTCGGCAAAGACGCGCGGCAAATCGGACAAAGTTGCCGGGTGCAAATGTTCCAGTTCTATGCCCATATAGCAGGCCAGGCTGACAAAATCTTCAAAGCGAAGCGTGTATTTCGGCACCATCAGCCGGAGCATATTCAGGCAGTCGGCTCGCACGGCCTTATCAATATATGTCCCTTCGGCGCTGATGGCGGTCGAGATGCCGGCGCTGATGGTTTCGCAACAGGAGTAGGTGTCGGACGTGTGGACGGCCAGCGTGTTGCCATAACCCAAAACGGCGGGGTATATGTTGCCGAGCTTTTGCAATTTGGCAAAGTCTTCTTCGTATTTTCCGGAATATATCCGCCAAATCTGCCGTTCCGCATTGCCGGCGGCGATTTTTTTGCAATTCTGAAAAACAATGCCGGGGTTTTGCAATGCGGCTTCGTATAGGTAGTCGGTTACGTCGTTTGGGGTGCGCGGGCCGTTGACGATGACAATGCCGTAGCCGTGGCGGGCGAGTGCTTCGCATTTTTCCAGCAGGCTTTTGGCATAGTTGATGTTAAAGACGATTTCGCTGCCTTCTATGCGCCCGCACGCCGGCCATGGTAAACTTGTGTATCGTGCCGATGGTAATCAGGGTCTTGCGCCGCAGCTTTTTGTTTTGCAGCAGGCGGATACGCGAATAAAACGTCAACAGGCGTTTGGGAACATTGATGAGGTCAACGTATTTGTAATTATGCAGCCTGCTGATGAGCACGACGGTAAAGATTTTGCCGAGGCCGCGCGTGCGATAGTATTCTTTAACGGCACGGCACAACGTGTCGACATTTTTGTCGGCGGCGATGCTTTCGGTCAGGTTATAGGCGGTTATAAAAACGTGCGGCGTTGTCGGGAGCTGCGGCAGGCGGGCATCCAGCAGCGCAAATATTTCGTTGCGAAATTCGCGGTAGCTGCCGAAACGGGTATAGCACAGCGACTCGCGCATATCGCAGGCGTTGGCGATGCCGGGCGGCAAAAGCAGAAAGTTTTCGGCAGGGCAGGCGCCTTTGGCCTGCGGGCAAAGCGCACTTATGGCGCCTAGCATCTGATTGTGGCAGCCCATGTACGGCGTATCTATGGCAAAAGCGGTCAGAGCCTGTTTTTTCATACCGGGACTTCTCCCGATGCCCAATATCTATTGTTGCGGCAGGAAGGGTTTGGCGCACCAGTACAGCTTTTGCAACAGCCGGTTGCGGTTAATGCGGATGAGGTTGTCTTCGGGCAACATTTTTAAGACAATGGTTACGTCCATCTCGGTTTTGATTTTCATCAGCGACAACATTTTGATGAAACTGGCAAGAATGACGCTGTTTTCCAATGTGGATGCGTAAAAGACATACGGCTTGCCTTCGCAGGGCAGGCGCAGGGTGATGGTGTTTTGCAAATAGTCCGTGTGAATCTGCAGCCCGAGGTAACTCAACGACTGGATATCCTTATACATTTCGGCTCGTTTCATGTCCAGCAGCCGGAGAATATAGTCCGCGGCGGAGGTGAATGAAAAATACGGGAGGTATTTTTCCAGCGAGGCTTTGTAGTTTTTAACCTTGAATACGGCACGCATCGGCAGCGAATCCGGCGAGCGACCTTCAATCCCCAAAATGGAGGCGAACAGGTATGTATTGCCGTTTTCAACCGTCGGGCAGATGATAACGGTGTGGTCGCCGGCATGCTGCTGCAACAGGCAGTGTGCTTCTTCCATCAAGGTTTTGAAGCCGCTGTTGCGGATGGTATCCAGTTTGTATACGGGAAAAACTTCCCCCTGGAACGTAAAGTTGCGGTTTTCATCAAAGATTATTTCCATAGTCTGCCCTTTCAATCTTTTGCATTATGATTGGCGCCAGCGTATTGTTGCCGGGGCTTTTGCCCGGCTTATCGGTTTGGAGACAATGTAGCGCCGTATTTGCTAATAAAGGCTTAAGAGCGGCGAAAAAATCAGAATTCAGGCTGCAGATGATTTGCCGTTGTGCCGGGAATAAACGCAGCCACAGTAATCCTGGTTGTAAAGCATGAGTTCTTTTATCAGGGCGAGGCGGGCTTCCTGCATGCCGTGTTTGCGCCCCTCTATTTCCAAGTAAGGGACGCCGGTTTTGGCCGAAGCCGCAGCGGCAGCGGCATTAACCTGGGACAGATTTTTCCAGCGTGAAACGCCTAGTACGGAGGTAACGCAAGCGAATCCGTGCCCCTTGGCGTAGGTCATGACTTTTTGCAGGCGCAACTCAAAACAGAGGGAGCAGCGGGCGCCGCGCTCAGGCTCGTCTTTGTAGGGCAGGGTGGCCTTTAGCCAGTTTTCCGGGTCGTATTCCATTTCTATAAATTCTATGTCCCATATGGCACAGAGCTTTTGCTGTTCGTCGCGGCGGCGGATATATTCGGCGGTCGGGTGGATGTTCGGATTGTAAAAGGCTACGGCAAAATCCGCACCGTCTTCGTGCAGCTTTTTGATGACGGCACAAGAACATGGCGCACAGCAGGATAATAAAAGAATTTTTCCCGTGGATGACATTTTTTTCCTTTCTTTCCGGAGGGGCCGGCACATTTGCTTTCCAGCTTGCCGCGGGGCCTGGTTTTGTATGGTTTTTTGAAGGTTGCCTGATATGCCTTCGGATGCCAGAATAATGCCCGGCAAACGAAAAAGCAAGCTTTTTTGCACCGGATGAAAAATTTTGCTTGCATTTTATAAAATATGAGGTTATAAGGGCATCTGTTCCGAATGACGGGGTTGTAGCTCAGTTGGGAGAGCGCTTGAATGGCATTCAAGAGGTCAGGGGTTCGATTCCCCTCAGCTCCACCATTTTTTTATCTCCGCCAAGTGCCGGTTGTATATGCCCGGCGGCGTTATCAGGAGAGGAATGCGTTGCGGGGGTATAGCTCAGATGGGAGAGCGATTGGTTCGCAATCAATAGGTCAGGGGTTCGATCCCCCTTACCTCCACCAGTTACAAGTATCGTCTTGCTTGGTTGTGGGCAAGGCGATTTTTTTTGTGGCTTTTTATGAAACGGGGGATCTCACCCCTACGGGGTTCGGTCTTACTTCATAAGCGTTGCGTTTGTTCGCAACGCTAACTTCGTTTCGGTCAAGCCAGTTGTAACGGCTGTTTTGGTTGCCTTACGGCAAGTCACAGCCTAACAACTGCTATAGCTCTCGGCAAAAAGCGTCCACCGGACGTTTTTTGCTCTGCGAGCCCTTATGTACCCTTATTTTGTACACCGCAGTCGCAAATTGACTTCAAGCACCGGCACTCTCCGAGCCCATAGCTAATTTATCTATTTAAAATTTTGTGCGTGTCGTACGAGCAACGAGGGGTGAGAGGCGCCGGGGCGATGGTAGATTTTAGTTTATATTCTGCATTTTGTGCTTTACTTCCGGCGCGGGGGCATTATTATTTCAGCAACTCGGGTTATATACAACAAAAGGAATGACAATGTTTATGACGATTGCCAGAATGTTCTCCGCCGGCAAAAGCGCCCGTTTGGCGCAGGTCGGCGCGCGGGGCGGAATTTTTGCGAAAATTATGTTTGTGGCGGCGTGGCTGATGTTTGCCGTGCCGGCGAATGCGCAGCTTAACGTAACCATCAGCGGGGCGCAGCAGGCGCCGATTCCGATTGCCTTTCCGCAAATCATTTCCGACAATCAGGGCATCGGGGCTTTTCTCGGTTTTTCCTACGCCAACGAAGTGCGCGACGTTGTTCTGGCCGACCTGGAGCGCAGCGGGCTGTTTCGCCTTATCAACGAACGCAGCTATATTCAGGAATTTTCCGATATTGAGCAATTGCCGGTCTTCGGCGACTGGCGGGTGCTGAATGCGCAGGTTTTGGTGCAGTCGGCGATTTTGGAAGAGCAGGGCGACGAGCTTAAACTCCGTTTCAAACTCTGGGATATTATCAGCGAAAAAGAATTGCTTTATGAAGTTTACACCTCCAACAAATCCG
>CALXTP010000013.1 GCA_944391435.1 uncultured Alphaproteobacteria bacterium | reverse complement strand
ATTTTGAAATTAAGCTGGATACGCTTAATTTTGGGCGAACCATCCGGGTGTGAAAGGGCTAAAAAAGTTTCCAGCTCAGGCGGAATTTTTCCCGCACAAAAATCTTCCACCCAGTCTTTATTCAGGTGTAAAGCGATGTTGATGTCAGGTGTTGCCAAATGGCACAGCAGTTGTAGCCACCAATATCTTCCGGAACTGTAATAAGCCTTCTCGCCCGAAACCTGAATACCTAATTCGGCAAGATAGGAACAATTTTTACAAAGCGAAATTATCGCTTGGGCATCCGTATGCTCATTAGCACCGGATAGGACAATTGTAGATAACCTCATAATATCAAAATTTAGCGTTAATAATTGAAATTTTCTTCAAAATAAAGAGAAATCTCTGCTGTGTCAATAAAAAAACGGAAGAGAAAATCTCTTCCGTCATCACTGCATCTTCATCAAACCCCGACAATTTCAATTTGTTTAATGCTAAGGTTTAGATTCTTGGCTTGAAATTCCTGTACTAAAAGTTTTGTGCTACGGGTCAGATACTCCCCAACAGACAATAAATACTTTTTTTGGCTCCATAAGTATTTAGCTTCAACAAAGCCGTCGCCCAAGATATACGGTTGAGATACAATGAAATTCTCAAGCCCGTTTTTCTTGTCATAAGCATGATAATGCCACAAAACATGTTTAGCGATTGTTTCCGCAACGGCTTTGACGTGTTTTCGGGCTTTTTCCGGAAGGGCTTCTGTTGCAATTTTAACCACACAGGCATATCTCGCATTATGGCAATAGATACCTAAAACATCATCTTTGTCGGCGGTAATAGTTAAAACCGAATCAATTTTAAACCGTTCACCGATAGTTGCAATAATCAAATCTGTATTTCTTAGCGGCAAGTTGTTTTGCTCCAAAGCTTCCGTGGCGAGATTGTTGGCACTCTGTAACAGGTAGGGCGCATGCAAAAAAGCCCGACGCCCGGTTAAAAGTTTAACGATGGCAACTTTTTCGTTATTTTCAGCAGCTCCGACGACCGTATGGTTGAGCGGAAATTCTGGCAATTGTTGCACATACGAGGCAATCACCGGTTTCAGATTGGCTTCAAACAATGTTTCTTCATTGTTACTCAACACTGCAGCCTAATGTAAAATACATAAGGGCAAATGATACTTTTTTCTCAATTCTTTCAAATTCATAGAGATAAAAATTTAAATTAAACATAATGATAAATTTGACAAAGCTAAAAAACATGTTTTCAGCTTTGTGTCAATAGAAATATTGTGAAACAGGCAAAAAAAATCCCCGCAAAATCGGAGATTAAAAAATGGCTGCTTCACCTGGATTCGAACCAAGATTAACGGAGTCAGAGTCCGCTGTCCTACCATTAGACGATGAAGCAACATAGCTGCAACCTTCTTAGTACGCTTTATTTTAAGTGTCAACAGTTTTCTTTTGTTTTTTAGCAAAATCCGGTTGCAAAAAATAAAATTAGCTTATATCTTATAAAAGCTCACGGGCAAAAAAGGCGCCGGATATGGTTTCCGGCCGTTCAACAATAAGCGCAAGAGGGAAAAATGGCAAAAGGTATCAGCGTTACGATGTTCAAAAAAATCAAAGAATTTTTGCATAAGCGCAAGCCGGATAACATGACTCCTGCAGAAGCGCAAAAAATCCAAAAAGCCTCTTATGCCCTGTCGCACACAGAAATAAAAAAGCGTTTCTCTCCGACGTATGAGGGGATTCTGCTTGGGCTGAACAGCTCTGAAAAACAGGTGTTTGAGGCCAGTGCCTGGTATCTGGGGCGCATCGCCGTCAATAAGCCGAAATATCAGGCCGAGATAATTGAAGCCATGGAGCAAAAAAGCCGCCAAAAGGGGATAAATCCGGAATTTCGCGAATATTTAAAAAAGCAGATTCAAAATATATTATCAAAAAACAACCTTTGAGTGTACTTTACATCTTGACTAAAAAATAAATAGTAATATAATAAAAGATGTCGGGTGAAAACCTGACGGTGTAGGCGTAACTATTTTTTAGTATAGGAGACATTATGACAACAGGAACTGTAAAATGGTTTAATTCCCGCAAAGGCTATGGTTTTATCCAGCCGGAAAACGGCGGCAAAGACGTGTTTGTACACATTACCAAGCTGGAAGAAAAAGGTTTGAGGAAATTATATGAAGGCCAGCGCGTCAGCTATGAAATTTATGACGATCGCGGTCGCACGGCTGCCGGTTCAATAGAAATATTGTAAAGCCGCAGCTGCGATTTGCTAAGTGGAAAGCCGTCCTTAACCGGACGACTTTTTTTGCCGCCGGATTGCAGCTTTCCCGTTATGTCAAAAACAAAGGGAAATAAATTCCCGTACGCAAGATTAAAGTGCAAAATACGCATTTTTTATAGATACGCAATAAAAGATTCTCATCAGGCAGCGGCAAACATTTTCCCTGGCGGAGAGATATGCCTGATATCGGGAATTTTTCTGTTTACATCTGCTAAAAACTTTGTTAAAAAAATAAAAACCGTGCCGAAGTGGCGCGGTTGCCGCCGTTATTATCCGTTTATATGGGGCGGCAGTAAGAACGCGTATTATGGGAAAGCTTATGTTTCAAAAGTTAAAAAACAAGTTTTTAAACTTAAATCTCATTGTCAACTATCGTAAAATTTTACCGTATGTCAAGCCATACTGGGGGCGGGCGCTGATAGCCGTTTTGATAACCATTCCGATTGGCGCCATGGATGCGGTCATTGCCTGGGCGTTAAAACCTTATATGGATGTTGTGATGGTAGAAAAAAGCACCATGGCAAAATCAACGCTGTTAATTCCGCTTTTGATAGTTGTCTTCAGCCTGTGCCAGAGCCTTTTGACCTATAGCGCAACATATTTGAACACCTGGGTCGGCCAGCGCATTGCCATGGATGTCAAAAAAAAGCTGTTCTACAAGCTGATGCATTATAACGCCGCTTTTTTTGATAAAAACACTTCCGGCGACATTATTTTTCGCTTTAATAATGATGTGGATGCGGCCTGCAGCGGGCTTTTAAACAACATGAAGCTGTTTACCACCCGCCTGTTTTCGTCATTGTCGCTGATTTGCGTTTTGTTTTATAATTCCTGGCAGTTGGCGATTGTCGCAACGTTAATTTTATTGGGCGCCCTGTTTCCGCTGACCCGCGTGCGCAAGCGGATAAAATCCCTGATGGACAAGTCTGTTTTTTCCGGTTCGGCGGTAATGACGCATTTTAATGAAACTTATAACGGCAACCGCATCATTTCTTCATATAATTTGTATGAGTACCAGAATGCGCGTTTTTGCACCACGTTGGACAGCGTGTTTAAAATCGGTATGAAGATGATTCAGCGTACCGGGATGTTGTCGCCGCTGATGCATTTTATTGTTTCGTTCGGTGTGGCCGCGGTTATCTGGCTGGGTTCATATCTGATTGTTACACATCAGATAACGCCGGGCAGCTTTGTTTCGTTTATTGCCGCGCTGATAATGTTGTACAACCCGATAAAGAGCATCGGCAACAATTTCAACAGTGTCCAGATGGCGTTAATGGCCATGGAGCGCGTGTTTAGCGTGTTGGAACGCCGTCCGGATATTGTCAACTGTGAACATCCGAAAATTCTGCCCACGCCGAAAGATTGCATAGAATACAAAGATGTCAGCTTTGCCTACGTTAAGGGTAAAACCGTTTTAGACCACATAAATCTCAAAATAAATATTGGCGAAACCGTTGCTTTTGTCGGCAATTCGGGCGGCGGCAAAACCACGATGGTCAACTTGCTGCCCCGATTCTATGACGTAACCGGCGGCAAAGTGATGATTGACGGGACGGATATTCGCGAGTTTGATATAGATTCGCTGCGGGATAAAATCGCAATTGTTTTTCAAGACAATTTTCTTTTTGGCGGCACGATTCGCGACAATATATTGCTCGGCAATGAACAGGCATCAAAAGAAGAGCTGGACAAGGCCGTCAAATGCGCCTGTCTGGATGAATTTATTGCCACCTTGGATAAGGGGCTGGATACAGAAATCGGCGAGCGCGGCGTTTTGCTGTCCGGCGGTCAGAAGCAGCGCATAGCCATAGCGCGCGCGTTCATCAAAAACGCCCCGATAGTCATTTTGGATGAGGCGACCTCCGCGTTGGATAACAAGTCTGAGGCGATTGTGCAGCAGGCGATAGAAAACCTGATGGCCGACCGTACGGTATTTATTATCGCGCACCGCTTATCCACCGTCCGCAATGCGGATAAGATTGTTGTCGTCAATTACGGCAAGATTGCGGAAATCGGCACGCACGATGAGTTGATAGACAAGCCAAACGGCATTTACGCTTCATTATATCATACTCAGCTGCATTAACCCAAAAACAGATAGGAGAAAGAATATGCCTTATTTAACCGCATATACTAATGTCAAATTTGCCGATGGCGCCGTTTTGGCAGAAGAAGCCTCGGACATTGTTGCTTCCGCGTTAGGCAAGCCGGTCGGGTATGTTGCCGTCAACTTGGTATATAATCCCGCTATGGCCTTTGGCGGCGAAAGCGCAAACAAAGGGGTGATGGCGCAGTTGATTTCCATCGGCGTCGGGCGTAAAGATGAATTGATAGCCACATTGACGGATTTCTTTGCCTCCCGTTTGCAAATCAAAGACATCGGTTTCATAGACATTGCCTTGATAGATGCTCCGGCCTCTTTAGTAGGGTGCGGCGGCCGCTCATTCGGATAGGTTTCACCGGAGGGG
>CALXTP010000012.1 GCA_944391435.1 uncultured Alphaproteobacteria bacterium | reverse complement strand
GGCACCTATTACAAAATAACCGGATGCAAAGACAACAAAACCGATACCGACACTTTCTGGTGCGCGGTTCCGAAGACCATTGACTGCAACGCGCTCGGATACCAACGCAGTTCCGGTTCATGCGGTTCGTTGTCAAAAATAGCCTGTCCGTTTGACGCTTCAAAATTTGCCTGTATCGATTTCAATTAAGGAGAAAAACTATGAACGTTTATTCCAAAATTCCGCTTTATCTGCTCTCCGCCGGCCTTACCTTCGCCGCCGCAGCGCCTGTCTTGGCCGCATGTGTTTCAAACGACTGTTCCGCTCTCGGATATACCAAATCCGAAAGCGCATGTTCCGGAGACATCATCCGCTGCCCTTTCGATACCTCTAAAGTTTTTTGTAAGGAAAAAGAAGTTTATGTCATGGCTGCCGGTGATTTACTTTATTCTGATAAAACCACTTCAAAAAATATGATTGAAGGAAAAACCGTTATAGGCGTTGTTGTTGATCCTTCTCGCAGAATAGCATCCTATAAATTTGAAACAAACCGTCAATGGGCTTCCTCTAACTATTATAAAGTCCAAATGGATGTTCCGAATCTTCCAAATTTAACAGATGAACAAGCAAAAAATGACTTCAATGGAAAATCTAATACCTCTGCCCTTGTTATTGCCAGTACCTCTCTCTATCCTGCAGCAAATTATTGCTATAACTTAACAACAGTAGGAACATCAAAAGGTGATTGGTATTTACCCGCCGCCGGAGAATTATTACTTATGTTAAATAAATTTAACCAAATGAATATAGGGTTTGCAAAAGCTGCAGGAACACAATTAACCAAAGGTTACTCACGTGCAGAATACAATTCATCAACAGAGACTCATAACTCCGATTGCGGGGGTGGAGGAGATGTATCCAGCCGTGGATATACTTGTGCCTCATATGTCATTAATTATTCCGGAGATGATAATAAAGCAAGTATAGATTCTTCTAACAGATATTGGGCTGTATGGAGTGAAGGCCCCCGAGTACGTTGCTTCATCAAATTTTAGCACTTATTAATAAAAATACTGATATTACCAAAAAAACCGCCGACAACAATCGGCGGTTTTTATAAAAAGCATCTTGTAAAAACTAGAAGCCTTCAGTATCTAAGCGTTTCCGAAGCTGCTTACGGGCACGTCTGACGGCTTCAGCCTGACGACGAGCCTTTTTCTCGGAAGCTTTCTCATGACAACGACGCAGTTTCATTTCACGGAAGATACCTTCTCTCTGCATCTTTTTCTTCAAAACCTTCAAAGACTGAGCAACGTCATTACCGATAACAGTAACTTGAACCACTTAAATCACCCCTTTTCATATTATTTAGTTATATCTAGCAACAGCTTTATAACATATTTTTTTTAGATTGCAATAAAAAACCGTTCAAAAATCTTTTTTGTAACACATTTTTAAGAACTTTATGCTACATTTCACCCAACATAAATAAACAAGGGACACAAAAATGGCAGATACGACTCAAAATACGGGGCAAACTCCGCAGATTACCCAAGAAAAAAAGCCGGGCGCCGGCTCGCCTCAAGCCGCGCAGGTTATTCCCGAAGACACCTACGAGCTGATAGAGAACGACAAAGGCGAAATCATGGCTTTGATTTACGCAGACGAAAAACAACCGCAAAACCCTTCGTTTGCATTAAATGAAAACAGCCGCCGCATTGAATTGGAACGTTGTAAGGATGACCTAATCTTTATAGACGGATTACAACCGGAAGCTATAGAGAAACTAAAAAGCATATCAAACCTATACGTTTGCGAAATGAAATACAATCCGGATGAAAATGCTGAAAGCGAAATTGTGCATGCCTACATAGCACCGCTAAAAAAAAAAGACCGGGAAGACCCAAAACCGCAAGAGCAACCAAAACAGCAAAGCCCGCAGGAAAGCCTCTCCGAAAAAGCCCGTCAAGCACGCGAAAACATCCTGAAAAAAATGGCTCTAAATCAAAGTAACAGGGCAGCAGCAACCAATCCGGCCGATAAAAAAGAAGCATCTTCTCCGACAGGACAATCTGCCGGCGGCAATACAACAAATCAGCCGCCGATAAAATAATCTGCCTTTTTGCCATACCTCCCATAAAAAACATTCAAATAAAAAGCTCCCAAACTTGGAAGCTTTCTTTTTTATATTGGCTATAACAGGCCTTTTAAAATCCGAAAACGGTTTCCTTCAGCCTTTTCAAAGTCCGCGAAGCAATGGCCCGCGCCCGCACCGCGCCCTCATCCAATATGGCTTGCACTTCATCAAAATGATTCATGTAATAGTTATAAATTTCTCTTTCTTTGGTTGTTTTTTCCAAAATAGCATCTAACAGCATATTTTTAATATGCCCATAGCCCAATTTTCCATTTTTAAGCCCTTCGGCCATTTCCTGTACTTTATCATCCGGAGCAAAAGCTTTATAAATCTCATACACCAAAACTTCTTCTGGATTTTTGGGTTCCTCAACCGGTTTTGAATCCGTTTTAATAGAAAATACGGCTTTCTTAAGAACCTTATCATCCTCAAACATCGGAATAACATTGCCATAAGATTTACTCATTTTTCTACCGTCTGTCCCCGGAATAACGGCAATATTGTCATCAAATGCTGCCTCAGGCTGTACCAAAACATCTTTTCCGTAATATGCATTGATAGCTCCGGCAATATCCCTAGCTATTTCCACATGTTGAACTTGGTCTTTGCCCACCGGAACAATATCCGTATCAAACGACAAGATATCCGCCGCCATCAAAATAGGATATGTATACAGCCCCATATTAATACCGTCATCATTAGGCTTGCCCGCTGCAACATTTTTATCCACGGCTGCCTTGTATGCGTGCGCTTTATTCATAAACCCTTTTGGCGTAAAAGCCGTCAAAATGGTAGTCATTTCAAAAATCTCCGGCACATCGGATTGCCGATAGAAAATACTTTTTTTCGGATCCAGCCCCGCCGCCAAATAAATACAAGCGATTTCTTTAATTTCCTTATTCAGCACATCAACACGCTTTTCCGCATTAATGGCATGGTAATCCGCAATAAACATAATATGCTGCTTGGCAGTCTTCCCCATCTCAATAGCCGGTTTAATTGCCCCGAAATAATTTCCCAAATGCGGCTTTCCCGTCGGCTTAACGCCGGTCAAAACCTTTTTTCCCTCTATCATCTTGTGTTTGCCTTTCAATTTTCTGTTGTTTTTAATTTTAAATATTGATAATCTTATTTTCGGATTTTTGCAAATAATTTTATAACAAAAGGACAAATACCGATGTTGGATATCAAATTTATTATTGAAAATGCCGAGAAGGTCAAACAGGGGCTGGCCAAAAAAGGCTACACCACAGAAGAAATTGACATTGACGCCCTTATCGCTTTACACAAAGACGTCAATAAATTAAAAACATCTACGCAAGCACTGGCAGAAGAAAAAAATCGCCTCAGCAATTCCATCAAATCCGCATCGGCAGACGAACGCCCGGCCATTATAGCCCGCAGCAAAGAAATCGGGGAAGAGCTGAAAAAAGAACAGGAACAACTGGCCGCCGAACAGCAAAAATTTGATGCCGTTATGTGGCGGATGCCCAACCTGCCTTGTCCGGACTCTCCGGTTGGGCCTGACGAAAGCGGCAATGTCGTTGTCAAAAGAATAGGAGAACCGACAAAATTTGATTTTACGCCCAAAGACCATATTGAGCTGATGGAATATAACGGTTGGTCGGAAATGGAACGCATTACCAAAGTATCCGGCGCCCGCACCTATGCCATCAAAAATGAGCTGTCCCGCCTGGAGCTGGCAATGCATATGATGGTTTTGGATAAATTAACCGAACACGGTTTTACAACCATAACCGTTCCGTCCCTTTCTAAGCAAAAACCTCTGTATGGCATGGGATATCTGCCCTTTTCTCAAGACGAAATCTATTATATGCCTGCCGATGAGCTATACCTCTCGGGCACGGCGGAATTGGTGCTAAATTCCTTGCATGCAGACGAAATCTTGTCCGAAAACGATTTGCCGATTCTATATGCCGGATTCTCACCGTGCTTCCGCCGCGAAGCCGGAGCCGCCGGCAAAGACACTCGCGGGCTCATTCGCGTACATCAGTTTTTAAAAACAGAACAATTCGTCATTTGCAAAAATGACATTGCCGAAAGCGAAAAATGGCACAAAACACTACTTTCCATTTCAGAAGAAGTCCTGCAGGATTTGGAACTGCCCTACCAGGTTTTGGAGATTTGCACCGGAGACATGGGCGCCCCGAAATATCGCCAATACGATTTGGAAGCATGGACCCCGTCTCAAAATTGCTACCGTGAAACACATTCTTGCTCAAACATCACCGAATGGCAGGCACGGCGCACAAATTTGCGCTACCGTGACAATAAAGACGGCAAAGTAAAGTTTGTACACACGCTTAACAACACGGGCATTGCAACGCCGCGTATCCTCGTTCCGTTTATGGAAAATCATCAGCAGGCAGATGGAACAGTTCGCATTCCGGCAAAGCTGCAGCCTTATATGAACGGGAAAAAATATATTGGCAAAAATGCCGCAAACCACCAATAATTTATCTGGTTTTAACAAAAAGGAGAGCAATGAAAAAGGTTGATAAAATTATCAATTTCATGCGGGCACTGGAAGAAGTCTGCACCGTCAAAAGAGATGTCCTTTTATATGACGGGTCAGAAGAAAACGATGCCATGCATATTTTCAAGCTCTCCTTTTTGGTTATGTTAATCGCCCCATACTTAAAAACGCCGGTTGACTACACAAGAATGCTGGAAATGGCGCTGGTTCATGATATCGCCGAAGGAAAAACCGGTGATTATTCAGCCGCCAGCCAGATTGCTCATCCGGAATTAAAGACGGAAAAACAAAAAAGGGAAAATCAAGCCATAAAAGAGCTGAAAAACATTCTGCCGCCACCTTTGAACAAAAAAATTTACAACCTTTACTTGGAATACGAAAAAAAAGAAACAATCGAAGCACAAATCGTATCCGTGCTAGATAAATTAGAGGCCAATTTACAAGCCAACCAATATAAAGACGGCGATATTCGCTACTGGAAACAATGTGAAAACGGCACGGAATATTATAAAATGGCACTTCAAAAAAAGCCGATGATAGCCCAATTAAATGAAAAAATTTTAACCGAATTGGAAAACGCCATCATTGCCCTATCACAAAAAAATATGAAAAAATGCCGCATAAAATGCAAAAACTAAAAGGGCCGAAATTATGCTATTATACGTTGATAAAAAGAAGCAAAAACGGCAAAAGATAAAAAAAATATCCTTTGGAATTGGTGTCGCCCTTTTTTTAGCGCTCAATTTTCTGCATTTTCCGACAGCGCTCCATACATCTCAAAAAAGCTTATACACATATCCGGCTCAACCATATAGCACAAATTGGTATCACAATGCCTCGCCGATAACAATATTTGCTCCCGAAAAATCTTCTTCTGCAAAAATTATTCTCCTTCCTCCAACGTTAAATCGGGAAAACCTCACGACTTTTATCTATGCCCTGGTTTTAGCCGCCCCGCAAGCAGCCGATATCAGGCTGACACGTGAACTGGCAGACAACAACATCATTGCACAAACATTGCAGACTGTCATCTCCCGCCCCCAAGCAGCACAAGCCTCATCATCCCCCCTTGTTATCACATCCGATTTCAACACAATCTGCCAGAAAATAATTGATGAAAAATTATTCCCCAAAACGTTAAGTTATGAAAAGGCCCAAGCCATATCCGATTCGCCCAAGGTTTCAGCTTTGCTTAACCGATTCTACCCGCTCCCGGAGCCACCGCATTCCAAACAGGAAAAAGAACTGGCCGCGCTAAAAAACTTTGCAGACAATTATCAGCCGGCTCTCAAAAAATATATAGCTGCCGCCAATAAGCACCGTTCTTTACATCCGGCCTTTGCCGACATGGACATATTGTTGCAAAATGCGCCTCTTTGCATAAAAACAGCCGAGTCGCAAGCATGCGCCCTAAATACGGAATTTTCGCTGCTGCAAAACATAAAAGACGTTCTGCACAAACTTCCGGCTAATTCAGTTCCGCAAAGTTTGATACTTTTAACCTCTGCCGAACCCGTATCAACCAGTATCCCATTAAAAAAAGACGAAGGCCTATTATTTAAATTTGAACAAAGACAAGAACTGCTGTTGCCGCATGAACTTTTCAATTCGGCAAATTCACCAGGCATCGGAAATTACCAAAAACTTTTCGCCGCATTAAAACAAAAAGCAGGCATCAACCCGGACTATTCAAACAACAAAATGGAATTTTACAAATTTAAGACAATGGAGATAAAATTATGACAGCCAATTATAACGGTTACGAACTAAATTATCCTCTTAAAGAATTACAAAAAATGACCACTGATGAAATGACCGATATCACATTATTGTCACCGGAGTCCCCCGCCTACCAAGCCTTATCCGAAGGAGATAAAAAAGCAGCACAACACCTTGTCCGGGCGGCCCAAATCCTAAACAACGTCAGCCTGCAACAGGACAATTCGCACAACCTCGCCCTAAAAAAAGCTTTAGAAGCAAATGCCTTGCAAAATGAACAGGCTGCCCTCTCTTTAAAACTGTTCAATTCCCTAAACGGTGTTTCCGGATTAAACGGTGTAGATTCCGAACCCGTTTGCATTTTCAAAGGGTTGCAAACACCGATCGGCAAAAACTTTTACCCCGAAGACTTAAGCGTAGAAGAATTTCATCAGATTCTTCTAACCATGTTTCAAAATAACAACATTAGCGAAATCCGCCGTATTTTGTCTTCACGCACAATGGTCATCCGCCATCATAACGAACTAAAAGCCGTTGATTATACAGAATATTTCCAAAAAGAATTTTCCGATATGGCCAATGAATTGGAAGTTGCCGCCCACTATTGCAGTGACAACTTATTCAAAGAGTTCCTTTCATGGCAGGCACAGGCACTGTTACAAAACAACGAAGATATGGATATGCTGGCCGATAAACATTGGGCAATGCTGCAGGATTCGCCTCTTGAATTTACCATAAGCCGTGAAAACTATGATGACGAAATGACCCCGACCGTCTTGGAAAATCAGCAACTGGCCGCACTTATCAGCCAGCACAAGATAGAAGTCGTCGCCAAAGACATGCTGGGTGCCAGAGTAGGCATCGTCAACCGTCAAGGAACAGACCTATTGCTCAAGTTTAAGAATATGATGCCGAAAATAAGTGCTAAAATGCCGTTTGCAGATAAATACACCCAAACCGTAAATACCACAGGCGATTTAAAGCAAACCATGGTTGACGTAGACTTGATTAGCCTGACCGGCGATTATGCGCAATGCCGCGGCGGCATAACCGTTGCCCAAAATTTGCCGAATAATGATAAATTATCCATAAAAACCGGTGGAGGCCGCAGAAACGTTTACCATCGCCAAGTTCGTCTAAGTCACGACCCGGAACGCACGCAAAAGATGCTCAACGCATTTTTACATCCTGATTTCCATCGTTATTATAACCTGGAAGCCGATCACCTTTTTGTCATCGGCCATGAAAACGGACATACGTTGGGCCCCAGCAGTGAATATCAAAACTCGCCCGGAATTTGCAAATCTATCATTGAAGAAAACAAAGCCGACACTATATCCATTTCTTTTATGCCGGAATACGTCAAAGAAGGAATCATCAGCGAGAAACAGTTAAAAGAAATTTACACCACTTGGATTTTCCGCTTGTTGCTCCGCGCCAAACCGGTTTTTCCGACCGAAACATACAAAATTGTAGATTTAATAGAATTCAACACATTGCTCAAACATGGCGCAATAACGTTTGACGAACAAAATTTGCTGCATATTGATTTTAACAAAATCAGTCCGGCAATGTATGAACTGCTGAGCAAAGTAATTGGCATCCAGCTGTCCAAATCGCCGCAAAAAGCCCGACAGTATATTGAAGAAAACACAACTTGGACCCAACTTCATGAGCATATTGCCGAAACACATAAAAAGCTGGGATTAAAAAAATACAAGAATATTGTAAGTTTCTTCTAAAAAGCGGTTGCATAAAAGCAAATCGCACATTATAAAAAAGAAAACTTCAAAAGGAGATTTTTTATGTTTGGACGTTTTATCTACGGACAATGTTCCTTAGCCGAAGCATTCTGGAAATTCTCATTTCTGGGACTGGTTACCGCCGGCTTCATCGCTCGTCTTTTAATGATTTTCCTCAAGCAATCAGCCGGATATGAAACACAGTATCTTCGGGTATTGATAAATAACATTTCTTTTTTGAGCATGAATCCGACAACATTTGCTTTATTATGCTTTTACACGGCATCATTTTTAGCCGTAATCGCATATGCCGTTGTTTGCATAATCGGTATGTGGAACACTTACAAAGAATATGAAAAGAGCAAAGTCTTAGCCATCATTTGTATGCTTCTTGTTTGGATAATGATTTACGCCACCGTAAAATTTTCCATTTACTAAAAAATAAATTTCCAAACCCCGTATGCTAATACGGGGTTTTTATTATGCTTCTTACAGAAAAAACAAGTTGCTCAGGGCTGAATGTAAAACTATCGCCAGATACCGTTCTCGCCCAAAAGCGTGGTCAAACTATAGATCTACAGCTACATAGCACCCAGGATTTCCCCATAGGGATAACTATAAAATACGGCAAATGCACAAACACTGCAAAAAAGAGAGGCTCTTCGCCCCTCTTTTTCAATTTTAGCACGACCATAACAAATCTAAATATCCAGATTAACCACATTAAGTGCATTTTCCTGAATAAATTCTTTGCGGGGCTCCACAACATCCCCCATCAGGGTAGAAAAGACCTCATCTGCCTCTTCCATCTGGTCAATTTTAACCTGTAGCAATGAACGGGCTTCCGGATCCAAAGTCGTTTCCCACAACTGTTCAGGATTCATTTCTCCCAGCCCTTTATAACGTTGCAGGGTTATGCCCTTTTTGCCGGCAGCCATCACGGCGTCAACCAACGTAACCGGACCGGCAATAGTCGTTTCCCCGCCGGACTTAGACACCAGTTTTAACGTCTGCATAAAATTCTCCGCCAAGAATTCTTTCATTGAATTCAAAATTTTAGCTTCGCCGCTGTCTAAAATAGACGCCCCGACAATATGTTCTTCTTTAACGCCGCGCAAAGTCCGATAAAACAGCAAATTACCGTTTTCAGAAATCTCCGCTTTCCATCCACGGTCATATTCTGCCTCAAGTGTATCCAAACGCTGAGCCAATCTATCCAACTCCGGTTGCAACCGTCCTGCGTCGGACAACAGCTCCTTATCAAACAAACCGCAAATAGCCATTTGTTCCACAATATGTTCCGGAGCCTTTGTGCTCAACATAGAAATCAAATTACGGGCTTTTTTAGTGCTTTCAACATAAGCCACCAAATCCTGCCCCAAAATTCTCTCTCCGTCAGCCTTCTCCAAATAAGCATCATCACAACCGCCGTTTATCAGATAATCTTCCATTTCGCGATCATCTTTGAGATAGATAATAGAATTGCCGCGTTTGGCTTTATACAGAGGCGGCTGTGCAATATAAACATACCCGCGCTCTATCAACTCCGGCATCTGGCGATAGAAAAACGTTAACAGCAACGTTCTGATATGTGCCCCGTCAACATCAGCATCGGTCATAATCACAATCTTATGATAACGGCATTTATCAGGATTAAAATCATCACGGCCGATTCCCGTACCCAATGCCGTAATTATCGTACCTATTTCCGCCGAATTTAACATCTTATCAAATCTGGCACGTTCCACGTTCAAAATTTTACCGCGTAATGGCATAATCGCCTGATTCTTACGATCTCTTCCCTGTTTTGCCGAACCGCCTGCCGAGTCCCCCTCAACAATAAAGACTTCTGATAGAGCAGGATCTTTTTCTTGGCAATCGGCCAATTTGCCGGGTAAAGTTGAAATATCAAGCACACCTTTTCGTCTGGTTAGTTCGCGAGCCTTGCGCGCAGCCTCACGCGCCGTCGCAGCCTCAACAATTTTACCGACAATAATCTTAGCCTCCGCCGGGTGTTCGTCCAGCCACTCGCGCAACTTATCGCCCACCACGCTTTCAACCACCGGACGCACTTCCGATGACACCAGTTTATCCTTTGTCTGTGATGAAAATTTCGGATCAGGAACCTTAACCGACAAAACGCAAGTCAATCCCTCTCGCATATCATCGCCGGTAATAACGGTTTTGTCTTTTTTAAGCAGCCCGTTTTCCAAAATATAATTATTAACGGTTCGCGTCAAAGCTCCGCGAAAACCGGCCAAGTGCGTTCCGCCGTCCTTTTGCGGAATATTGTTGGTAAAGCAAAGCATACTTTCATTATATGCTTCCGTCCACTGCATAGCCACATCAAGCTGTATATCATTAGCCATACCGGAAATTGCAATAATATTCTCATGCAAAGGCGCTTTTGACTTATTCAGATGCGTCACAAAGGCTTTTAACCCGCCTTCATAATGGAAAACTGTTTCTTTAGGTTCATTGCCGCGATTATCAATCAGCTTTAAATAAACCCCGGAATTCAAAAATGCTTTTTCTCTAATCGCTCTTTCCAGCACATCATAGCTAAATTCTGTCTGTGTAAACGTTTCCGGCGACGGCAAAAAAGAGACTTCCGTTCCATGCTTGCCCGGCGTTGAATCCGTCACATGAATATGTTCCACAACATTGCCGTTTGCAAATTCAGCCTCATACTGCTGGTCATTACGCCAGATTTTCAATTTCAGCCATGTTGACAATGCATTGACCACCGAAACGCCAACACCATGCAAACCGCCGGAAACCTTATAGGAATTATTATCAAACTTGCCACCGGAATGTAATTCGGTCATAATAACTTCAGCAGCAGAAATGCCTTCTTCTTTGTGAATATCAACAGGCATGCCTCTTCCGTTATCGCGAATGGTTGCCGAACCATCCGGATTCAAAATAACTTCAGTTTTATCGCAATATCCGGCCAATGCTTCGTCAATTGCATTATCCAGAACTTCATAAATCATATGATGCAGGCCGGAGCCATCATCGGTATCGCCGATATACATGCCCGGACGCTTGCGAACAGCATCCAAGCCTTTCAACACTTTAATTGAATCCGCATTATATTCCTGCTCGCCTTTAATGATTTCTTCTTCTGTAAATTCTGCCATTCCAACCTCTGTTATTCTAAATTTTCAAGTCACGATTAATATAACACATCGGCAGATTTTACCAAGCAAAATTTACAAAAAAGCAGGGGTTATCAACAAAAAAACACCTCTATAGATAACCTGTTTACGCTTCGCATCTTATAAGTTCAATTCACCCGCCCCAGATTTTACGGAAAGAAAATATCATACATCAAAACCAAAGCAACGGTCAAACAGCAAACTCCTTGCAACATTGTCATATAAACCTGTATTTTTATTCTTTTTTCCTGTTTGCTTATAAAAATCTTCCTACAAATACGACAAATATGCTGCCGCTTCCCTCATAACGGCAGCACATACGCCAAACCTCAAATGATGTTATCTTCGCACATCAAAAATTTCAAAACTATCTCGCAAATAAGAAAGCAAACGCTCGTCTTCTATAAGTGCCAGACATTGCTCCTCCGTCGTATCCGTATCTGACGGAACTTTACGGTATTTTTGCAGGTAATACTCTTTAACACCTAAGCTTTTCAACGAGTCTGCTATTGTATAAATATCTTCTTTGCTCAAAAAGCGAGGATCACACGTCGTCCGGCATTCAAACGCCTTTCCGGATTCTATAAGCAGCTGCAAGCTCTCCTTAACCTTCTCCACATCGGCAATACCGCCGGTAGCCTCTTTATATCGGTCTGCCACCAATGGTGCCTTAATATCAAAACCAACCCAATCAACCGCCGGTAAAACCGCCTTAAACCGTGCTGGATGATATCCCCCGGTATGCATCCCTATCTGATATCCCATCGCCTTAACTTCCTCTATTGCCGCCAACAGCCCTTCCTGTACCAAAGGCTCACCGCCGGAAAAAACAACAGCATCAAGCATTCCTTTTCTCTGTTCAAGAAAAGCCGTAAACTTTTGCCAAACAACATTCGTTTCGGCATTCACATCTTGCAGATGCGAATTATGGCAGAAAGGACAACGCCACGGACAGCCCTGCATAAAAACAACAGCAGCCATCCGATTAGGAAAATCGACGATACTGAACTTTTCAATACCGCCGATTCTAATAAAGTCCATCTGACAGACTTTCAAACAACCGTTTGCCTAATAACCCTGCTTATTCAGCAGCCAGAGCCATTGTGTTTCCCGCATTGCATACACACTCGCGCGCTTCACAACCATGTACGGCCTTTTCTTCGCAGAAACACAGTCTGGAATCATATTCGCCTTTCTTGCCGACATTAAATTCGCTGGTCGGACGAATATAACCCATAACTCTGGTATAGACTTCGCAACGCTGTCTTTCAGAATCGTTTAACTTAACATCATTAATATCAATAATATCGCTCATCTTTCTCCCTTTCACTAATATACTATTCTACGCTACTTCTTGCTTTTTTGCAAGCATTTTTAACTTCTCCGCCTTCTTTTCTTGATCGCAAATCGGGCAGAACTCATGTTCTCCGGCAATATACCCGTGTTTTGGGCATATAGAAAATGTCGGAGTAATCGTGATATATGGCAGACGGTAATTTGCCAGAACCTTCTTCACAAAATCACGACAAACTTTTGCAGAAGAAATACGCTGGTTCATATAAAGGTGAAGCACCGTACCCCCTGTATATTTAGTTTGCAGTCTGGCCTGCAAATCCAAAGCTTCAAACGGATCATCCGTATAGCCGACCGGCAGCTGGGAAGAATTTGTATAAAACGGAGCATCAGGAGTCCCGGCCTGGATAATACCGACATAGCGCTTCTTATCTTCTCTGGCAAAACGTGTTGTAGCACCTTCAGCCGGAGTCGCCTCCAGATTATACATATGTCCCGTCTCTTCCTGAAATTTAACCAGCCTGTCACGGATAAAATCCAAAAACTTCTCGGCAAAGGCCTGTCCCCAGGCATCGGCAATATTATGCTCATCATTAGTAAAGTTGCGAATCATCTCATTCATGCCGTTAACGCCGATAGTTGAAAAATGGTTGCGCAACGTGCCGAGATATCTCTTGGTAAACGGAAATAAACCATTGTCAATCAAACGTTGAATAACTTTTCTTTTAATTTCCAGTGAAGTTCTGGATATATTCATTAACTCGTCAACTCTGGCAAACAGGCCGGCCTCGTTTCCTTTATAAACATAGCCGAGTCTCGCGCAGTTAATTGTAACCACGCCGACAGAACCGGTCTGTTCGGCAGAACCGAAAAGCCCGTTGCCGCGAGCCAGCAGCTCGCGCAAATCCAGCTGCAAACGGCAGCACATGGAACGAATCTGCCCGGGCTTTAACGAAGAGTTCAAAAAGTTCTGAAAATAAGGCAGCCCGTACTTGGCAGTCATTTCAAACAACAGCTCCGTATTCTCGTCTTCCCACGGAAAATCCCACGTCATGTTGTATGTCGGAATAGGAAATGTAAACGGCCGCCCTTTAACATCACCTTGCATCATAACGTTGATATAAGCTTTGTTAATCATAGCCATTTCTTCGCTCAAATCGCCGTATGTATATTCCTGCTCCACACCAGCGATAATCGGGTGCTGTTCCCGCAAATCTTCCGGGCAAACCCAGTCAAACGTAAAATTGGTAAACGGTGTCTGTGATCCCCAACGGGACGGAACATTCAAATTATAAATCAGTTCCTGCATACTCTGTTCAACTTGCTCATAAGTCAGCTTATCATTTCTGACGTATGGAGCCAGATAAGTATCAACAGAAGAAAACGCCTGTGCGCCGGCCCACTCATTCTGCAGAGTCCCCATAAAATTAACCATCTGTCCGACTGCTGAAGACAAATGCTTCGGAGCTCCGGCCTCAACTTTTCCCGGAACACCGTTAAAACCTTCACGCAAAAGGTTTTTCAATGACCACCCGGCGCAATAAGCTGCCAGCATGCTCAAATCGTGAATATGAATATCGCCGTTACGGTGAGCCTCACCTACCTCTGCCGGATAAACATGAGACAACCAGTAATTCGCCGTAACCTTTCCTGATACGTTCAAAATAAGCCCGCCGTTGGAATATCCTTGATTGGCATTTTCCTTAATGCGCCAGTCCAGATTCTCCAAATATTCATTTACAGAACTTTCAACATCAATAACGGTCTTTCCGTCCCCGCGCATTCTGTTTCTCTTGTCACGGTACAAAATATAAGATTTCGCTGTCTTAAAGTAGTTGGAAGAAATAAGCACCTGCTCCACCACATCCTGAATATCTTCAACCGAGGGCAAAGACTCGTCAAATTTATGTGACAGGATTTTCATTACCTGTGCCGTTAAAAGCCATGCATCGTCCGCATCAAATTCCGTTGTCGTTTCACCGGCTCTTAAAATTGCATTATAAATTTTTTCACCGTCAAATTCTGCGAGAGTACCATCTCTTTTGGTTATACTCTTAAACGGCATTTTATATTTTTTCGCCGCCGGCACCTGCAACTCATTATTGGCCATTTTTTATTCTTCCCTTCGTTATTCGTTTAACAAATTTTCCAGCTCACGCCTTAGAGGCACCATACAACATATAGTATTAATAAAGCGTAAATATATACTACATCTTGTAAAAAATTATTTTTAGCCCCTCCGGCGAAAACTATCCTTATCATAAAAAAAACGCCCTTTTTGACAAGCGCTCTTCATGACTTTTTTTATCTCTGTATCATATCATACTAAATTAAATACGATTTTTTTTTTTTTAAAGGTCAATAACCGGACGCCAAAATTTTTAACGCCGTTACTAACAATTTTTTATCACAAATTTTTATTATTATTTTAAACATTCCGTTTATCTAAATTGTCAAATAAAAACTGTTGACCTTAACCCGAGTCTCTTTTATGATATTTGGCGGATAAAAATTTTGGGAGAAATAAAAGTGCAAAAAACAATAATTTGGGACTTAGACAACACGCTTTATTTTGAAACGGAAGAATACAAAAACAAATTAAATGAAGCAACCGCCAAAGCCGCTATTGAAGAATTCAACATTCCGTTGGATTTCCAAACAGCAACCGAAAAAGTTAAGGAGTCTTACGCCACTTACCGCGACGGGCTTGAAATTTTTTCACGCGAATATGGCATCCCGCACAAAGATTTATATATTTCTTACCACAACTACAAAAGCGACCTGGTTAAAACAATAGCCCCTTACGAAGGATTATTAGAGGATCTCAAAACCCTCAAATGTCCGCAATATGTTTTTTCCACTTCAACCAGAGATATCTGCGAAAAAATATTAACACATATAGGCTTATATGATTTCTTTGCCGGACGTTTTTATTCAGTAGAAGATTTCAATGTCTACAAAAAAAATGAAAATGCAGACGTTTACAACAAATTATGCCAAAAAATCGGTGTCCGCCCGGAAAATTGCATTTTTGTAGATGACAGCTATTCCAACTTAGATTTTGCCAAACAATGTGGCATGACGACAATTCGCATATACTACGGCAACAATTCTGCCAAAGACATGCCTTTCATCGATTCGGCATACAAAGGTATCGCCGAATGCATTAAAGGGCTAAAAAAAGATTACGATTGCTAAAAACGGCATACCCTATTTCTTTGAGGCTTCACTTTCCCCGTGAAGCCTCAACTTTTTCGCATAATTTATTTTCCAATATATAGTTTTCGGGAGTATCAAGCTTAAGCTGTTCTTGCTCCACTTCTTTGCGCCAATTTTCAACCTTGTCCTTAACAACGTTCAAATACATATCATTCAACTGCTGTGCAACCGTCGGCACATGGACATCCGGCGCCACCACTCTCACCCCGACGTCATTAAACAGGCTATCTGCCGTTTTTTTCAATTCCGGCAAAAAATAATCCAACGCCTCAATATATATTTGCATATGTGTCATTTCATGCCGCAAGGCGAGTTCATACAAACAGGAAGATTTATCCAAATCTTTCAAAATATAAATTGTCGGCACATAGAAGCCCAAATAAATTTCAATTTTTTGCGGATATAAACATGAATAGCCATGGCTTATTTCGGCATGCCCCACCGTCATATCAAAATGAAATCCGTCCCGGACTTTGGTTAAGCCGATAGGCTCAAAGTCCTTTGGCATCTCCAAACCTTCTTTTTGATACTTTTTTTCGGTTTCTTTCCGCAAATATTGGCCGTCCTTGTCAAAATTATATTTTAACTTGCCATATGAAGAAGTAACTGTAACTTCCGGAGCATTAACAATACCAAGGCATTCCTGCTCATAACGGGCATCCATACTTTCGGCACACACAGAATCAACCGCCATCAAGCTTAAAATTAATGCAAAAAAAACTTTTTTCATCTATCATATCCTTAAAGTATAATACTTACCCATGGAGATCCGACTATGAAATATATGTATATGATTTGCATACTCTTGTCCAGTATTTTTACATATAAGTCATCATCTGCAAAAAACGATTCCTACCTATACGCTTTCTTTATACCACAGGGAGCAATGCAGCAAAACCGCACCGTCAAAGATATTCGCTTAATGCGGCCGCGCCACATTAAAACCAAGGAGTCTCCCGAAACTCCGAAACAAGAAGACGCTTTTAGGGAAACATCTTCTGTAAAAGATTCTCCGGCACATTCTTTGTCTTATTCTCCCTCGGATAATCAAATTTCTGCCCGTACAGCAACAAACACGGCAGCAGTTGGCAACAGCACTTCTCAAAACACCACCGTCGCTCCGCAAAAAAATAAAACGGCAGCAAAAAACATTTCTGTTCAGTCCACCCGGGCTCCGTCAGCTTCAACAGCTTCCCCGGTACGCGTTTCTCTCCCTGCTTCTGCGGAAATGCCGGCAGAAATAGCACAAAAAGTCCAACAATACTCTCTTGACAATACGCCTCTTCCCCAAAACGCGCAAAAACTTGACGTTGTACCGGTAACAATGCCTCAAATCAAACTGTCTCATATTGAGGCTCTCAAGAAAAAAAGCATTTCAGATTTGTTGGATGCCCTTCCTTATCCTAATTCAGACCTGCCTAAATTCAAGCAACTCTACGCCATTTATGGAATGGAACTGCGAGTCCTGCAACGCCGCGGCAAACTGCCAAACAATTCTGAACAGGAAAAAACGCTGTCCAAAGCAAATTCTCTCCGCCGTTTTGAAGTTAAATAGCCCAGGTTCCTAAAGCCGTCGCCATCTGATTTTTAATCATCGCCGATTCGCAAAGCCTCAATAAATGCCGACTGCGGCACTTCCACTTTACCGAATTGGCGCATACGCTGCTTGCCTTTCTTTTGTTTATCCAGCAACTTCCGTTTGCGCGTCACATCTCCGCCATAACATTTTGCCGTTACATCTTTGCGCATGGCTGAAATCGTCTCGCGTGCCACCACCCGGCCTCCGATGGCTGCCTGTATCGGAATTTTAAACAAATGCCTCGGAATCAAATCTTTTAAACGTTCACAGATTTGCCGTCCCCTCGCCTCTGCCTCACTCCGATGGCACAAAAAGGCCAGCGCGTCAACAGGCTCTTCATTAATTAATATTTGCACTTTAACCAAATCGGATGCTTCATACCCGACAACTTCATAATCAAAGCTGGCATAGCCGCTCGTAATGGATTTTAGCCGGTCATAAAAATCAAACACGATTTCATTAAGCGGAATATGGTAAACGACCATAGCCCGCGATCCGACATACGTCAATTCCTGTTGCACGCCGCGCCTTTCGGTACAAAGTTTCAATACGGCTCCCAAATAAGTATCCGGCACCAGAATTGTCGCCTTAACCATCGGTTCTTCTATAGATGCAACCGTAGATAAATCAGGCATATCCGCCGGATTATGCAGCATAATGGTCTCACCTTTGGTTAAATTGATTTTATAGGCCACCGAAGGAGCCGTCGTAATGATATCCAAATCAAACTCGCGGCCAATTCGTTCCTGAATAATCTCCATATGCAGCAACCCCAGAAAACCGCATCTGAAGCCCAACCCCAATGCTGCCGAATTTTCATTTTGATAATCAATACTGGCATCGTTCAACTTTAATTTGGCCAAAGCATCTTTTAATGCCTCGTACTGGCTGCTGTCCACCGGAAAGATGGAACAAAACACAACCGGAACGGAAGGCTTAAATCCCGGAAGAGCCCGCTCGCATGGACGCTTGTTATCCGTAATCGTATCTCCGACACGGCAATCGCCAACGCTTTTAATACTCGCCGTAATAAAGCCGACTTCTCCGGCAGAAAGTTCTTCAACATCTTTCATTTTCGGCGTAAAAACGCCTATCTTGTCAACGGTATACGTCGCATTGTTGCTCATCATACGTATAATCTGCTTTTTACGCAAAACCCCGTCTTTTATTCGGATTAAAATAACAACTCCGAGATACGAATCATACCAGCTGTCTATCAACAAAGCCTTCAAAGGTGCCTCAACATCTCCCTGCGGAGCCGGAAGCTGATGAACGATAGCTTCAAGCAAATTTCCGATTCCCTCACCCGTTTTGCCTGAGGTTTCCACCGCCCCGCTGGCGTCTATACCGATAACATCTTCAATTTGCATCTTAACTTTTTCAACATCTGCAGACGGTAAATCAACTTTGTTAAGCACCGGCACGATTTCATGATTATTTTCAATAGCCAGATATACGTTAGCCAAAGTTTGCGCCTCAACGCCCTGAGTTGCATCCACCACCAGCACCGACCCTTCGCACGCCGCCAAAGACCGCGATACTTCATAGGAAAAATCCACATGCCCGGGCGTATCAATCAGATTAAGCATATATTTTTCACCATCTTTGGCCTTATAAGCCAAACGCACCGTCTGTGCCTTAATCGTAATTCCTCGTTCTCGCTCAATATCCATAGAATCCAGCACTTGTTCCGTCATTTCCCGATGTTCCAGCCCGCCGCACATTTCAATTATCCGGTCGGCAATGGTAGATTTCCCGTGATCTATATGAGCAATAATTGCAAAATTTCTGATTTTAGCCAAATCCTGCATCTGACATTCCTTGTTTTAATATTCTTAAACTTTCTTTTTTCTAACTGAAAATTTCACGAAACGCAACAGGTTTTATACTTTCCTGTTGCAACTCGTATAAAACTGTGCTTTAATACATATCACCAAATCATCTTGCATAAACAGGGAGGCTGCAATGATTAAATTTGTTGAAATAGAATTCGGCTCTGGACGTTACCAGGAGTTGCTTGATTTGCGTTACAAAGTTTTGCTGCAGCCGCTCGGGCTGAAATTTCTTGATTCATTCCGTGAGCAAGAAGCCGGATTCTTACACATCGGATGCATAGATTCGTCATCTGACGAGCTTATCGGTGGTTTAATTATGGTACCGATAGACAACGAAGAAATCAGGATTATGCAAGTTGCCATAGATGAAAGCCGCCAACATGAAGGCATCGGCAAAAAACTGATAGAATATGCCGAAAAAACGGCAAAAGAAATCGGATATTCCGTAATGGTTATGCACGCCATGCTTTCCGTCGTCGGCTTTTACGAAAAAATCGGCTTCAAACAAGAAGGCGACTTATTTGAAGAAAAAGGCATAAATTTTGTCCGTATGGTTAAAGAATTATAAATTCCCTCAAATATCAAAAGCCCCTTAAACAAGGGGCTTTTTTATTTCAAAATTATTATTCAAGATACAGCGAACTTTGTTTATAACGCCGTATCATATTCCGAACCAATACGCCGATAATCGCTGCAACGGGAACGGCAAGCATCAGCCCCAAAAAGCCAAGCAGCACCCCGCCCGCCAATAAAGCAAACATTACCCAGACTGGATGCAGGCCGACATTGCCGCCAACCAGTTTCGGTGTTAAAAAGTTCCCTTCAATAAATTGGCCGCTTAGAAATACCGCCACAACATACATAACATGTGTCATATCTCCGTATTGGGCAAAAGCCAACACAATCCCCAAAACAAATCCGGTAATTGAACCGACATACGGAATAAATGAAATAACCCCCGCAATAAAACCGACCAGCAGTCCCAGTTCAAGCCCGACCAGTTTCAGCCCGATAGAATAATATAGTCCCAAAATCAGACACACGCTCAACTGCCCGCGGATAAACCCTGCAATAATCACATTTATTTCTTTCAAACTGTCAATGATGCTCTGTTTGGATTTTTTCGGCAACAAATCTTCAACTTTTTTTACAAACGGCTTCCAATCACGCAACATATAAAACGTCACGATAGGCGTAATCAAAATCAAAGACAACAGATTGATAACGGCAAATCCGTTAGATATTACCCCTTTAAGCAGCGTTCCCGCAAATTTAATCCCGTTGCCAAGATTGCCTTTTATAACCTGTTCCAAATTACCGCTGATCAGCCCGGGAAAACGCTCGGTTAAATTTTGCAATACCGGCCGCAATTTCTCAACCAAAATAGCCATATACTTCGGTGTAGCCTGGATAAGCAGCGTTACCTGGTTTTCAACCATTCCCAAAAACAAAAACAATGCCGGCAGCAAAATCAATATCATCAAAAAACAAACCAATACCGTTGCCCACGTCCGCGACATTTTGCATGCCTGCAGCTTTGTTGTCAGCGGATCCAGCAAATATGCCAGCAAAATACCGGCAACAAAGGGCATTAGCACCGACCGCAAAACATACAGGCAATAAAAAAATACAAAAAAAATCACAAACCACATATACGGATTTATATAAAACTTGCTGGTAGAGTTTGCTTTCAGATTAGTAGACGACATAATAACCTCCTTCATCACGCAAATTATACCCATTCATAGCCAAAAGCGTCTGCAATTTTTCCCACACGCCGCTAAATACAAAACTAAAATGAACTTTTTTATTCGCCATAGAAATGACATTCACATTTTTTACCTGAGGATATCCGTCCAAAAGCTTTTTCAGAGCCAGCCAATTGCCTAATCTGGCATATGAATAGACCATTTCAACCTTTTCCTCTGCCAAAGGCACCCCTTCCGTCATAACTGCTGTTTTTTTACTGTCCTTAAAAAACGGCAAAACAACATCTATTGCCTGCACCGGAGAAATACCCGTAATATCGGCCTCCGAAACGGCGCGTTCCGGAAAAGACTTAACGTATACCTTATTGTCTTTAAGCGAATATTTGAGAACATATATTTCAGAAACATTATTAAAGGCCGCCAAATCATCATACTCGGCGTCGGTCATATCAAAAATACGGTTAGTCTCCACAGCCGTAATATTACCCAAATTCTTTTCAATATTATGAATATCCAAATTACCCTTGCGAATATCCCGGCGCTCCAGAAAAGCCTGGCGCCAAACATTGTCATCTCCCCACAAATCCAACGTGCCGTCAACTTTTTCTAACAACGGAATAGCCAGCACTTCCTGTTCTTCGCCGACCACAAGAGGCAACTCGTTTTCTTGCAAATAAGTTTTTAACACGCTCTCGTTAATGCTAATCCGTAAATCCGCAATATAGCGGACATCGGAAGACTTTTCCATCAACACCATAATCCCGGAAACAAAATGTTGCAGCTGGTTATCATTAAGTTTATTAAAAACTTCCGCGCTTTGCGCCGTACTGACACTCAAAACCACTTCATTCAAACCGTCACGAACCGCTTTGGCCATTGCCTGTTTTTTTGCCTGGGCAACATTTTCAGCCGTAACATCAACATGGACATCTGCATCATAGCTGATATCTGCCATCGCCGAAAAGGAACAACACAAACAACACAAACAGCTTAAAATAAAATTTCTCACGCGTTCATTCTCCTTAAACACTTTGACATCTTACATAATTACAATGCAAAAGCATAAAAAGCAAACTTTTTTATTGCCTTTTAAATAGCGATGATATTTACTGAAAAAAACTTTAGTACTATTCACTCAAATCATAAGGAATTATGACCATGAAAATATCTCCTTTTTTAAACAACCTCTTGGAGAGAGCCTCTAAAGAGCCCAAAACCATCGTCCTACCGGAAGGCGAAGATGAACGCATTCTGCAAGCAGCCCATATCGTTGCCGAAAGAAAGGCTGCCCGGCTGATTATTTTGGGCAATCCGGATGAAATCAAAACCTATTACGATAAAAACAACTGGAGTCTTGACGGTATTGAACTGATGCGTCCTGAGGATTCCGAAAAATTGGAAAGCTATGCCGAACTCTTATATGAACTTCGCAAAGCAAAAGGGATGACGCCAAACGATGCAAAAAAATTAACCCTGAATTATAATTACTTCGGCACATTGATGATAAAAGCCGGAGACGCCGACGGCATGGTTTCCGGCGCCAACCACTCCACCGCAGACACGGTTCGCCCGGCATTGCAAATCATAAAATCTGCCCACAAAGACCGAAGCGTGTCATCTGCCTTGATTCTGGTTGCCAACAACAAGCCATACATTTTTTCAGACTGCGCCATCATTATTAACCCCAGCGAGCAAGAGCTTGCCGATATGGCTTTGGCCAGCTCGGAAACAGCCCTGAAATTCGGAATAGAACCCAAAGTCGCCATGCTGTCTTATTCTACCCGCGGCTCCGGTTCCGGCGCAATGGTAGATAAAATGCGCAATGCCACCAAGCTGGCTCAAGAATTGCTCAAATCTGACGAATACAAAAATCTCCCGATTATGATTGACGGAGAGATGCAGGCCGATGCAGCGCTTGATATGGTTGTTGCCAAAAAGAAAGCTCCGGATTCGCAAGTCGCAGGTCATGCCAATGTTTTGATATTCCCCTGTCTTGAAGTAGGCAACATCAGCTACAAATTATTACAGCGCTTATGCGGCTGCGAAGCCTATGGCCCTATGTTACAAGGGTTAAACGCGCCGGTTAATGACCTCTCGCGCGGTGCTTTAACGGAAGATATTGTCGGCATGATTGCCATAACGGCCATTCAGGCAACTCATTAAATCTGTAAAAATGTAAAGGGACATTTCCAATGAAAAAAATTCTTGTATTAAATTCCGGTTCCTCATCTTTGAAGTACCAATTATTTAATGTTAACGACAACAACTATCAGGTTATTGCCAAAGGCAAGGCAGACCGCATAGGCATCCACGGTTCTTTTGTAGAAATAAAAATTACCGGCGGAGAAAAGCGCACGCGTGAGGTTGCTCTGCCCACCCACAATGAAGCTATTGAGGAAGTAACAAAAGAACTGCTGAATGGCGCTTTAAATTCCATGGATGAAATTGATGCTGTCGGACATCGTATCGTCCAAGGCGGAGACATATTTAAAAACTCTGTTTTGGTAACAGACACGGTTATTGACCAAATTGAAGAATTATCCGAACTGGCACCTCTGCATAATCACGCCCATGTACTGGGCATCAAGGCCGTAAAGAAGCTTCTGCCGAATGTTCCCCAAACTGTTGTTTTTGATACGGCTTTTCATCAGACCATGCCCAAAGAAGCTTTTATGTATGCACTGCCGTTGGAACAATACACCAAATACAAAATCCGCCGTTACGGATTCCATGGGACATCTCACGCATATGTATCGCAAAAAGCAGCCGAACTTATCGGCAAAAAGGGCAAGATTATCACCTGCCATTTAGGCAACGGAGCATCCATCTCCGCCATTGACAACGGCATTTGCTTAGATACATCTATGGGTTTCACGCCTCTGGCCGGCCTGGTTATGGGAACGCGATGCGGTGACATTGACCCGTATATCCCGCTGTATATCTGCAAATCACAAAACAAAACGCCGGACGAAGTCAATGAAATATTAAACAAAAAAAGCGGTATGTACGGCTTATGCGGTTACTCGGACAACCGCGACATTGAAACCCTCTATGGTAAAGATGAAGCAGCAACAGACGCTTTAAACACATACGTTCACAGCATAATCCGCTTTATTGGTGCTTATATCGCCGTTTTAGGCGGAGTAGATGCCATAGTCTTTACCGCCGGCATCGGAGAAAACGGTTCTCTTGTCAGAAAGCTTATCATAGAACGCTTAAACTATCTGGGAATCACCTTGGATGAAGAGGCCAATAACAAACGCGGCGACATTATGGAAATTTCTACTAAAGATTCCAAAGTTCGCGTTTTCGTAATTCCGACCGATGAAGAATATATGATAGCCAAAGATACCATGCAAATCGTTTTTGGTTGCTGAAAAAATCCGGCCGCACACCTGGTGCGGCCTTTTCTTTAATAAAAAAGGAGTTGTAAATATGAAAAAAATTTATTTTTTACTTTTATTTTTTCCATATATGGCTTTTGCCACAACACAATATTCGGACGAAGATATTATCAAAGCATCAAAGCCTTCACTATACTATACTTCCATCAATCTCTCGGTTAACCCCGTAGAAAATTTCAACCAAAAAAGTAAAGAAGATATCCTGAATATCAGAAACCAATATATGGCAACATCATACTTTCAATCCCAAATGCCTTATGCTTATACACCGTCGCCCGCCATTTTTGGACAGATAAAAGACGGCAAAATGTGGAAGAGTATATTTGCATATCATTGCAGCAACGTGGACAACGCAGATGATACAAATGGAAATTCTTATGTCAGCAGAGATATAAACAATCCGGATATTCTGGTTGGCCTATCCAGAAGCTTATCCATTCATGTCAATAACAAAAACATGCCTCATTGGTTTTGCGATGAAAACCAAAATCCGGACGCTTTGCCTTCCCGCATATATTACCACCCCGAATATAATATACTAAGTATTGAATACACCTTAGACAAACGTATATTACAACATTCGTTATTAGCACAATACACGCTATCTGATTTAAACGCCCGAGACTTCGGTTACAATGCAATATACATATTAAAAAACAATAACATAGTCATGGTAAAACAATCAAATATCACCCGTCATATCGGAAAAACAAAAGACTATATCCATGTCGGAATGAACTGCACGGCTCCCGGCGGTTGCAACAATACTTCACCAAGCAAACCAGAAATGAATTTCAAAATACAAAAACTCCCTGCAGATATGCTTATTAAACTATGGAAAAACAATCCGCAAAGCCCACAACAACCGGCAGACATGTATGTCCGCCTTGTATTCAAACCAAAATAAAAGCCTGCCGACATAATCGGCAGACTTTTAAAGACACGCAACCGGAACCTTAACGATTGATAAGAACAATCTCAACCCGGCGATTCTGCTCCCGGCCGGCAGCCGTAGCGTTTGATGCAATAGGATTGGACGAGCCATAGCCGTTAGATACGATTCGGCTGCCGTCAACTCCTTTTAACCGCAAATAATTGGAAATAGAATTTGCCCGCATCAACGATAATGAATTATTCGTAGCGGCACTGCCCGTGCTGTCGGTATAGCCGTTAACCTGAACCATCGTCCGGTCATATTCGTCAATAACCTTCGCAATAGAATTTAACACTGGTTGAAACGCCGGTTTGATATTCGCATCATTACTATCAAACGTAATATTTCCCGGCATAATCAGATAAATTTGCCCATTAACCTCCTGCACCTGGACTCCCGTATTCAACAATTCCTGCCGCAATTTGCGTGCCTGCACATCCATATACGCGCCCGTTCCGGCACCTGCCGCCGCACCGACGCCTGCACCGATTAAAGCACCTTTTTCGCCGCCGGCCAAAGCGCCGATTCCGGCACCGGCCAAAGCACCGATTCCCGTTCCCCACGCTGTATTGGAAACTTTGCTCTGCCCGGTATAGGGATCGGTTGCACAAGCAGTCATCAAAGAAACAGCCAATAAACTGCATACTATACTCTTCTTCATCAAACACCTCTCGTCAAAAGTTACTTCCGAACAAGAGTATCGGCGTTACTGTTTAAAATACCTTTAATGTTTAACCAGCTTTTTAAAAACATAACGAATAATCAAAACCAAATATAATGCCCCCAAGCCCCAAATAAGCCAATTTTTCAATTCCTTATCGCTGATAGCCCTGGTAATTTCATTGACATTCAATGCACTGCCCGCCACTTTTATGCCATCTGTCGGCTTCTCATGCAAAATATTAACCACATACTGGTAATCCGGATTAAGAAAATCAAAGTTCAAGATTAAATCCTGCCCGTATGGAACAACCTCCGCCGTAATAGCTGCAGTCGTTTCATCATTATCCAGATTATAATGCTGCATCTGCGCCTCTCCCGGCACCTCTATGCGTATCGGATCATGCCCGATATGCGAAACATCAACCCCGGACAACGCTTGCTCCCCCTGATTATACAAATACACTTTGGTCAAATATAAATCCGCATATTTTTTCCCTTTGACATCCACAGCATAATCATTGACATTCCCGGAAGATATCAATTTAACTGTATTCGTCTCGTACCGCAAAATCGGCCGGCTGATGTAAAATTGGTAATATCCGAGTGCAATAGCCGACACCGCCAAAATAAAGGCGCCGGTCGGACTGGTCCAAAAAGCCCAAACATCATTAAACATATCTCTGAAAAAGCGACGTTCTTTAGTTTTTTCCCGATGTGTAAACATATTACCTCCATGAATTATCCCCGAAAATATATATGCCAAACCCGGCTTTTAAAGACTTATCCGCTAAAGATATAACCATAAAAAAGGAACCCACCGGCCTAGCCGGTGGTTTTCTGTATAAAAAAAAGCCTGCATAAAGCAGGCCTTTCAAATATCCTTCGGCAAAACTATTGTGCAGCGCCGATTTTTGCCCGCTTCCGCGCAATCGGATCAAGAATTTTCTTCCGCAACCGCAAAGACTTCGGTGTAACTTCCAGCAATTCATCTTGCTGAATATAAGAAAGTGCTTGTTCCAACGACATCTTCCGCGGCGGAATCAAATCAATCGCCTCGTCCTTACCTGCTGCCCGGATATTGGTCAACTGCTTGGATTTCGTCGGATTGACTTCCAAATCATTAGATTTGGTATGTTCACCGATAATCATGCCGACATAAACCGGGCTGTTATGTTCAATAAACATCGGCCCCCTGTCTTGCAGCTTCCACAAAGAATAAGCCACGGCCGTCCCGTTCTCGCTGGAAATCAACACCCCGTTGCGATGGCTTTCAATTTCTCCTTTATACGGTTCATACGCATAAAAGATTCGGTTCATAACGCCGGTTCCGCGCGTATCGGTCAAAAATTCGGAATGATAGCCGATAAGCCCTCTGGACGGAGCATGAAAAATCAGGCGGGTTTTATTTCCTGTTTGCGATGGAATCATTTCCAGCAATTCAGCCTTGCGCTGGCTGAGTTTTTCTACCACAACGCCGGAAAACTCGTCATCTACGTCAATAACAACTTCTTCAACCGGTTCCAGCAAATTGCCGTTTTCATCTTTGTGATATAAAACTTTTGGCCTTGAAATAGAAAGTTCAAACCCCTCCCGGCGCATAGTCTCAATCAAAACACCCAGCTGCAGTTCACCGCGCCCGGCTACTTCAAAGGCATCAGTCGTATCCGTACGCGAAATTTTTAACGCAATATTGCACTCTGCTTCCTTCTGCAACCTGTCCCAAATCATACGAGACGTCACTTTATCTCCTTCGCGGCCGGCTAACGGAGAATCATTAACAGAAAAAGTCATAGCCAAAGTAGGCGGATCAATCGGCTGTGCCTCTATCGCTTCGGTAACTTCCGGCGCACAAATGGTATCCGCCACTGTTCCTTTTGCAATACCTGCCACCGCCACAATATCGCCGGCATGGGCCTCATTAAGCGCCACTCTTTCCAGCCCTTTGTATGCCATAATTTTTGTAATGCGCGTTCTTTCCACTTCTCCGCTTTTATTTATCACTTTAACTGCGTCATTAACTTTTAACATGCCGCTGTGGATTTTTCCGGTTAAGATACGCCCGACAAACTGGTCTGCCTCCAACGTCGTCGCCAACATGGAAAAGGGTTTATCCTTCTCACAAACAGGCTCTGGAACATAAGACAAAATAAGTTCAAACAACGGCGTCAAATCTTTTTTTTCATCATTTAATTCTTTAACGGCCCAGCCATTGCGCCCGGAAGCATACAAAACCGGAAAATCAAGTTGTTCATCATTTGCATCCAGGCTGACAAACAAATCAAAAATCTCATTCAGAACTTCATCCGGACGAGCATCAGGCTTATCCGCTTTGTTAATAACGACAATCGGCTTTAACCCGATTTTCAAAGCCTTTCCCAAAACAAACTTCGTTTGCGGCATCGGCCCCTCTGATGCATCTACCAATAAGACGACCCCGTCCACCATGGACAAGATACGCTCCACCTCGCCGCCGAAATCTGCGTGTCCGGGCGTATCTACAATATTGATATGCGTCCCGCGCCAATCAACTGCCGTACATTTTGATAAAATCGTAATTCCGCGTTCACGTTCCAAATCGTTGCTGTCCATCACGCAATCGGCAACTTTCTGATTGTCGCGAAATGTACCGCTCTGACGCAACAAACCATCTACCAGCGTTGTTTTGCCATGGTCAACGTGTGCGATAATAGCAATATTTCTAATATCCATTTTTCTTTATTCCTCAAAAGGCTTGAAATAAAATCAAAAACTGTTTTTGCTTAATAATTTCCCCTGTTATAACAAAAAAAAATTAAATAGCAAGTCCCCGCTATAAAAAAACGGTCAAAAAAACAGCCTTCCCGCCAAAGCTGCACCGGATAAGGCAATTTCACCCCAAATTAAGCTCTTTTTCCATATTGGGCTAATTTATTGCGTACAAACCCGCGCAGGGAGACCTCCGGCCGCGCCCCGTAATGCCCGATAATCTCGGATGCGGCAATTCCGCCGATAATAGCACACGTTCCAAGGCTCCTGCCTTTGACCATTCCATATAAAAAGCCTGCAGCATACAAATCCCCGGCACCGGTTGAGTCAACAACTTCCTTCGTTTGCTCCGCTTCAACGTAGATTTTTACCCTGTTCTTAACAATAACTGAACCTCTGGAATCCCTGGTAATAGCCGACAATTCCACAATCTTTTTCAGTTCATCAAGCGTTTCTTCCAAATTCGTTTTATCAAACAGGGCATTGACTTCTTCTTCATTGGCAAACAAAATATCCACATTATTTCTGACGAACTCCAACAACTCCAGCCTGTGCCTTTTAACACAAGCCACATCCGAAAGGCTGAAAGCCAACTGCCTGTTATAGTGCTTAGCCAAACTCGCCGCCTTTTTAACCGCTTCTTTAGATTGCTCGTTATCCCACAAATATCCTTCAATGAAAATAATATTAGAGGCTCGGATAAGCCCTTCATTGATATCATCAGCCGAAAGGCGGCTGGACGCCCCCAGATAAGTAAACATGGAACGGCTGGCATCGGGCGTAACCAAAACAATGCTGCGTCCCGTCGCCGGCCCCTCCAGCAACGGCTCCGTAAAATAATCTATTCCGGCCGCTGCAACTTGGCGTCTGAAAACCTGTCCTAATTCATCATCATGAACTTTTCCGATAAATGCACAATCAGCCCCTAACGAAGCCAGCCCGGCCACCGTATTGGCTGCCGATCCGCCGGAAACCTCGCCTTCGGGAATAATATCCCTATATATTTCTCCGGCTTCCTTTGGCCCCAGCAAAGTCATCCCGCCTTTTTCCAGATGTCTTTCCGTCAAAAAACCGTCTCCGACTTTAGCTAAAACATCAACAATAGCATTCCCGATTCCTAACACATCATAAATTATCTCATCTTTTTGCATCATTTTTATCCCTTTTATACTAAACTTTTACCGCCTACATACACCAAATTTTCTTACCATGTCCTTAAAGTTTCAAAACAATTCCCAACACTGCCGCCAATAAAATATAAAAAATCGGGCTTTTGGGATAAAAATGCACCAACAGGAAAAAAGCCGTCGCAAATAAAGCAGATTGCCAGTCGGTAACGCTTAATTTGCAAAGCTCAACTCCAGCCAGCAAAATCAACGCAGCCACAGCCGGTCTGATAGAAGACATAATCGCTTGAATCCACGGGTTTTCAGCATATTTATTCAAAAGTTTAGACACCCAGATAACAATAATAACTGACGGCAGCACCAGCCCGAACGTTGCCACCAGCCCTCCGGTAATCCCTGCTGTTTGAAACCCCGCATATGTTGCCATATTGACTCCGACAGGTCCCGGCGTAGACTGGGAAACGGCAATCATATTCGTCAATTCTTCAGCTGAAAACCAATCATACTTTTTAGTTAAATCAAATAAAAAGGGAATTGTAACCATTCCGCCGCCGATGGCAAACAGCCCGATTTTAAAAAATTCAAAAAACAACAGCCCATACAACATAATATCTCACTTTCCCCACCAATATTTTACCCCTCCGGTCGCTGCCGCAAACAACACCACCGCAATAGCCGACAAATGCACGGCAAATAACAATATTAAAATGCAGACAAACATACCAATTTGAAATTTTGAAACAATGGATTTTTTAAACAACGCAATAACTTCATTCAAAATCAAAGCGATAACCCCAACCCGAATACCGGCAAAAGCCTGCGCCACCAAAGGATTCTCCGAAAGCGTATTTAGAATCCCGGCCAATGCCATAATAATCACCAATGACGGAAGATTTATGGCAAAAGTGGCAACAACGGCGCCCCATACGCCACAAATCTTATACCCGGTAAACGTTGCCACATTAACGGCAATTACCCCCGGAGTACACTGCCCGATGGAATAATAATCCAACAACTCGTTCTCATCAATATATTCTCTTTTATTAACCAACTCCTGACGAAATAACGGCAGCATGGCATATCCGCCGCCAAACGTAAACAACCCTATCTTAAAAAAAGAAACAAAAATTTTACCATATTCCGACATTGATATTCTTCTTTTGTGGTTTATATAACACGCCGATATTACAGCATTCTTTTCAAAAATAAAGGTTTTTTTATGATAATTGGCTCCTTAAAAGAACATACTGCAGAAGAAACGCGAGTTTCTCTCACGCCTTCCGTTGTAAAAAGGTTGGTTAACGAAGGCTTCACCATACTATTGGAAAAAGATTATGGTACAAATGCCGGTTTTTCTGACAAAGAATATTCAAATTCCGGCGCCCAAATAGCGTTAAGCCCCGCAAACATTCTCCGGGATAGTCAGATTATATTGCAAATATCTCCGCCTTCGCCGACTATGCTTAAAAAATTAACCTCGTCCCACATTCTCATTGCAGATTTCAGCAGCCTTCCTGCACCAAATGCTTTTCAACAAGCCGTTTATATCCGTTTAGAAAAAGTTCCGCGCACTTCCGCTGCGCAAAATATAGATATTATCAGTGCCCAAAAAACGGTAAGAGGATATGCTGCAGCGCTCCATTCTCTGGCAAAATCTTCAAAAATGGCACCGCAATTAACCACTGCCGCTGCTTCCATCAAACCAGCGTCTGCCCTAATCTTTGGCGCCGGCGTAACAGGCTTGCAAGCCGCCTCGGTTTTCAAAAAACAGGGTTGCCGTATAACCATTGCCGATATCAACCCCGAAGCAAGAGAATTGGCGCAATCGGTCGGCGCTGCTTTTGTCTTATTTTCAACTCCGCCTGATATTCTGCCGGTTCTAAAAATAGCTGATTTTATTTTGGCCTCTGCCCAAACTTCCTTCGGCGCAGCACCTGTCCTTTTAAACAAAAAGGATTTATCTGCTGTTCCCTCCGGCTGTATAATCGTTGATACAACCCCACACAACATAAACATCCCTACAAGCCGCTATTCAAACTCCGGATATCACTTTTACCGGTTGCTCTTTGCCGAGCGCGCAATTCCGACAACGGCTTCCGAGTTATGGGCAGGAAATATGTATAATCTGCTTCATCGGATAATCAACCCGGATAAACAAATAAATCTGCCCGGAGATTTGCCTGCTGCCATGCTTTGCCCGCCGTTAAAAACAAACAATGTGCAAAATAAACCTGTCGCACAAAATCGCCAGTTTCAAAAAAAGGAATAAACAAATGTTCAGTATATTAATTTTATCTTGTTTTATCGGCTATTTAGCTGTCTGGCAGGTAACTCCTTTGCTTCACGCCCCGCTAATGAGCGTAACCAATGCCATTTCCGGCATTGTCATACTCGGTGCTCTTGACCTGCTGGCCGAAGCAACAATACCCCCTCACTCCCTTATCCTGCTATTAGCCGCCGTTTTCTTCTCTTCCGTAAACATCTTCGGTGGATTCTATATCTCAGGCCGTATGTTAAAAATGTTCAAACCAAAGGATAAAAAACATGATTGACGCCATAAATATCTTTGTTTTCTCTTCCCTGATTATGGCCATACACGCATTATCTGCGCCCAAACACGCTTATTATGGCAATATTTTAGCCTCAACAGCCGTTATTATTGCTGTATTTTTCTATCTCAAAAACATTCCTTGCATATATCTCCCGGCCGTTGTCATAAGCGTCCTGCTCGGCAGTTTTGCCGGAATTATAACTGCCCGCAAAATAAATATGCCAAATCTCCCGCAGATAATAGCTTTGTTTAACGGATTCGGCGGACTTGCCTCCGGTTTAATCGGTTTAAGCGAAATTTTAATTTCCGAACATACATCATTCCTGCTGATATGCCTTGCCGGCTTTGGCTTCATAACTCTGGGAGGCTCCGTGGCCGCTTTTATAAAGTTATCCGGTTTTCACTTTTCTCTGCCTGCCAATATTCTAAAATTAGCAAACAGTGCACTTTTCTTAATCTCCGTAGCACTTGGCACCTTTATTGCAATAACCCCATCTACTGTCATACTGTCAGGCTACGTTATTCTTATATGTTTGTGGGGTTTCCTTTTTACGACACGCATCGGCGGTGCGGATATGCCGATTATCATTTCTCTTTTAAATGCTTTGTCCGGTTGGTGTGGCGTTTTAGCTGGCTTTAACGGACAAAACAACCTCTTAATAATAACAGGAAGCCTCATCGGCGCCAGCGGCCTAATTCTGACATACCTAATGACAATTTCTATGAACAGGCATTTAAAACAGATTATATTTTCAACACCGCCTGACACGCATCACAAAACTTCCGCCACGGAAAAACACGTCAATCGCGGAACACCGAAAGATGCAGCCTTTTTGATGGAAAACGCTGCAAAAATCATCATCATTCCCGGCTACGGCATGGCCGTATCCGGCGCTCAATACGAACTGGCATCTCTTGCAAAACTACTGCAAAACAAATATCATGCAACAGTCAAATTTGCAATTCATCCGGTTGCAGGACGGATGCCGGGACATATGAACGTATTGCTTGCCGAAGCCGACATTCCGCCTGAAAACATTGTTGAAATGAAAAATATCAATCCGGAATTTCAAACCGCCGACATCGCATATATTATCGGTGCAAATGATATAACCAACCCATTGGCCAAAACAGCAACTGACAGTCCGATCTACCAAATGCCCATTTTGGAAGCGGAACAGGCCAGGCACATCCTTTTCGTAAAACGATCATTAGCACCGGGTTATGCCAACCTGGACAATCCCCTCTTTTATAATCCTAAAACCATCATGCTGTTTGGTGATGCCAAAGAAGTTACCCGCCAAATCATCACAGACTTGGAATAAATACAAGCTAATAAAAAAACACTATTTTTCCGCCAGATACGACATGCCGGCCAGATATGTATTAAACAATATCCGCACCACATATTCTTTTTCCAACCCGGCAAAGTCCTTTTCTGTTGTCAACAACGAACTCAAAGCAAACACCGTAACAAACAAAACCTCAGTAGATAGCCGCCGTTCTTTCCCTGGAACAGCTGCAAACAGCTTATGCAGGTTTCTTTCCAGCAATCGCACGATTTTGATAATGCGCCGCAAATAATATGGTTCATAGGATTCTATTGTATCTCTGAAATGCGTATTATACAACGTAAACCACAACGTTTTATGTTGTAAAACAAAATTCACAAACTTTTCCAACAGCCGATTAAGATTTTCATAAGAATCAGACCCCATCTCCGCCGTCAAAAGCGCCTCGTACAGCTCATCCAATGTTTGGCAATTCTCCCAAACAATTAAATTTTCCATACTTCTAAATTGATTATAAATCGTTCCGACAGAATAACCGGAATAATCCGAAAGTTTTCTGGCCGTCAAAAAATCAAGCCCCTTTTCCATCAAGAGCTCTCTTGCTTTTACAATCAAATCAACTCTGATTTCTTCCTTTGTTTTCGCCATCTTTAACCATGCCGCTCAAAATTTCCATTGCTACCCGATAATAAAGCTTTTTTGAACACTGTTCAAGTTTTTTTTATAAAAAAGTTAACTTTTTTGACCTATGGTTAATCTACAAAAAAGACATGACAACCTAGAAGGAAAAAAGATGGCTAAAATCGGTTTTTGCGCAATTTCCGGCAGCGGCATGAGCGCTTTGGCTCAAGTATCCAAATATTTCGGGCAAGACGTTTACGGCTCAGACCGCAGTTTTGATCAGGGAAAAGACCAAAAAAACAAAAAAGCATTGGAAAGCCTTGGCATTAAGATTTATCCTCAAAACGGCTCAATGCTTGATAAGGATTTCTCAGCCCTCTATGCCTCCGGAGCTGTAGAAGATACCGTTCCTGATATAAAATGCGCCAAAGCACTAAATATCCCCGTCAAGCTCCGCTCCGACTTGCTGGCTGAAACTTTTGCCGCTTTTACAAATGGCATCGCCGTCGGCGGAACCAGTGGAAAATCTACGGTTACCGCAATGATTGGCTACATTTTGGACCAAGCAGGCAAAAAACCTCTTGTTATCAATGGCGCCCTGCTGAAAAACTATGAACAACAACCGGGAATCCCTAATGTAATCTTAAATAAAGGCAATATCTGCGTCATTGAGGCAGATGAAAGTGACGGTTCCATTGAAAAATATACGCCTGCAATCTCCGTTATTAACAACATCTCCTTGGACCACAAATCCATTGCAGAACTGCAGGAACTTTTCAAAAGATTCGCTGCCCGCGCCACCAAAGGTGCCGTTGTCAACAAAGATAATGATAACAGCCTGCCTCTGCTGGCTGCCAATCCGCACCAAACGCTATCTTTTAGCATAAAAGATGCCTCGGCCGATTTTTTTGCCGAACAAATCAAAGCCGTACCGGACGGGACTACTTACATTTTCCGCAACAGGCAATATAAGCTAAATTTAATAGGAAGTTTTAATATTGCAAATGCGATGTGTGCCGTTGCCTGTTGTTCGCTTCTGGAAGTTGCGCCGGAAACATCCTGCGAAATTTTGGAAACATTTTTAGGCACCAAGCGCCGCCTTGAAATACTTGGAAAAATCAACGACATAACCGTAATAGACGACTTTGCCCATAATCCGGACAAAGTATCTGCTTCCCTTTCCGCTCTCAAAAGCTACCCCGGCCGGCTGCTAATAATGTTCCAACCACACGGTTTTTCCCCCATGCGCCTGATGGGAAAAGAAATTATGCACAGTTTTGCATCTTTTCTGGATAAAAATGACATTTTGCTCATTCCGGAAATATTCTTTGCCGGTGGAACCGTAAAAAAAGACATATCCTCTCAAGATTTGGTAAATGAAGCCTGCAGCAAAGGGACAAACGCGCTTTATTTCCCGAACCGGGAAGCACTAAAGCAACACCTGCTACAAATTGTCCGCCCACAAGACCGGATTGTCTTAATGGGCGCCCGCGACAATTCCATTACCGACCTCGGTTATGAACTTTTGGAGAACCTAAAATGGCATTGCTAAAAAAAGGAGACACCGTCGGATTTGTTGCCCCCTCTTCCGGGCTTGAAGGCCGTGATATAATGCCGGCCGTCCGCTATTTTGAAAATGAATTGAACCTTAAAGTAAAACTGGCACCGAATTTATCTTCTTCATACCGTTATATGGCTGGCTCAGACACAGAGCGCGCCGCATCTCTGATACAAATGTACACCGACCGGGAAATCAAAGCTTTATTTGCCATTCGCGGAGCAAGCGGCTCTGCACGCCTTCTGAGGCACCTGGATTATCAGCTCCTGGCAGCTCATCCCAAACCTCTGTTTGGCCTGAGCGACTCTTCTGCCATACAAAATGCCTTATACGCTAAAGCAAACATCTGTTCATACACGGGATTTTTACCCGTTTACGATATCAAAGGCGGAAAAATTCAATCACAAATGCTTGAAACATCGTTAAAAGACACCCTTTTTGCCGACCATCACATCATAACCGGCGGAAAAGCTCTGATTAAAGGCAGCACTGCCGGACAAATCATCGGCGGTTGCCTTTCCTCCTTTCTTTACCTTGCTGGAACAGAATATATGCCAGATTTCAACCAAAAAATTCTGCTCATAGAAGATACTGACGAAAAAACATACAAAATTGACCAGATGTTTAATCAACTTCGGCAACAAAAAAATTTCTCCAGATTAAGCGGAATAATCATCGGAAAATTTACTGACTGTATTATTATAGATGATTTTGACGGTAACGTAGAAGATTGTATCAATGATTTTACTGCCGGCCTGGATATTCCCGTCATCACCGACTTTGATTACGGACACATGTCCAACCGGCACATCCTGCCACTGGGTATTCTGGTAAAAATAACATCAACTTCCGAAAAATGCACTCTCAGCTGGTAAAATATCCCAACACATTGGCCACATCATACACGCCCAGTTTATAAACCGTCGCCAAATAGTATTCAACAGCCTCCCAACCGCCGTTATTAAAGGCCAGAACCACCGAACACGCAAATAAATTGGCACCCGGCAAAAAAAGCCAACAAAAGAAAAAGCCAACTTCTCTAAAATCCGGTTGCTCTCCGTGTATCTGAACCATAATGCTTTCAAGATGATACGCAAAAAAATACCCAAAAACACAGTTAACCACCAAACTGTCAGGTATTCTGTCGGCAAAAAAAGTAGCAAACATCATCAAAAAAAACAAAAATAGCGGAAAAAAATAAGGTGCAATCGTTATCAGCCAATTCCCTTTCCCTTTAAATCCCATAGAACCGCCGGATTCGTCCATATTTAAGTGAATATGCACCACTCTGTGAAATGTCAGCAAGGCAAAAAACGTATGCGTAAGCTCATGTGCCAAAATTTGCATGGACAGATTTGAACGGGCAGATGCCAGAATTTTCAAGGCCAAATACAAAAAAGCGCCACCAATAAATGAAAAAAAGCGTAAATTTCCTAATTGAAATCCCTCTGCCGCCCGTATCAATGCCGGCAACAGCAATACGGCCAGACATGCCACTGGCCATTTCAACACGCCCAATACAAAATCCATAAATCGTGCCATTATTACCTCATCAGCTTTCGGAATTTTAGAATCTATTTTTATTTTTGCAATTAAAAAGTATTCGCCTTGGAAAAGAAAACAAAACAACTATATAAAAAACGCCACGATATTTGATATTTAATTTTAGCCAAAGGAAAAGAACATGGTAGATTATAAAAACTCACATTCAGACACTCTGGAAAACGAAAATAAAACGGAATGTCAAAACACGCACGCTTGTTGTTGCGGATGTTGTCATTGCAAAAAAATTTTTATGCTCATCGTCATACTTTTGCTATGCTTTATGGCCGGAATCATGGTCGGACGTTGTAACGGCTGTTGTTATACACATGCTTATATGCACAAAACATATAAAAATGTCCCTGCCCATCATCAAATAAAAAAACAAAAGCTACAACGCGGCATGCATCAAATCCAGCCGGAAACAGGATTGGCACCGGTTCAACCGGCGCCCCTGCCACCATATCCGGACGAGGCTGCCGGAGGTTTTATGATTGAGGCAGCGCCCGGCTATTAAACTCCGCCACTACCATAAAATATTATTACAGGGAGAGCCCAGCCTAAAAACTCTCCCTGAAAATAATATTTGCAAAAACATCTTGACAAAAAGACAAAGCCATGGCATAAATAGCGCCTGTGTAATAAAGATTAGATACAATGGTTGATATTTTAAGACAACATTCTCTGCGTCTGCGCAGATTTTTGCTGCGACGATGACTTATTTTGATAATAAATAAGTTTGTCGCAAGATTTGGGTATGCTCAAATCTTTTTTTATGTCGGATAGATAAAAAACACCACAGGGAATGAAAATGAATAAGAAACACTTAACCGTAAAAAAATTGGATATGGACAACTTGCAGGATGTCATAAAACTGCAGCAAAAAATCATCAACGGGCTGCATCCGGATGAGCAGCACTTTATTTTGCACCGGACAAAAGAAGACTACATAAAATCCTTAAATGGCAAAAGCTCTAATATGCTTGGCGTATTTGACCAGGATGAGCTGATTGCACAAACAATCTTTATTATGCCACAAAAAGATGAGGCACGGGACATACCGGAATTTCGTCCGGACATTCCAAACGAAGACCTCGTCTTATATGAAGCAATTTTGGTTGATCCGGCTTATCGTGGCTCCAGCCTGATGAAAAGAATGCTTGAATATATTGAAAACCATGCCTTAGATAATGGTAGAAAACATTCTTTGATACAAATTGCCATTGACAATCCGGCCAGCTGGATAAATGCCCTGCACCACGGTATGTCCATAACAAAAGTAGACCGCGACCCTGCCGATGGGGTAAAAGTGTTATACCTTGAAAAAAGAATACACCATAGCGCCCAGCCTGCCCCGCTTTCATTAAACGCACAAAACAGTTACAACCTTTATTTAGGAGAGAACATCCATGCCAAAATCCCGGCTTTGTTCAACAAGATGCAATACCTCATCCGACAGGGTTACCATGGAGTCGGCCTAAATAAAGAAACCAAAAGCCTCATCTGGCAAAAACAGGAAAGGGCAAACACCAACATCTTAAATTTCAGCAATATATGGAACAACAAAAAAGTCAGTTCGCTCTGATTTTGCCCCCTTTACATTGCGTTTGACCCCAGATAGTACCACTCGGTTCCAATCTCGGCATTAAGATTTGGCAACAACATGAATCCATCTTTCGGCGCCGTTAAGAGCTCCCCGTCATCATATACGGCCAAAGGTTCCCCGGCAGAAACTTTATCCAGGTGTTTATACGCGCGGCACAATTTTCCTGCCCGTTGTTTAATAACATAACTATCCATCCGGATATGTTGTTTCGGATAAGATTTAGCCTCAACACCATCTATCATGCCAAAAGCGGCTAATGTCTGAATAACAGCCCTATAAGCCAGCTCCACCGCCGCCGGAGATTTATGATAACCGCATTCCAACGTTGTTCCCGTATTACCGTAAATATGTGCACAGTGTTCGGTAGAAAAGTCCTGAATTTCAGCTTGCCTGCTGTAAATATCCGGCCACCCTTCCAAAACATAGCCAACTTCAAGAGCATCAATCAATTTTTTATTATAATTGTCAGGATAATCACAAAAAGCAAACGGCACATCTCCCTCACAATGGGTTGAATGTAAATCTAAAATAACCCGGTTATCTTTAATAAGCGGACAAATCTCATTTGCAAGGCGCTGCTCATATGTAGCCGGATTTTCATGCATTGTCATAACCCGGTTCAAATTTTCTTCAACTGACCGGACATCACGCCGATACGCCTCCGGATTACATACCGGTACTATTGTCAAGCGCCCTTTTTTAATCTTAATATGTTCGCGGCAGAGTTCTTCCATAAGCCTCAAACATGCCGCTGTTCCCGCTGTTTCATTTCCGTGTATTGCCGCCAAAATCAAAAGGCTGCCATCATCGTCTGTCTCGCCAAACACATATTTTCTAATCAAAGCCATCGTCGGTATCCCTTTCATTTACTTAACAACTTCTATAAATTTTTTATATCTTTCTGCAAATTTCTCTTCATATTTTCCGGCAATCTCAACCAACGATTTTTGCTCGCGAAAACGATTTAATAACGTCTCATCGGTTTTAACCGTTAAGATTTCTTTTTTTTCATCATATTCAAGATACAAGCGGATAAGTTGCGCTTTCAGCGGAAACGCCATTATTTCATCATAATATGCCCTGCACAGCTTAAATTTTACGGCAATATCCGCCGATTCGCCCTCCAGGCACTTTGCCACAGTCGTCTGCCTGATAAATTCCATAATCAAAATCGGTGAAAACGGAACTGGTGTATCATCCATCTCTAACCTCTCCAAGAAAACTGCCGTTTACTTTTTGCAATCAGAATATACTCATTAACTTGGTAATTCAATTAAAAATTCCCGGCTGCTCATAAAATTGCTGCTCAAAGGCATTTTTTGCCAACCTGTTATATCTGCACCACGTGCCATGCGTTTTATAAGCTATCTTTGCTTTTTGCTTGATATATTAAAAAAATAACGCAACTCCCGTAAATTTGCCTTTGAATTCGTTTGTGCCTTATAAGGAGCCCTCATCGCATATGGCAATTTCTCAGGTATTTTCGTACTTGTATCATCTGTTCCTTTATCAGTACTTTTCGCCACAATTTTTGCTTTTACTCTTTCTTTCTGTATATTTACATATTCCGCATCTTTATATAAGTTTTTTGAATTCCCAGAAGTATCCGTACTGACAACATAACGGTTGGCATAGACAACCTTTCCTGTTACGTTATCTATGCCGCTGCATACATATGAAAAACCTCCATAACTGTTTACAAGCTTTTTTTGAGCCATGTTTGAACGTTCATTATCCGCCATCGCATTAGCCACAACTTCTCTAATCCCGTACTTATTCAAATTGTCAAACAACTGCCTTTTAGCTTCGCCTGCATAGCCCTTGCCTTTATATTGATGCAATATTACCGTAGATGTTGTTACCCTGACGCCCGTTTCAGGAGAAAGTCCGTGCCATTTCTCACAGCTCCTTACACCATTTTCCCTGTCAAATTTATCCATTTTCATTGGTCGGGCATTTATAGAGCCTATTATTTCATTTCCTTTGGTTATAAAATAAAAAAACTCAGGGCTGTTTTCCCTGCTAAGCTCCTGTTGATTGGCTGAAACATCCATTTCTCTTTTACTTTTATAAAAACTTACAATTTTATCTTTAAACTCCTCTTGAGTACTAACCTGATATTTGTCCTGGGCAAAAATAAAACCGGCCGTTTCCCTTTTTCCGACAACATCATCTATGGTATCATCGGTTAAATATGCTTGCATTTGTTCACATGCTTTAATATAGGCCTCATAATGATTTTCAGCAGGTTCCACAATTTTAATATCTGTTCCAACCATAATACACCTCCATATTCGGCTAACAGTATAGCATATTTTTTCATAAAAGGAAATATATAACAGCAGCTAAAACACGCTTCCCGAAATTTTAAGAAAAAAATTACACATAGCTTGTATTATAACCTTGCAAAACCATGAAAGGAAAACTTTATGTTAAAAGCCATTTTAATCCTGCCTTTCAATGTATTGGTAAGCATTCCTTTGCTTATCTTATATTTTAGCGGTTTTAAGATTATCGGAACAAAAAATATTCTTTTGTTGTCTTTAATGCCTATACTGTTTATAATCGGCATAACTTTAATGGTTTGGACAATGAAGCTTTTTGCCAAAACCGGCAAAGGATCCCCTGCCCCATGGAATCCGATAAATAAGTTAATTATCAGCGGTCCTTATGCTTATGTCAGAAATCCGATGCTGCTCGGTGTTTTTTTCTTCTTGGGCGGAGAGTGCTTGTTGTTCCAAAGTTGGCCGTTAACTTATTATCTGCTTATTTTTATAGGGATTAACCTTATTTATTTTCCATTGGTTGAAGAAAAAGGATTATATAAAAGATACGGTTCAGAATATCTGGAATACAAAAGAAAAGTTCCTAGGCTGTTTCCAAGATTAACCCCATACCACCCTAAAAAAGATTAAATAAAAACCCAAAGAGGCAAAATGAATAACCCGTTGCAATATCTTGGAAAACTTGTTAAAGTAAAAATAGACCGCCCGTTAGGTTCGCTCCATCCTGAATATGGTTTTATTTATGAAGTAAATTACGGCTACATCCCCCATACCATTTCTGGCGATAACGAAGAATTAGACGCTTATGTTTTAGGCGTTAATACGCCTTTGTTTGAATTTGAGGGAATATGCACCGCTGTCCTGCACCGCACAAATGATAACGATGATAAACTTATCATTGTTCCCCCGGACATTTATTTATCAGATGCAGAAATAGAGCAGCAAACCTTTTTTCAAGAAAAATGGTTCCACCATATTTTGGTTCGTCATAAGCCAACTATATACCTTATATGTGGTTTTCTCGGAGCCGGAAAAACGACCTATTCCGAAAAATTGGCTCAAAACACAGGTGCGATTCACTTAAATCCCGATAAAGTTTGCATGCTGAAATACCCCTATGAAGAATATGAAAACAATTGGGAAACTTGCTTTGCACAAACGATTGACTATTTATGGCAAGAAATTGCGACCTATATCAGAGAACATAAAGATGTTATCTTTGATATGGGCTTTTGGACTAAATCATCACGAGAACAAGCCGTTAATAAAGTCAAACAATTAGGCGGAAACCCGATAATCTACTACATTTACGCTCCGGATTCGATCCTAAAACAAAGGTTGGCTCAAAGAAAAGGAAAAATCGCCGAACAAAATCTTTTACATTTTGATACGAAAAAAAAGTCTTTTGAAGAGCCCTCTCAAGATGAAGTATTCGTAACCATTAAAAATTATTAGATTATCCCGCCCTCCCCCTTCAAACCTAACGAGACAGCCTCTCTCAAAATAAATCATGAAAAATAAAAAAATAGCCTGTTTCCAGGCTGCCGTTTGAAATGGTGATGCTTAACTCACGGTTTACGAGTTAATTTTTCTTTTTAGTATATAATGAGGATAATATATTCCAGAAGTATCAAACTCTTCTTTTGAGAATATCTCAAAACCAAATTTTTGGTATAAATGC